>DUSC01000113.1 GCA_012842935.1 Hyphomicrobiales bacterium | reverse complement strand
GTTGGTGACGCCGACCGCGATGCAGGCGATCGCGGCGAGCGGCGAGATCCGCCAGGCGCGCGCCAGGTCGAGCTTGACCTCTTCGGGCGCCGCCGGGTTGGACCGGTCGCCGAGCGACACCGGAACGAGCGACAGCGTGATCATGACCGACATGATGGCGAAGATGGTGAAGCCGCCGGCGCCGAACGCCGGGATGAGAAACTGGCAGCCGGTCACCGCGCCGATGTCGATCATGCGGTAGACGGCGAGCACGCGGGCGCGATTCTCGTTGGAGACGCCCGAGTTGAGCCACGCTTCCATGACCGTGAACAGGCCGGCGAAGCAGAAGCCCGTGACGAAACGCACCGCCGACCACATCAGCGGGTGGATGACCAGGACGAGCAGGAGCGCCCCCGCCGAGGCGACCGCTGCCAGCGCCGAAAAGGAGCGGACATAGCCGACGTCCCTCATGATGCGCG
Organism: Hyphomicrobiales bacterium; assembly: GCA_012842935.1. Lineage (GTDB taxonomy): Bacteria > Pseudomonadota > Alphaproteobacteria > Rhizobiales > Rhizobiaceae > DUSC01. The sequence goes on along the minus strand of DUSC01000113.1, from coordinate 10,311 downwards.
TGATCGCCAGACAGCCGAGAAGGAAGCCGGCGAAATAGGATGTGCCCATGAACCCGATGACGGTCGGCGAGAATCCCTCCTGCGCGCCGCGTAGCGCGATCAGCGTGCCCTGGAGGCCGTTGCCGCCGAGCAGGATGCCGGCGGCGGTGAGCAGGGGTATCAGGGGACGGATGGAGGACATGTCTTCGGAACGGACTCGCGCTTGGAATTGCATAGTCGGATCATGGTCGCAAAGCGACCGAGATCGGCCTGGAGCGACGTAATTGCCGTGGCTGCGCCAACGCCCGCGCGGCCGCGCGCGCGGATATTGCGGTCAGGGACGGACACCGGAGGGAAAGATGACCACCCTGACGACGACGACGAGCGTTTCCGACGAGCTAAGCGATCTGATCGGTGACGGACTCAACGGTTATAACCGGGAGAAGGCAGGTCCGCCGGACGAGCGGATGCTCTGGATCGTCGCCCGTGACGAGGACGGGTCGGTGGCCGGCGGGCTGAAGGGCAGGAGCGAATTCGCCTGGCTGTTCGTCGACTGGCTCTGGATCCGGGCGGAGCGGCGCGGGCAGGGGATCGGCGGCCGTCTGCTCGCCGGGGCCGAGGCGGAGGCGCGGGCGCGGGGGTGTGCCGGTATCTATCTCGGTTCCTTCACCTTCCAGGCGCCGGACTTCTACAAGCGTGCCGGCTATTCCGAATTCGGCCGCATCGACGGCTTTCCGCCCGGCCACGCGCTGGTCTTCCTGATGAAGCGGCTTTGATGCGCGGCCGGCGCGCAGGCATTGGTCGCCGCGCCCCCGCTTGCCTTGACAAACCCCACCTCCCATGCGCTTTTCGCGCCGAAAATCGGACCGGCCGATCCGCCGTCCTGCCCATGGCCTGATTGAACTGGACCTTGCGATGCACCGCTACCGCAGCCACACCTGCGCACAACTGAGAACCGAAAACGTCGGTCAGACCGTCCGCCTTTCCGGCTGGGTCCACCGCGTGCGTGACCACGGTGGCCTGCTCTTCATCGACCTGCGCGACCATTACGGCCTGACCCAGATCGTCGCCGATCCCGACTCGCCCTGCTTCCGCACCGCCGAGTCCGTGCGTGGCGAGTGGGTCATCCGCGTCGACGGCGTGGTCAAGGCGCGCACCCCAGAGACCGTCAACCCGAACCTCGCCACCGGCGCAATCGAAGTCTTCGCCCGCGACATGGAGGTGCTGTCGGCCGCGAAGGAACTGCCGCTGCCTGTGTTCGGCGAGCCGGACTATCCCGAAGACATCAGGCTGAAGTACCGCTTCCTCGATCTCAGGCGCGAAACGCTGCACAAGAACATCGTGGCGCGCACGAAGATCATCGCCGAAATGCGCCGCCGCATGGCGGAGGCGGGCTTCACCGAATATTCGACGCCGATCCTGACCGCCTCCTCGCCGGAAGGCGCACGCGACTTCCTGGTGCCGTCGCGCATCCACCCGGGAACGTTCTACGCGCTGCCTCAGGCGCCGCAGATCTACAAGCAGCTGATCATGGTGTCGGGCTTCGACCGCTACTTCCAGATCGCACCCTGTTTCCGCGACGAGGACCCCCGTGCCGACCGCCTGCCCGGCGAATTCTACCAGCTCGACCTGGAGATGAGCTTCGTCGAGCAGGACGACGTGCTGAAGACGATGGAACCCGTCCTTCGCTCGATTTTCGAGACCTTCGCCGACGGCAAGCCGGTGACGCAGGAATTCCCGCGCATTCCCTATGACGTCGCCCTGCGCAAGTACGGATCCGACAAGCCGGACCTGAGGAACCCGATCGAGATGCAGGACGTCTCGGAGCACTTCCGCGGCTCGGGCTTCAAGGTGTTCGCCAACATCCTCGCCAACGATCCGAAGGCCGAGGTCTGGGCGATTCCGGCCAGGACCGGCGGCTCCCGCGCCTTCTGCGACCGTATGAATTCGTGGGCGCAGGGCGAGGGTCAGCCGGGGCTGGGCTACATCTTCTGGCGCAAGGAGGGCGAAAAGCTCGAGGGCGCCGGCCCGATCGCCAAGAACATCGGCGACGAGCGCACCGAGGCGATTCGCACGCAGCTCGGGCTGGGCGAGGGCGACGCCGCCTTCTTCGTCGCCGGCGATCCGAAGAAGTTCGTCTCGTTCGCCGGTGCGGCGCGCACGCGGGTGGGCGAGGATCTCAACCTCGTCGACCGCGACAGGTTCGCGCTGTGCTGGATCGTCGACTTCCCCTTCTTCGAGTGGAACGAGGATGAGAAGAGGATCGAGTTCGGCCACAACCCGTTCTCCATGCCGCAGGGCGGCATCGAGGCGTTGAACGGCCAGGACCCGCTGTCGATCAAGGCCTTCCAGTACGACATGGTCTGCAACGGCTTCGAGATCGCCTCGGGCGGCATCCGCAACCACCTGCCCGAAACCATGGTCAGGGCCTTCGAGGTCGCCGGCTTCAGCCGGGAGACGGTCGAGGAGCGTTTCGGCGGCCTCTACCGCGCCTTCCAGTACGGCGCGCCGCCCCATGGCGGCATGGCCGCCGGCGTCGACCGCATCGTCATGCTGCTCCTCGGCGCGAAGAACCTGCGCGAGATCACCATGTTCCCGATGAACCAGCAGGCCTACGACCTGTTGATGAACGCGCCGTCGGAAGCGACCCCGCAGCAACTGCGCGAACTCCACCTGCGCGTGGTGTCGCCGAAGAAGGACTGAGGCCAGCTAAAAGTCTCGCTGCGCCCCGGCGGTGGTCCGCGCCGTCGGCGCTGCCGCGGGTCATCCTGCTGTCATCGCCCGAAGAAAGGCGGTGATCGCTCGGCGCAAGGACGGTGTCGCGGCGTCGCGTAGTGCTGCGCCCTCATCGAGATAGCGCGCGAGCGCGAGTGCATGACGCTCCGGCGGCGGGTCGGCGCGCAGAGTGCCCTCGACCATCGGCTGCAGCGGCCAGTCGCGGCGGTCGGGTCCCATCAGTTTCTCCCTTGGGGTCGTTTGCTGGTCGTGATTTCGCCGCTCGGACGTGATGGCGGCGTCAGACGCGGCGTGAAGGCGGCGTGAAAAGCGGCGCGCAATGCGAAATCCGGTTGATATCGGAGCGCGCAGCAACAAAGATCGGTGCGAAAATATTCGTACTGGCGCGTCTGATGGCCGTGGCTCGACTAACGCTGCTTGGCGGCTTCGCCCTTGCCGACAAGGCGGGTGCCGCTTTGCCTCTCGGCCGCAAGGACCGTGCCTTGCTTGCCTATCTGGCTTTGCAGCCCGGCTGGCATGCGCGCGAGAAGCTCGCCGCGCTGCTTTGGGGAGGTGCCGACGACGCCAGTGCCCGCACCAGTCTTCGTCAGGCTCTTTCCTCCATCCGCAGGGCGCTCGGTCCCGACGGATCGTCGGCGCTTCCGGGCGACGGTGATCGCGTGGCGTTGACCGGCGATGCCGTCGAGACCGACGCGCGTCTCCTGGAGGCGCTGGTGGCTGACGATGACCCGGGCGCACTGGAGCGGGCCATCGCTCTCTTTCGCGGTCCGCTGCTCGACGGTCTCAGCCTGAGAGAGGAGTCGTTCGATGACTGGCTGCGTACCGAGCGCGAGCGGTTGCACGCGCTGACGGTGACGGCTGCCGAGAAGCTACTCGCCCACGTCGAGGCGGCGAACGATTGGGCCGGCTGCGTGCGTGTGGCGACGCGCCTGCTCGTGCTCGAGCCTCTGCGAGAGGACGCGCATCGTGCTTTGATGAGGGCCTATGCCGCGCAGGGGCGTCCCGGACTGGCGCTGAAGCAGTTCGAACGCTGCCGCGAGATCGTCCGCGTGCAGCTTGGCATCGGGCCCGAGAGCGGAACGGTCGCGCTGTACGAGGCGATCCGTAGTCGTCGCCGGGCGTCTGCGGTCGACCTTGCGGCGTCCGCGCCGGCGGTGCGGAAGCCCGACGATTTCCGGCCGCCGCCGACCCGCTACGTCAAGTCGGGTGGCTGCAATATCGCCTATCAGGTCAGCGGAGGTGGAGACTTCGATCTCCTTTACGTCCCGGGCTGGGTATCGAACCTGGATTCCGCCTGGAGTTCGCCCCGTGTCCGCAGGGTATTCGAGCGTCTGGGTTCGTTCGCCCGCCTTATCCGTATCGACAAGCGTGGTACCGGCCTTTCCGACCGAAATGTCGGCCTGGCCACGCTGGAGCAGCGTATGGAGGACGTGCGGGCCGTCCTCGATGCGGTGGGCTCGAACCGAACGGTCCTGTTCGGCAGTTCCGAAGGCGGAAACCTGTGCATTCTGTTCGCGGCCACCTATCCAGAGCGCACGGCAGCCCTGGTCTTGCACGGTTGCTTTGCCCGCGGTCTATGGGCGCCCGATTACCCTTGGGCCAAGACGCGTGAGGAACTGGAGCAGGAACTGGCCGAAATCGAACGCGACTGGGGCGAACCTGCGGACATGAGCAAGGCGGCCCCCAGCCTCATGGCGGACGAGGCAGAGCGGGCATGGTTTGCCGCCTATCTGCGCAACTCGGCGTCGCCGGCCGATGCACTGGCGCTTTGGCGGTGGAACACGGAAATCGACGTGCGTGCCGTGCTGCCGGCGATCCGCGTACCGACCCTGATCCTGCAGCGGACAGGTGATCGCTGGGTGCGGCCCGAAGAAGGGCGCTACCTGGCAAGCCACATCGACGGGGCCCGCTATGTCGAAATCCCCGGCGAAGACCATCTCATCTGGGGCGATGCGGCCGAGCGCCTCGGTGACGAGATCGAAGCGTTCGTGACCGGTGCGCCGCCGCCGACGAGGCCACGAAGCCGGTTCCTGGCAGCGCTGTTGTGCCTCAGCGCCGCAGTCTCGGGCGATGCCTGGCGGGACGTGGAAAAGTCTCTCCGCCGCGCGTGTGTCGCGGCAGGCGCTGCCGCGACGGTTTCCTGTGAAGACATACTCGTCGTCGCGTTCGCGGGACCGGTCCGTGCCATCGAATGCGCCCTGACGTTGAGACGACAGCTCGGCGAGCGCGTCCCCCACCTCCGTGCCGCGATCCACGTCGGCGAATGCGAATACGTCGACGCGGTGCCTGTTGGTCCCGCGGTGATGGCAACGATTGAGTTGTTGCGGCTTTGCGATCCCGGCGGGATCATCGTCTCGCGGGCGGTCCGCGATCTCGTCGTGGGCGCCGGGCTGGAGTTCGCGGAGGCTGGCGAAATGCAGCTTCCCGGAGGAGGTGCCATTCCGATCTGCGTCCTTCAGGAGACAGGTGCATGACGCCGGCTACCCGGCCCCGCCGGCCGCGCATCCTCGTTACCGGCTTCTCGTCGTTTCCCGGTGCGCCGCGCAATCCGACCGAACGGTTGATCGCCGAACTCGACCGTCGCAACGGCGAACTCGCCACGCTCGGCGACGTTCGCCTCGCGGTCCTCGATGTCGATTACCGGAACCTGCCGCAGGCGCTGTCGCGGCTCGGTGACGAATCTCGGCCCGACATCGCCATCCATTTCGGCCTCTCAGGGAGGGCCGGCGGCTTCGTGCTCGAGCGGCTGGCGCGCAATGTGGTCGGACCGCTGCCTGACAATACCGGGTACGTACCGGAGGCGCGGACCATCTGCGCGCTCGCCGACGCCTACCCGTCGACGCTGCCGCTGGACGCGATGCGCGATGCGCTGGAAGGCGCCGGGCTTCCGGTCGGCTGGTCGGACGACGCCGGCGACTACCTGTGCAACTACCTCTTCTACCACTCGCGCGCCGGCCTGGCCGACGGCTTCGCGCCGCCGTTGTCCGGCTTCGTGCACGTGCCGCCGCTGTTGGACGATCCGATGGCGGACGGGGGAGGCGGCGCGCCGATCGCCTTCGACACGCTGGTGGAAGGCGCGCTGGCGATCCTTTCGACCGTCGCGGAGCACTGGCGCGCCGGGCACCGGATGTAGAAAGGCCCGGCGTCGCCGCCGGGCCGCTTTCTTTGTCGGGAAAGTCGCTGGATTCAGTCCTCGTTCGCGGTCACCGTGACGCCGAGTGTCTTCGTCAGGTCCTGGGGCGAGGGCGACATCGCGCCGGCCATGATCACGGCGAAGGGAACGGCGTTGGCCGGTTCGGCGGATACCTCGATGCTCTTCGGTTCGTCGAGGTAGGCGGAGACCGCAGCGGTCACCTGCGTGGTCAGTTCGGGATTGTTCAGCTGTGCCATCAGGAACGGGACGATCGCCTTCGCCTGGTTGGCGAGGTCGGGTCCTTTCATGCCCTGCTGCGCGGCGAGGAAGTCGAGAATCTTGCCGGTCAGCGAATCATCGTCGAAGCGCAGGCTCGCCGAATGGAACGTCAGCTGCTGCATGAGGCCGAGCATGGCGAGGCCCTGGGCGGAGCTGTCGGCGCCTTCCGGCTGTGCCGCCATCTGCTTCTGCACGTCCTGCATCGACTTGATGAAGGCCGGCGTGTAGCCGCCGAGGTCGAAGGTGAAGCCGATCGTGCCGGCGTTGTCGATCGAGATGTCGTACTGCGACAGTTCCAGACGGCCGTCGGTCGGCTGCCAGGAGCCGGCGAGTTCGAAGTAGCCGCTGATCGTCTGATAGCCGAGCGCTTCCATGGTCTTCTTCGACTCGGCATCGTCGACCAGCGTCAGATCGGCGGTGAACTTCTCCGCCGCGCCGGAAAATTCCATCGGTTCGCCGTCCGCGGGCGGCGTGATCTCGAAATGGAGCTGATCCATGGAGAACGGGATCTTGTCGCCCATGCGGACGGTGAGGCTTTCCATAGCGGCCGTCTCGTAGAGCATCAGCGCCGCGACCGGGTCGCTGTCGCCTTCGGCCGGCAGTTTCAGGCCGGTGAGCGAGATGCCGCTGATGTCGATCGTCGCGCCGTCCTCGGTCACGGAATAGTTCGGCAGCGTCACCTTGCCGATCGTGTAGGCGCCGTCTTCCTCGGTGATGTCGGAAAGGGTGACGTCGCCGAGCGTTGTCTTGTCGGGAACGCCGGTCACCGCAAAGCTTGCACCCGAGATCACCACCGCGGAGGCGTCGCCGCTGATGCCGCTCCAGGTGAGTTCGATGCCCTGGCTGGCGAGCACGGACTTGAGACGCTCGCCGACGGCGGCGGCATCCTGGGCCAGCGCCGCCTGGAAAGGCACAGCCATGAGGAACGACGAAAGGGCAAGAGTCCGCAATGCTGAGCGATGAATGGTCATGGCGTGTTCCCTGAGAGGATTGTCTTTTCGAAAAGTCGCACCGTCTCCTGTCACCGGAAATCCCGACCGGAAAATGACGCGTTTCGGGCACTACCGCAAAATTTTCGCGAAAACGCAATCGGCGGCCATTGCGGAAGGTTATCGCGGAATTGCAATGGCTTGTCGGCTCCGGCCGGCACTTGCCGCGAATCACCATCCCCGATAGTCGGAAAACATGGGAAAAGCCCTTGTCCCGCCGGGCGGCGGAAACGACGACAACATCGAGCCGGTCGATCTGAAGGCGGCGCTCGAGGAGCGCTATCTCGCCTACGCGCTGTCGACCATCATGCACCGCGCGCTGCCCGACGTGCGCGACGGGCTGAAGCCGGTCCACCGGCGCATCATGCACGCCATGCGCCTCTTGAGGCTCAATCCCGACCAGGGTTTCGCCAAGTGCGCCCGCATCGTCGGCGAGGTGATGGGCAAGTTCCATCCGCATGGCGACCAGTCGATCTACGATGCGCTGGTACGTCTCGCCCAGGATTTCTCGGTGCGCTACCCGCTGGTCGACGGGCAGGGTAATTTCGGCAACATCGACGGCGATAATGCGGCGGCGATGCGCTACACCGAGGCGCGCATGACCGAGGTGGCGACCTCGCTCCTCGAAGGCATCACCGAGGACGCCGTCGACTTCCGTCCGACCTACAACGAGGAGGACGAGGAGCCCGTTGTCCTGCCGGGCGCTTTCCCCAACCTGCTCGCCAACGGCTCGTCGGGCATCGCCGTCGGCATGGCGACATCGATCCCGCCGCACAACGCGGCCGAGCTCTGCAACGCCGCGCTTCACCTCATCGACCATCCTGACGCCACTGTCGCCGATCTCATGACCTCGCCGGCGCAGTGGGAGGCGATGGCCGCCGACCCCGTCGCGCGGCTTGCCTGCAAGGTCCGCGGTCCTGACTTTCCGACCGGCGGGACGGTGGTCGACGACTGGGCCGCCATGATGTCCGCCTACGAGACTGGCCGCGGCGGCTTCAGGGTGCGGGCGCGCTGGGCGCAGGAGGACCAGGGCAGGGGCACCTGGACGATCGTCGTCACCGAAATCCCCTACGGTGTGCAGAAGGCACGGCTGATCGAGAAGGTGGCGGAGCTGCTGATGGCCCGCAAACTGCCGCTGCTCGAGGACATCCGCGACGAGAGCGCGGAGGACATCCGCATCGTGCTGGTGCCGAAGAGCCGCACGGTGGATCCAGGCCTCCTGATGGAATCGCTGTTCAAGCTGACCGAGCTCGAAATCCGCTTCCCGCTCAACATGAACGTGCTGTCGCGCGGCAAGGTGCCGAACGTGCTGTCGTTGAAGGCCGCACTGCGCGAATGGCTCGACCACCGCAAGGACGTGCTTGTCCGGCGCTCGCGGCACCGTCTGGCCGAGATCGAGAAGCGGCTCGAAATCCTCGGCGGCCTGCTCGTCGCCTATCTCAATATCGACGAAGTCATCCGCATCATCCGCGAGGAGGACGAGCCAAAGCAGGTCATGATGGCCCGCTGGTCGCTCAGCGACGTCCAGGCCGAGGCGATCCTCAACATGCGCCTGCGCGCCCTGCGCAAGCTGGAAGAGATCGAGATCCGCAAGGAGTTCGACGATTTGAGCCGGGAGAAGGCGCAGATCCTCTCCCTGCTCGGCTCCGAGGCGACGCAGTGGAAGACCGTGCGCTGGGAAGTCGCGAATCTGCTGAAGAAGTTCGGCCTGGACACGAAGATCGGCAGTCGCCGCACCCGCTTCGACGCCGCCCCCGACCATGATGTCGAAGATATCCAGCAGGCGATGATCGAGAAGGAGCCGGTCACGATCGTCGTCTCGGAGAAGGGCTGGCTCAGGGCGATGAAGGGCCACATTTCCGACCACTCCCTGTTCACCTTCAAGGAAGGCGACGCGCTCAAGCTGGCGTTCCCGGCGCAAACCACCGACAAGATCCTCGTCTTCACTACCGGCGGCAAGTTCCACACGATCGGCGCGGACCGCCTGCCCGGCGGGCGCGGTCATGGCGAGCCGATCCGCATCATCGTCGACATGGAGAACGATCAGGATATCGTCACTGCCTTCGTCCACGATCCCAGACGCAAGCTTCTGCTCGTCAGTCACCAGGGCTACGGCTTCATCGTGCCGGAAGCCGAGGTCGTGGCGAACACGCGCAAGGGCAAGCAGGTGATGAACGTCAAGGCGCCCGACGAGGCGGCGAAATGTCTGCCGGTCGCCGGCGATCACCTGGCGATTGTCGGCGACAACCGCAAGATGCTGGTCTTCCCGCTCGCCGAGATCCCGGAGATGGCGCGCGGCAAGGGCGTGCGATTGCAGAAATACAAGGACGGCGGCGTGCTCGACGCCAAGACCTTTGCCATCGACACGGGACTCACCTGGCAGGATTCGGCCGACCGCGTCTTCACCCGCAGTCGCGCCGAGCTGGCCGAATGGATCGGCAACCGCGCCGGCGCCGGGCGACTGGTGCCGAAGGGTTTTCCCAGGACGGGCAAGTTCGGCTAGCGACGCTCAATCGGCGGCTGCGGCGGGCAGGGACGTCTTCGCCGCGATCCATTTCCGGCGGTCGTGGGAGCGCCTGCGCGAAACTCCGCGAAGCCCTCCGCCCTCGCTCGGGCGCGTTTCATGGAAAATTCATCGTTCCCGGCGGCAATGTAACCGTTTGCAGTCGGCATCTTGACTGCGAACGATCGTTCGCATAAATCGAGAACGAACGTTCGCTCTTGTCGGAATCCCCATGGACGACTTCCTTCTCGTCAATGAGACCCCGCCGCAGGCCGATGCCGCCGAACCGGTGTCGCGCGCCGAACGCCGCGACCTGCAGACGCAGCGTATCCTCGAGGCTGCCAAGACGTGCTTCGTGCGCCACGGTTTCCAGGGTGCGTCGATGCACCAGATCTGCGCCGAGGCGGGCATGAGCCCCGGGGCTCTCTACCGCTATTTCGCCTCGAAGGAAGCGATCATCGAGGCGATTACCGACCAGCACCGCCGCGACGACGCCGAGCTTTATGCGGAGATGTTTTCCAACCCGGATGTTGTCGACGGCGTCGTCCAGACGGCGCTAGAGCGACTTCGATGAACGCAGAGTCGGTTTGAGGATTCACGCGGGCGGCCTTGTCTGATTCACTGGTCCTGGTGATTTGCCAGGAGGTGATGATGACGAGGAGCCTGAGCGGAGACCTTCGGGGTCGAGTGAT
>DUSC01000112.1 GCA_012842935.1 Hyphomicrobiales bacterium | reverse complement strand
GGGCAGGCAGGCGCCACGGCGCCCGCCGCGATCGCCGGCGCCGTCGTGCAGGCGGTGGCCGAGGTGCTTGTCGGCCTCGTCTACGTCAACGCGCTGAAACCGGGCCATCCGGCGATCTTCGGCACCTGGCCTTTCGTGTCGGATCTCAGGACCGGTGCGATGTCGGGCGGTTCGGCCGAACAGGCACTGCTGACGTCGGCCTGCGCGCAGATGGCGCAGTTCTACGACCTGCCGGGCGGCTCTGCCGCGGGCATGGCCGACTCCAAACTCCCGGACATTCAGTCCGGCTACGAGAAGGGCATCACCGACGTCATGGCGGGGCTGTCCGGTCTAAACCTGATCTACGAGTCGGCCGGCATGCACGCCTCGCTGCTCGGCTTCTGCCTGGAAAGCCTCATCATCGACAACGACATGATCGGACACTGCCTGCGCTGCGTGCGCGGCATCGAGGTTTCGGAAGCGGCGCTTTCGATCGAGACGATCGCCGATGTCTGTCTCAAGGGTCCGGGTCACTATCTCGGCAACGAGCAGACCTTGCGCCTGATGCAGACCGAGTACTTCTACCCCGCGATCGGCGACCGCTTCTCGCCCAAGGAATGGAACGAGAAAGGCAGGCCCGACATCCTGTCGCGCGCCATCGAAGAGAAGAAGAAGATCCTCGCCACGCGGTTCCCACGCCATGTGCCGAGGGCGATCGACGATCGCCTTCGGCTGCGCTTCGGCGAGCAGATCCGCCTGCCGCGCGAAGCCATGGGCGGCTGAACGGCCTACTTTGCCCTTGCCGCGGCGTAGTTCGCGCCGACATAGATGTCGAGGAAGCTGCGCTGGTCGCGGCGCGCGGCCTCCTGACCCGAATCATAGCCGCCGAGCGCGGCCTGGCGCGCCTTGAATGCCTGGAAGGCCGGCTCGGCGAGCGGCAATGCGTCCATGTGGTCGAACGACCGCATGAACAGCATGCGCGTCGCGGTCGTCAGGACGTACTGGCGCATCTGAAGGTCGCTGCCGGCGATGTCGGCGGCCCGCCTCGCGGCTGTCACCAGTGCCTCCCTGGCCGTCGCGACGTCATCCCCTGCAGCGAGATAGAGCCTGGCGATGGCGAGGTAGAAATCCGCGAGGGATGCGTTCAGCCGGTCGCCTACCGCTTCGGCGTCGCGACCGGTCGCGACGAAGATTCGTTCTGCCTCGCGATAGTCCTTGCGGGAAAAGATGACGCCGGCGCGCTGCACCATCAGGGCAAAACGCCTCGCAGGGTTGTCGGCGAGGTCTTCGACCGTAGCCAGCGCGGCGAGCGCGAGGTCGGGCTCGCCGACCGCGACCGCATTGCTGGCAAGGTAACTGAAGCTGTCCCAGGCGACGTCGCGGATCGCGGGGTTCTCGCGGACCGCGGGCAGCAGGGCCGCGGGACGCTTGCCGTCCCAAGGCCCGGCGCAGAGAATTTCGGCAACGCGACGCAACGCCGTCACGGCGGCGGCGGGCCGGCCCTCGATCCCGTACGCGACGCCGACGAGCGTCTGTGCGCGGGCATTGATGGACAGGACTTCCGTGCCGCCGACCGCGGTACCGTCGGGCAGGATGGCGCGCGAGGCAAGCATGATCGCCCGCGCCGTATCGTAGGCATCGAGCGCTTCCCGGGCCTGGTCGAGCAACGTGACGGCAAGCTCCACGACGGGCGCGCCGGCGACGTTCGGATCGTCGCCGGCGAGCTTCTGCGCCCAGACGGCCGCCTCGTCCTCGAGCTCCTTGCGGTGCTCGGCACCGAAACGCTCGCCCATCCACAAGGCAGTGATGCGCACGGTCCCGATGGCCTCCGCATAGCGACCCAGATCGGCCAGCGCATAGGCGCGCGACACGAGAAGCATGTTCTTCACGTCGGTGTCGGGCTCCGGCGCGCTGAGGGCGAGCGCGAGGCCCTCGTCGGTCAGCTGCAGAGCGAAGGACGGGTTCCCGTCGAAGCGCGCCGTATCGGCATACATGGCGTAGAGGATGGCATAGACCGGATCGAGGCTGCCGGCGTGCGCCGCCTCGCGCAGCGCCTTGCTCAGAACGGCGCGTGCATCGGCATATCGCTCGCTCTTCCCGTAGGCCTGCGCGGCCTCTTCCATGACCTTGTAGGGATCGACATGACCGGCGGCCGCCGGAAAGGCGACAAGGATGAACAGCGCCGCCGACATCAAATGCAGCAGTCGCATCAGTAGCCGCCCTCCCCGACGACGACGAACGGCGCCCAGGCGGAAGGATGGGCGAGCGAAGGGTCCTTCGCGTCATCCATGAGCGAAAGCATGGCGAGCCGCAGGGCTTCCGCGCGGCGCTGCCGTTTGCCGGCGGCCAGCACTCCGACGGCTCGCGTTGTGAGATAGGCGGCCGCGTCGTCGCGCACCGGCCAGTGCGAGGCGAGGATGGCGCGGGCACCCGCATAGAGGAAGGCGCGGGCCAGGCCCGAGAGACCCTCGCCGTCGGCACGACCGTCGCCGCCCGCCGTGTTGCAGGCCGACAGGATCACCCATTCGGCGGAAAGGCGCATTTCCGACACCTCGGACGCCGTGAGCAACCCGTCGTCTTCGACAGTCGCGGTTTCCGGCGGCGAAAGGGCCAGCGCCGGTTCGGCCAGTCCCTGGAGATCGCCGGAAAGCAGTCCATGCGTGGCGAAGGCGAGGATGCGAACATTCGAGAGATCGCTCTTGCGCACGGCACTTTCGGTCGCACGCGGCCCGAGAAAGAGGGCATCGTCGCCGGCGCCCAATTCAGAGGCGAGCTGGCGAAGCTCCGGACCAGTCTGCGGCAAAGACGGCAGGTTGCGGACCGCTTCGAGATCGGCGAGCGCGCCGCGGAAGAACGAGCGCTGCGCCGCGGCGACAGTCGCTTCGCCTCCCCGGCTGCCGCCGAAATCGGGAGCGCCGAAACCGACGAAGGGTCGAGCCGACCCGGCCGGATGGGCCGGCGGAAAGCGGCGCATGACGGCAAGGCTGCTCACCGACGGCAGCGTCGTCATGGCGAATTGCCGGATCATCCACGCCGTCCCGCGCATGGCGGCCGCATCGGTGTCGTCGCCCCTCGGCGGTTCAGTGACGAGCACGGAGAACGGCAGACCGGAAAGGGGCCCGTCGGCGACGGTAAAGACATGACGCTTGCCCGCAAGCACATGCGCGACCGGACCGACGAGCTCGCTGTAGAGGAGATGGGCGCGAAACCGGTCGAAGGGAGCAACGCGCTGCGTGTCGTCCCTGCCGCCGATCGGAGCGGCGCCGCGGTTGACGGCGGCGTCGGGATCGAGCTGGAGGCGCAGTTGCGCCACGTCCTCGGCCAGTGTCGCGGCGCCGTAAACGGCCTGATTCCAGTCGACCGCGTCCCTCGCGATCGCCATCGTGTAGACATTGTATTTTCCGGCGAACACGACAAGCAGCGCCTCGTCATCCTCGAGCAGCGCCTGCACCTCGGCGATCGTGAGCGGGGCGGGGTTGGCGAGTTCGCTGTACCGCGGGAAGTCGACCTTCAGGCGCTCGTCGATCCCCTGCAGCTCCGCCAGCAGCGAATCGATTTCGCCGCGCAGCCTGACGGCCTCGTTCGCATGCGAAACCGGATCCAGGCCGTCGAACGCAGCGATCTTCTTCTCGCGCTCCTCGATCATCGACCGCACGTCCTGCCGGTGCCGGACGATCTCGGCGAGTTCCGGCGAGCCGGCGGCGGCGCGCAGGCCGAGCTGCTGGACGGCATTGCCCGCCGACGACAGCATCGCCCACTGCATCGCCTCGAAGCCGTTCTCGCGATAGGCGTCGGTTTGCGCGGCGTTCGCGGCGAACGACATCGTCACGAGAACTGCTCCGAGACCAAGCAACGCGCGGAAGTCGGCACCCGACCGGATACGCCCCACCGTTCCGCCTCCTCAGCGGTATCCCAAACGTCGATGACTACGCTGGAGTCGGAATGCGGCGAGTCTTTGCCCGCGAAAGGATGCGCAGGCTGGCGGGAACCCGCAGGCGCCTTTCGGCGTTCGGTTGTCGAAAGTTCCGGAGGATACGCAACGGCTTGCGGAGACAGCCATGGATACCGATCTCTTCATCACCGCGCTCGTATCCATGATGACCAACGCCGTCCTGTTCGGCGCGGGCGCCATCACCGTTCTCTCGATACCGGCGCTCGACCAACACGCGAAATACCTCCTGCCGGCCGTCATTCTGGCAAGCCTCGTCCTGGCGCCGGTCGCAGGATGGTACATCGCGCCCCGGCTGCGGGCGCGGAACTGGAGGTACCCGCCGACGGCGGCCGCCTGAGGCCGGTTCCGTCACCGGCAGGTCCGCAGCATCTTCTGGCCGTCGATGTCCTCCTGGCAGGTCCGCCGGACCACCGGCACGTCGAGCTTCGGAGACGGCTGCCGGACCGCCAGCCGGTCGATCTCGCGGTTGACGCGCTGCTCGAGCTGGAAGACTTCGCGGCTCTGAATGCTCCGCATGATCTGCGTTTCGGCGGCGCTGGGCGTAGCCCCCGGAACGAGAAGGTCGACCGCGAAGGCCGACGTGGCGGAAAGGACGCCGGCGGCGACGGCCGCGAGGCGGGCGTAGAGGCTGCGTATGTCCATAGACCCAATCTAGTGCGACGGCGGCGGCGACGCCACCCGTTGCGGGAATGTCGATCGGCCCTACGATCCTTCCGCAACCAGGCCGAAGCGTTCGACCACCTCGGCGCTGATCAACTTCGCGTGGAGCGCAAGCAGGACGATTCCCGCATCAAACCCTTCGGGCTCTTCCAGCGCCCGCTCGATGCGGCGCTCTGCGTCGAGAAGGCCGGAGCGGCCGAAGACCCGCTCGAACGGCCCCGGCCCGGCAACGCAATAGGCGAAAAGCTGCGCCACCGGCAGATAGGCATGCGCCGGCGGCTCGTCCGCCCAGCGGTCCTTCATGAGGTTGACGATGGTGAGCTTGATGCCCTCCGGCACCAGTGCCGGGTGAAGATCGGCGGCGCGCAGTGCGGCATCCAGCTGGCGAAGGTCTCCCGACCGGCCGAACAGCCCGAGAAAGCCGATGGATGAATGCCGTCTCGCCATGATGGTCCTCCCTGCCTGCCACATAGGGACCGCGCGGCGGAATTCGAAGCAATCTCGCCCGCGCCCGCGGCTTCGCCAGGGCAGCGTGCAGAGGGAACTCCGGTCTCAATGGTTGTTGCGCGGGACGCCCTTGTGCGCGACGTCGCGGTATTTCACCGCCGGCTTCAGTACCATGCCTTCGGAAAGCTGGTCGACGATGCCGCGCTGGATCTCCTGCCAGGGCGTCTGGTGCGCCGGATAGGGATAGCCGCCCTTCGCCGCAAGCTCGGCGCGGCGCCGGGCGATCTCGTCATCGGACACGAGCATGTCGGCCGTGCCCCTGCGCAGATCTATGCGCACGCGATCCCCGTTGCGCAACAGCGCAAGGCCGCCGCCCACCGCGGCCTCGGGGGACGCGTTGAGGATGGACGGGCTGCCCGACGTGCCCGACTGACGGCCATCGCCGATGCAGGGCAGCGAGAGAACACCCTTGCGGATCAGGTACGCCGGAGGCTGCATGTTGACGACCTCGGCGCTGCCCGGATAGCCGACCGGGCCCGTGCCGCGCATGAAGAGGATGGTGTGCTCCGTCAGGCCGAGCGCCGGATCGTCGATGCGCGAATGATACTCCTCCGGACCGTCGAAGACCTGGGCTATGCCCTCGAAGGCATCGGGATCGTCGGGATTGGACAGGTAGCGATCGCGGAATTCCGCGGAGATCACGCTGGTCTTCATGATCGCGCTGTCGAACAGGTTGCCCTTGAGATTGATGAAGCCGGCGTCCCGGCGCAGCGGTTCTGCGACCGTGCGTATCACTTTCACGTCGAGGTTCTCGGCCGCACGGCAATTGTCGCCGATCGAGCGCCCGTTGACGGTGATCGCGTCCGGATGCGGAAGCAGGCCCTCCTTCATCAGTTCCGCGACGACGGCCGGCACGCCGCCGGCGCGATGATAGTCCTCGCCGAGGTACTCCCCGGCGGGCTGGAGATTGACGAGGAGGGGCACGTGATGGCCGAGGCGCTGCCAGTCGTCGTTGTCCAGCGGCACGCCGAGATGTCGGGCGATGGCGTTCAGGTGGATCGGTGCGTTGGTCGAGCCGCCGATGGCGGAATTGACGACGATGGCGTTCTCGAAGGCCTCGCGGGTCATGATGTCGGAGGGCTTGAGGTCCTCCATGACCATACCCACGATGCGCCGTCCGGTCTCGTAGGCGATCTGGCCGCGCTCGCGATAGGGCGCCGGAATCGCCGCCGAGCCCGGAAGCTGCATGCCCAGCGCCTCGGCGAGGCTGTTCATCGTGGTGGCCGTGCCCATCGTGTTGCAGTAGCCGACCGACGGCGCCGACGAGGTGACCAGATCCATGAACTGATCGTAGTCGATCTCGCCGGCGGCGAGCCTTTCGCGCGCCTTCCACACGACCGTCCCGGAGCCGGTCCGTTCGCCCCGGTGCCAGCCGTTGAGCATCGGCCCGACCGAGAGCGCTATCGCCGGGATATTGACGGTAGCGGCGGCCATCAGCAGCGCCGGCGTCGTCTTGTCGCAGCCGATGGTCAGCACGACCCCGTCGAGCGGATAGCCGTAGAGCACCTCGACGAGGGAAAGGTAGGCGAGATTGCGGTCGAGCGCCGCCGTCGGGCGCTTGCCGGTCTCCTGGATCGGATGGCAGGGAAATTCGAACGGGATGCCGCCGGCGGCC
Source organism: Hyphomicrobiales bacterium (assembly GCA_012842935.1). GTDB lineage: Bacteria > Pseudomonadota > Alphaproteobacteria > Rhizobiales > Rhizobiaceae > DUSC01. The sequence goes on along the minus strand of DUSC01000112.1, from coordinate 6,386 downwards.
TCGATGCCGGCGCGGACGCGCTTGGCAAGTTCGAGGTGGTGGCGGTTGCACGGCGACAGGTCGGAGCCGGTCTGGGCGATGCCGATCAGCGGCTTGCCGGACTGAAGTTCGGCGCGGGTCAGGCCGAAATTGAGGTAGCGCTCGATGTAGAGCGCCGTCATCCCGGGATCGGCCGGATTGTCGAACCATTCCTGAGAGCGGAACTTCTTCTTCGTCTGGTCGGCCATGTGCCTCTCCCGTCTTTCGGAGCGCCATCGTTAGGACAGTGCGGCCGGACCGACAAGCGGCTTCGCAGGCGATCATGCCGCCTGCCGGTAGGGCGCGACCCTGTACCTTTGTGCGATGGACAGCCCCGTAGGGTTCGGCTACTTCCGCTGCAGATCCAGGGAGGAGGAAGCCATGGCACTCGTCATCGAAGGCGAAGAGCGTATCGCCGCCCCCATCGCCAAGGTCTGGGAGGCGCTGAACGATCCCGAGGTGCTGAAAGTCTGCATCCCCGGATGCCAGAACCTGGAGAAGACCTCGGACAACGAGATGGCCGCCACCGTCGTGCTGAAGATCGGACCGATCAAGGCGACCTTCACCGGCGCCGTGACGCTGGAGAACCTGAAGCCGCCGCACGGTTACACGATCTCCGGCGAGGGCAAGGGCGGCATTGCCGGCTTCGCCAAGGGCGGCGCCGACGTGACGCTCGCCGAGGACGGGCCAAACGCGACAGTGCTCACCTATTCGGCAAAGGCCGACGTCGGCGGCAAGATCGCCCAGCTCGGCAGCCGGCTGATCACGTCGACGTCGAAGAAACTGGCGGGCCAGTTCTTCTCGACCTTCAACGAGACGGTGAGCAAGGGCTGAATGCCGTATCGGCGCTCATCTTCTCGACCATCCGGCCGAACGACCCGGCATTTGCATCCCGGACGGAAAGGATAGGATCGACACACGGCCAGGCTATACGCAAGTCCGCGTCGTCCCACCGGCATTCGAATTCCCCGACCCCTGTCCAGTACGCGGAAATTCCGTAGCAGAGCAACCCGTCATCCGCGAAATAGACGCCGTGTGCGATTCCGATCGGCACACGAAAACCGACGGCGTGTTCCGGGTAGCACCAGAAGGCAGCCGTCCGGCCGAACGTCGGTGATCCCCTCCGCGCGTCCGCCAGGGCAAAGAACATCCGACCGGACACAGGTATGTAATACTCATCATAGTGCGAATGCGCGTGCAGTCCGCGAAGGACGTTTCGGCGGGAACTCACGACGTTGAACTGCATCGCCGCCGGCAGTCCCGCCTCGGAAAACCTGTACGCCCTCAGGACGCCACGGTCGTCGGCCTCGGCGTTCGACGGAAAAACACAGGCACCGTCGATCCCCGAGATCATTTGCCGGATTACGTCCCCCGGTGTTCGCCCTGCCCCCATGCGCGCCTTCCTTTCCTGTTCGACGGACCGGACAAAATCGCCGCATCCGCAGCCGGGCCGATGGCAGGCCGTTACCCGGTTCGGGCATTCAGACCATGCTCGCGGCGAGCCGCGTGGCTTGCCTGTCGGCATGCATTCTCTCAGGCTCGAAACCCAGCCTTTCCGCCAGCGATCGCCGCAATTTCCAGAAACCGACAGCATGACGGGACTCGGGGACAAGGTCGAGCAGCTTCGACGTCCAGTCCCATGCACCGTGCAAGTCGCCCATCGCCTTCAGACCAGAGGCCACGGAGATGCCGAATTCCGGGCGCGCGTCCACGGGCATCTGCGCGAAGTCGTCGAGCAACCGGGCCCGGCGACCGCTGTCGACCTGGCCGAGCCGCCTCCAGATGTGGAAACGCGCCAGGATCAATGCGGGATCGTCACCCGCGGTCTCGAGAGCCGACATCAGCTTGTCGAGGGGAAAGAGCTTCGCAAATCGCGAGACGGTGCCGTCTGCAGGATAGGCCGGCCCAAGCACGGGAAAGCACAAGTCCACCAGGAGCCTTGCCGCCGCCACCTCGTCGGGAACTCTGTCAAAAACCAGATCCACGACAGCACGCAACGCCTCCGCTTGCCACTCTTCCAAAGTCCACCCATCCCCCGAGGCCGCGCGTACGGTCGCCTCGATGAGCGTAGCGACTTCCGAACGGGTCCGGCCATCCTTCCTGAGCGATTCCGCAAGTCGCAGTGCGTGGAAACCCAAACCCGCACTCCGCCTGATTGCGTCCTCGAAACCGGGCGCGGCGATGTCGCGGAGCCACTTGCGGAGTTCCGCAGCTCGACGCGAGGGATCCATCGCAACCCGGCGGGCACCGTGGAAGGAAAGTGCGGTCACCCTGTGACGGGTCTTCCAGACGACATCGGCAGCGGCGAAAGTCTTCAACATGTGCAAGACGACGCGATGATCGGTGGCACCGATCCATGTTCCGCGCAGATCGACGTAGCTTCTCTTGCGATGAGCGAAGTGTGTATCGAATACCCCCTTGTACAATTCCGCCAGCAACATTCTCTTCAGCAGCGGATTTGAGGAATCATGCAATCCGATTTCGATTCGGCCTTCGGGCAAGACCGAAACCGCTGGCGTATCGATCACCTCGCAGTCATCGAGTTCGCGACCCAGAACCTCGACATGGTGCGGAAGAAGCAGGTCGTCGTCGTCGGAATAGAAGATGCGCGGCGCAAGCGCGGCGCGAACGGCGATGTCGCGGTTCGCAGCTCCCCGGAAAGGCGCCTTGGGCAAATCGAGGAAGCGGACGCAGCGATGCTGGCCGGCGAGACCCTGGGCAACCTCGCGCACTGACGGCGTGCACCCGTCGCCCGCTATGATCACCTCGATGTTGTCGACCGATTGGCGGAGCACGGATTCCACGGCCAGCGGCAGCGTCGCATGACGGTCGTGGGTGGGTATGATGACCGAAGCGTAAGGCTCTTCGTCCTTGCTTCTCATGCCACCTCGCTGCCCCGGCGAAGCGACGCCATCCCCGAATTCCTGCCGTCCGCCTACCCCGCCTTCCGCCTGTAGTCCGCGGGGCGCTTCTCCAGGAACGCCGCGACACCTTCCTTGTAGTCGTCGGAGCGCCCGGCCTCCCGCTGCAACTCGCGTTCCATCGCCAATTGATCTTCCAGCGCGTTTCGGGATGCGGCCTGGATCGCCTTCTTCGTCAGGGCGTAAGCGCGGGACGGCCCCGCGGCAAGGCGTGCGGCAAGGGTTTCCGCCTCCTTCATCAGCGCATGGTCGTCGACCGCCTTCCAGATCAGCCCCCACTCGGCTGCCTGTTCGGCCGGCAGCGGGTCGCCGGTGAGCGCGAGGGCCTTGGCACGCGCCTCGCCCAACCGCTGCGTGAGCCACCAGGTGCCGCCGGCATCGGGGATCAGGCCGATACGCGAGAAGGCTTGGATGAAGGTCGCCGAGCGCGCGGCAAGCACGACGTCGCAAGCGAGCGCGATGTTGGCTCCGGCCCCCGCCGCGACGCCGTTGACGGCGCAGATCACCGGCTTGCCCAGATTGCGAAGCTTCAGCACCAGCGGATTGTAATAGGTTTCCAGCGTCATCCCGAGATCGGGGCTGTCGCCGAGCAGCGTCGGGTCGCGGTCGGCGAGGTCCTGGCCCGCGCAGAAGCCGCGTCCGGCGCCAGTGATGATCAGGGCACGGCAATCGTCATCCGCGGCGCAGGAATCGATGGCGGCGGCAAGCGCCAAATGCAGTTCCTCGGTAAAGGCGTTGAGCCGGTGCGGCCTGTTGAGGGTGACGACGCAATAGCCGTCGCGCCTGTCGTGCAACACCACCGGTTCGGTCATCGGCTTCCTCCCTTCGCGACCGGGCGGCTTTGTCGCATGGCGCCGGCGCGCGATCAACGTGCCGGTCACGTCGAAGACCGGCCGACGGCCGCCCCGCTTACTCGAAGACGATAGTCGGCCCGGCAGCGTCGGCGCCAGCACCGACGATCTTCATCCGCTCCCAGACCTTGCCGGCGATGGCGCGGTAGATCGCCGCCTGAAGCCCGTCGGGCTCCGACACGACTACCGGAGCCCCGGAATCGGAGGTCTCGCGGATGTTCATGGTCAGCGGCACCTCGCCAAGGAACGGCACACCGAGCCGCTCTGCCTCCTTCTTTGCCCCGCCGTGGCCGAAGATGTCGTAGCGCTTGCCCGTGTCGGGGGCGAGGAAGTAGCTCATGTTCTCGACGATGCCGAGCAGCGGCACGTCGACCTTCCTGAACATGTTCAAACCCTTGCGCGCGTCGATGAGGGCGAGGTCCTGCGGCGTGGAGACGATCACCGCGCCGGCGAGCGGCACCTGCTGGGCCATGGTCAGCTGCGCGTCGCCGGTTCCGGGCGGCATGTCGACGACGAGCACGTCGAGTTCGCCCCAGGCGACCTCGCGCAGCATCTGGGTGAGCGCCGACATGACCATCGGACCGCGCCAGATCATCGGAGTCTCCTCGTCGACGAGGAAGCCCATCGACATGACCTTCACGCCGTAGCGCTCCATGGGCTTCAGGATCTTGCCGTCGACGGTCTCCGGGCGCCCCTTGATGCCGAGCAGGCGCGGCATGGACGGGCCGTAGATGTCGGCGTCGAGGATGCCGACCCTGAGCCCGTTGGCGGCGAGGCCGAGTGCCAGGTTGACGGCGGTGGTCGACTTGCCGACGCCACCCTTGCCCGAGGCGACCGCGATAATCGAAGCAATGCCGGGAACGCCGCGCTTGCCCTGGCTGTGCGAGGCGGGCGCGGGCGGCGCGGCACGCGGCGCTACGGCCGCGGGTGACGGGCGCGACGCCGCGGGCGCACCGGGACGCGGCGGCACCGGGGCTTCCATGCCACCGCCCTTCTTTTCCGCGGTCAGCGCCACCACGGCGCCGGCGACGCCGGGGATCGCCTTCACCGCGCGCTCTGCGGCGGCGCGCAACGGTTCGAGTTCCCTGGCGCGGGCGGCCGGGACGGTGATGGAGAAGAATACCTTGGAATCGGCGATGAAGATGTCGGAAACCAGACCGAGATCGACAATGTTGCCCGTGAAGTCGGGCCCGTTCACCGTCCTGAGCTTGTCGACGACGGCTTCCTTGGTGACTGCCATGTTCGCGTTTCCCCGGGTTTCGGGCAATGAGATAATGGAGATGCCCCAAAGAACCAAGCGCCACGGCAGCGACATGGCGACGCCGGCCGGCGACTCCGGCCGGGGCGCCCGAGAACACGGAAGGCCGCGACGGATTCCGCCGCGGCCTTCCCTCGAACGTCGGAAGCGGTTCGATCAGAAGTCCATACCACCGCCGGGCATGGCCGGGGCAGCCGCTTCCTTCTTCGGCTTCTCGGCGATCATCGCCTCGGTGGTGACGAGCAGGCCGGCGACCGAAGCCGCGTCCTGCAGCGCGGTGCGCACGACCTTGACGGGATCGATGACGCCCTGCTTGTAGAGATCGCCGAACTCGTTGGTCTGGGCATTCCAGCCGTAGCCGAACTCAGCCTTCTCGCGCAGCTTGCCGACGATGATCGACCCTTCGGCGCCGGCATTCTCGGCGATCTGGCGCACCGGCGCCTCGATGGCGCGGCGAACGATTTCGACGCCGTGCCTCTGGTCGGCATTCTCGACCTGGACCGTGTCCAGCGCCTTCGCGGCGCGCAACAGAGCGACGCCGCCGCCGGGCAGGATACCCTCCTCGACGGCCGCCCGGGTCGCATGCAAGGCGTCGTCGACGCGGTCCTTCTTCTCCTTAACCTCGACCTCGGTCGCGCCGCCGACGCGGATCACCGCGACGCCGCCGGCAAGCTTGGCCAGACGCTCCTGCAGCTTCTCGCGGTCATAGTCGGAGGTGGTCTCCTCGATCTGCGCCTTGATCTGGGCGATGCGGCCGTCGATCTCGGACTTCTTGCCGGCGCCGTCGACGATCGTGGTGTTCTCCTTTTCGATCGCCACCTTCTTGGCGCGGCCGAGCATGGCGAGCGTCACATTCTCCAGCTTGATGCCGAGATCCTCGGAGATCGCCGTGCCGCCGGTCAGGATGGCGATGTCCTCGAGCATGGCCTTGCGGCGATCGCCGAAGCCCGGGGCCTTCACCGCCGCGACCTTGAGGCCGCCGCGCAGCTTGTTGACCACCAGCGTCGCGAGCGCCTCGCCCTCCACGTCCTCGGCCACGATCACGAGCGGCTTGCCCGACTGCACCACCGCCTCGAGCACCGGCAGCATCGCCTGCAGGCCCGAGAGTTTCTTCTCGTGGATGAGAATGTAGGGGCTGTCGAGCTCCGCGATCATCTTGTCGGCGTTGGTGATGAAGTAGGGCGAGAGATAGCCGCGGTCGAACTGCATGCCCTCGACGACGTCCAGTTCGGTCTCGAGGCTCTTGGCCTCTTCAACCGTGATGACGCCTTCGTTGCCGACCTTCTGCATCGCCTTGGCGATCATCTGGCCGATCGACGCGTCGCCGTTGGCGGAAAT
>DUSC01000010.1 GCA_012842935.1 Hyphomicrobiales bacterium | reverse complement strand
CGTCTATCCTCTCGCCGAAGCGCCTGCCGTTCTCGCCCGCGTCCTCGGTCGAGGCGCTACCGGGAAGATCATCCTGAAGCCATGACGGAGGCGCAATGACGGACCTACCCGCCTCGATGAATGCGCTTCTGCTGAAGAACGACGGCTACGCAGCCGTTCCTTCCGGTACGGTGCTTGAAGCGATGGAACCCTATGTGGCCTGGCGCACGATCGACGTGCCGTCGCCGGGTCCGTCGCAGATCCTCGTCAAGGTGTCGCTCGCCTCCATCAACCCGTCCGATGTCATGTTCGTCAAAGGCCTCTACGGACAGCCCCGCGCCAAGGGACGACCGGCGGGCTTCGAAGGCGTCGGCATCGTCGCCGCGGCGGGAAGCGACCCGATGGCGCAAGCCTTGGTCGGCCGGCGCGTGGCCTTCGCCACCGGTACGACCAACTGGGGCAGCTGGGCCGAATATGCAGTCGCGGAAGCGTCCGCCGCGATCCCCCTGATCGACGGAGTCGCAGACGCCGACGGCGCCGCGATGATCGTCAATCCGCTGACGGCGCTGGCGATGTTCGACATCGTCCGGGAGGAGGGGGTGAAGGCGTTCGTCCTGACGGCGGGCGCCAGCCAGCTGTGCAAGCTGATCATGGGCGTGGCGAGGGAGGAAGGCTTCCGCCCGATCGCGATCGTGCGCCGCGACGACCAGATACCGCTCCTCGAGGCGGCCGGAGCCGCGCATGTGCTCAATGCCGAAGCGGACGACTTCCGCAGCCGGCTGCGCGAGGTCATGAAGGCCGAGCAGCCGCGCATCTTCCTCGACGCCGTCACCGGGCCGCTCGCCTCGACGATCTTCGACGCCATGCCGCGGCGTGGCCGCTGGATCGTCTACGGAAGGCTCGACCCGAGCGCGACGACGATCCGCGAGCCGGGACAGCTGATCTTCCAGGACAAGAAGATCGAAGGGTTCTGGCTGCGCGACTGGATGCTCCGCCATCCAGAGCGCCGTGCGGCTGCCGTCATGGAGGCGCAGAAGCGTTTCGCCGACGGGCGCTGGAGGACCGACGTGACGGCCATCGTGCCGCTCGGCGAGGCGATGCTGCGTGTGCCGAAGGAGTTGGCGAAACCGAACGGAAAGGTCTTCATCGCGCCGTAGCACCTGTATGAATTCGTCGGTTGTCCGGGGGAACGGACAGCCTATAGTCGGGACTGGACGCGGCGAAGATCGCGCGGGACCTGGGAGGAGAACGAGTTGGACGTCTTGCAGCTGGCCATCAGCGGCCTAGCCAACGGCTGTGTCTACGGCCTCATCGCGCTGGGCTTCGTGCTCATCTACAAGGCCACCGAAGCCGTGAATTTCGCCCAGGGCGACTTCATGATGCTCGGGGCCTTCATCACCCTCGGCCTGACCAACGCCGAGTTCATGGGTCTGCCATTCTGGATCGCCGTGCCGATCGCCATCGCGATCATGGCGGCGTTCGGCTATCTGCTCGACATGCTGGTGCTGCGCCGCATGTTCGGCCAGTCGCAGATCGCGGTCGTCATGCTGACGATCGCGCTCGGTTTCGTCCTGCGTTTCGTCGCCGGCACGATCTGGGGTCACGAGCCGAAATCGCTGGAATCGCCGATCGCCGGCCTCGACGTGCGCTTCGGCGGCCTCGTCCTCGGCCTCGACGAGATTTCGGTCATCATCGTGACCGTGCTCCTGACCATCGTCCTCTATCTCTACTTCAACCGGACCAAGCTCGGTATCGCCATGCAGGCGGCGTCGCAGAACCAGCTCGCCGCCTACTACATGGGCATTCCGGTGAAGCGGGTGCATTCGATGATCTGGGCGCTGGCCGGTGCGGTCGCGGCGATCGCCGGAGTGCTCTTCGCCTCGAAGGGGTCGATCGACCCGTCGACCGGCCTGCTCGGCATCAAGGCCTTCGCGGCGGCCGTCATCGGCGGTTTCGGCTCGCTGCCCGGCGCGCTGCTCGGCGGCGTCATCGTCGGTCTCATCGAGCCGTTCGCCTCCTACTACATCGCCGCCGGCTACTCGCAGGTCATGCCCTACCTGCTGCTCTTCCTGATCCTGGTGTTCCGTCCGCACGGCATCCTGGCGCAGATCCACCGGAAGAAGGTCTGAGCCCGTGAGAACCGTCTTCAAGACCTCCTACGACGCGGACATCAACCTCTTCCGTCACGGCCAGCAGGCAGCCTGGTACATCGCCCTGCTGGTTCTGGCGGTGGCGCTGCCGTTCCTGCTCGGCACGTTCTGGCTGGGGGAGATGACCAATGTGCTGATCTGGGCGATCGCCGGCATGGGCCTGATGGTGCTCGTCGGCCAGACCGGCCAGGCGAGCCTCGGCCACGCCGCCTTCCTCGCCATCGGCTGCTACGCCAACGTGCTCCTTCAGGATCCCGTGGGCCTGCCGTTCGTCCTGTCCTTTCCGCTGGCGGGACTGATCGCCGGCGTGGCGGGTACGCTGATCGCCATGCCGATGAGCCAGCTTCACGGCATCTATCTCGGCATCGGCACGCTGGCGCTGGCGATCCTCACCGACGACCTCATCGTGATCGCCGAGCCGCTCACCAACGGCGTCGTCGGCCTGATTCCGCCGACGATCTCGATCTTCGGCGTCACGATCGACCGCTACATGACGCCGGACCGGTTCTACTGGCTCGTGCTCGTCGTCGCGATCGCCGTCATCCTGATCTACCGCAACCTGTTGCGTACCCCGCTCGGCCGGTCGTTCTCGGCCGTGCGCGATTCGGAGGTCTCGGCCCGCGCCATGGGCGTCAACGTGGCACGCACGAAGGCCGTCTCGTTCGGCATGTCGACCGCCATCACCGGGCTCGCCGGGGCGCTGATGGGCCACTTCGCCGGCGTCTTCAACAACGAGACGTTCAACCTGGTCATCTCGATCCAGCTGCTGCTGATGATCGTCATCGGCGGTCTCGGCACGATCCATGGAGCCTTCTTCGGCGCCTTCGTCGTGGCGCTCCTTCCTCAGGCGATCGCCATTTCCCGCGACGTCGTCGGCGCGCTGCTCGGCGGCGGCGCAGTGGCGATCCCCGGGCTGGAATCGGCGATTTTCGGCGCCCTCCTGATCCTGTTCATCCTGTTCGAGCCGATGGGCATCTACGGGCGCTGGTTCAAGATCCGCACCTACTTCGAGCTGTTCCCCTTCTACAGGCGCGACATGTTCCGGCGGCAGAAGTCCTACCTGAAGACGGAGCGGATGCGATGAGCGCCCTTCTCGAGATCGACAACGTGACGCTGCGCTTCGGCGGCGTTACAGCCGTCAGCGGCGTCTCCTTTTCGGTCGAGGAAGGCGAGGTGTTCGCGCTGGTCGGGCCGAACGGCGCCGGCAAGTCGACGCTGTTCAACCTGATCTCGCGCTTCTACGACCCGGTCGAAGGCGACATCCGTTTCGCCGGTGACAGCATCCTGTCCCGCCAGCCGCACGAGATCGCTTCGCTGGGGATCGCCCGCACCTTCCAGAACATCGAGCTCTTCGAGCACGCCTCGGTGCTGCAGAACCTGCTCGTCGGCCGTCACCGCCACCGGCGCGGCAACCTCGTCACCGAACTCCTGTTCACGCCGTTCGTCCGCCGCGAGGAGAAGCGGCACCGCGAGGCGGTGGAAAGGGTGATCGACTTCCTCGACCTGCAGGCCTATCGCGAGAAGACGATCGCCGGCCTGCCATACGGGGTGCGCAAGGTGGTGGAGATGGGGCGCGCGCTGGCGATCGAGCCCCGCCTTCTGCTTCTCGACGAACCGGCGTCCGGCCTCTCCGTCGAGGAGACGCAGGACGTTGCCTTCTGGATCGAGGATATCAAGAAGGAAATGGGCATCACCGTGCTGATGGTCGAGCACGACATGCACCTCGTCTCTTCGGTCTCCGACCGGGTGCTGGCGCTCGCCGACGGCAAGATGCTGGCGCTCGGCACCGCGCACGACGTGCAGAACCATCCCAAGGTTATCGAAGCCTATATCGGCGTTTCCGACGTCAACGAGAAGGTGGTGGCATGACCGCGCCGGCCAGGATGTCCGAACCGATGCCGCAGGGTGGCGAGCCCTTGCTCGCGGTGAAGAACCTCGAGAGCTACTATGGCCCGATCATGGCGATCCGCGGCGTCAGCCTGGAAGTGCGGCAGGGACAGATCGTCACCGTTCTCGGCGCCAACGGGGCCGGCAAGACGACGCTGCTGAAGACGATCTCCGGGGTCATGAACCCGCAGAAGGGGCAGGTTCTGTATGCGGGCGGCGACATCGCGGGCTGGGAACCCGACCATGTCGTGCGCACCGGCATCGTCCACGTGCCGGAAGGGCGCGAGGTCTTTCCTCTGCTCACCGTCGAGGAAAACCTGAGGATGGGCGCCTTCGTGCGCAACGACCGCGAGGGCGTGCGCCGCGACGAGGAGATGGTCTATTCCTACTTCCCGATCCTCGCCGAGCGCCGCCGCCAGGCGGCCGGCACCATGTCGGGCGGCCAGCAGCAGATGCTGGCGATCGGCCGCGGCCTGATGGCGAAGCCGAAGCTGATGCTGCTCGACGAGCCCAGCCTCGGGCTGTCGCCGCTGCTGGTGAAGGAGATTTTCGCCATCATCCGCCGGCTCAACCGCGAGCAGGGCGTGACGATGATGCTGGTCGAGCAGAATGCGCGCGTCGCACTGGAAGTCGCCGATTACGGCTACGTCATGGAGCTCGGCCGCATCGTCATGGACGACACGGCGCCGCGCCTGCTCATGTCCAAGGACGTCCAGGAATTCTACCTCGGCGTCCAGGAACAGACGCAGCGCGGCCAGAAGCGCTGGAAGCAGAGGAAGACCTGGCGATGAGGCCGGGGAGGGGCAAAGGGAGGATGGTATGACGATCGCCGCCAACATGCCGACCCAGAGGACCGTGGGCGGCCACAGCATCAACGCCGACCTGACGCGCGGACCCTTCTTCTTCGACGGCGCCGACACGCTGGTCAAGCTGTTCCGCGAGCGCTGCAAGACGCTGGGGGCCAAGATCGCCCATCGCGAGAAGGACTACGGAATCTGGCTGTCCTATTCGTGGGACGACTTCTACGAGCATGCGGAGCTGATCGGTCTCGGCCTCGTCTCGCTCGGCCTGAAGCGCGGCGAGGTGGTGTCTATCCTTTCGGAAGACCGCAAGGAGTGGGTCTATGCCGACCTGGCGGTCCAGTCGGTCGGCGGCATCGCATCCGGCGTCTACACCACCGATTCGGCGGCGCAGCTGAAATATCTGGTCAACGATTCGGACAGCCGGTTCCTGTTCGTCGAGAACGACGAACAGCTCGACAAGTATCTGTCGGTAAGCGAGGCCATGCCCGGCCTGACGAAGGTCATCGTCTTCGACCGCGAGGGCCTGCACGGCTTTGCCGACGAAAAGGTGATCTTCCTCGACGACCTCTACCGCCTCGGTCGCGAATTCCGCAAGGAACATCCCGGCCGCTTCGACGAGGAGATCGCAAGATCGCAGCCGAAGGATACGGCGATCCTGGTCTACACGTCGGGCACCACCGGTCCGCCCAAGGGCGCCATGATCAGCCACGAGAACATCATCTCGTCGATCTCCGGCGCGGTGCTGACGCTGCCGGTGAGGGACACCGACGAACAGGTCTGCTTCCTGCCGCTCTGCCACATCCTCGAGCGGCTGATCAGCGTGTTCATCCCGATCGGGCTCGAATCGACGGTCAACTTCGCCGAAAGTCCGGAAACCGTGTTCGACAACGTCCGGGAGGTCTCGCCGCACGTCTTCACCGCAGTGCCGCGCGTCTGGGAGAAGGTCTACTCCCGCGTCGCCATCATGGCCGGCGAGGCGACCTGGCTCGGCAAGCTCGCCTACCGTGCGGCGGTCGGCACAGGGATGCGCCGCGTGCGCTACCTGGAAGAGGGCAAGCCGGTGCCGTTCGGCACGTCGCTCGCCTACGCCTTCTGGGACTTCATGGTGCTTTCCAACCTCAGGCGGATGCTCGGCTTCGACAGGCTGCGCCGGGGCACGACGGGCGCCGCGCCGATCTCGCCCGATCTGCTGCGCTGGTACAAGGCGGTGGGCATCACCGTGCTCGAGGGCTACGGCATGACCGAGAGTTCGGGCGTCATATCGCTCAACCTCATGGACTCCTGGAAGATCGGTTCGATCGGCAAGGTCGTTCCAGGCGGCGAGGTCCGCATCGCACCGGACGGCGAGATCCAGTATCGCGGCGGCAACGTCTTCCAGGGCTACTGGAAAAAGCCGGAGAAGACGGCCGAGACGATCATCGAAGGCGGTTGGCTGCGGACCGGGGACGTCGGCCGGATCGACAACGAGGGCTTCCTCACGATCACCGGCCGCCTCAAGGACATCATCATCACCGCGGGCGGAAAGAACATCACGCCGGCAGAAATCGAGAACAGGCTGAAATTCTCGCCCTACATCGCCGACGCGGTCGTCATCGGCGACAAGCGCAAGTTCCTCACCTGCCTGATCATGATCGACCAGGAGAATGTCGAGAAGTTCGCCCAGGACAACCGCGTGCCCTTCTCCAACTTCAAGTCGCTGTGCGCGGCGAAGGAGGTGAAGGACCTGATCGCCGGCGTCGTGGAGGAAACCAACCGCGAGTTCGCGCGCGTGGAGCAGATCAAGGATTTCCGCTTGATCGATGTGCTGTTGACGGCAGAGGATGACGAGCTGACAGCCACGATGAAGCTGAAACGCAGCTTCGTTGAACAGAAACACAAGAAGCTGATCGACGAGATGTATGGCTGACCGCCATGCTGGGAAGTCCAGAAACCAGGAGGAAACATACATGAAATCAGTACTGGCAAAATCGATCCTCGCGCTCGGCCTCGCCACCGGCATGGCGTCTACAGCGCTCGCACAGGGCGTCACCGACACGGAGATCCTGATCGGTTCGAACGGCGACCTCTCGGGCGTCTTCGCGCCTTTCAACGTGCAGGCCATCAAGGCGGCGCAGCAGTATTTCGACGAGGTCAACGCCGCAGGCGGCGTCCACGGCCGCAAGATCAAGTTCATCGTCGAAGACCACGGCTACCAGGTGCCGAAGGCGGTGCAAAACTTCAACAAGCTGGTGAATGCCGACAAGGTGTTCGCCATGGTGCTGAACCTCGGCACGCCGATGAACATCGCCGGCTTCAAGATGATGGAACCGGCCCAGGTCGCCAACGTCTCGCCGCTGACGGCCGCGCGGCAGATGCTGGAAGGCGACATCACCTACAAGTACAGCGGCACGTCGTCCTACTACGACCAGCTCAAGGCCGGTGTCGAATACCTTGCCAAGGAGACCGGGGCCAAGGAAGTCTGCGCCATGTATTTCCCCTCCGACTTCGGCCTCGAGGTCTACGAGGGAACCAAGGAGAAGGCCGAGGAACTGGGGCTGAAATACGCTGCCGAGACGACGCACAAGCCGGACGACCAGGACTTCGTCGGCTCGCTCACCAAGCTGCGCGAGGCGGGCTGTGACATCGTCGCGACGGCCGTCGGCGTCCGCCAGACCATCGTCATCCTCGGGACGGCCAAGAAGCTCGGCTGGAACGACGTCGCCTTCATCGGCTCGTCGGCCGGCTTCAATACCGCCGTCGCCAAGGTTCCAGGTGGCGTGACGGAAGGCTACTACGCTGCCGCCGGCTGGTCCGACCTCGAGGCCCGGATCGGCTCCAATGAGGAGCTGAGGAAGTGGGCCGAGAGCTTCAAGGCGGCCTTCGGCGAGGATCCCGGCACGGCGGCCCAGCTCGGCCGCACCGCGGCCGTGACGCTGGTCAAAGGCCTCGAGGCCGCCGGCAAGGACCTGACGCCCGAGAGCTTCAAGGCGGGCATGGAGACGGTCGAGTTCGACGATCCGATCGGCGACGTGAAGGTCAAGTACGGCCCCAACGACCACCAGGGCGCCGACGCGATCATCATCTCGAAGATCGAGGGCGGGATGTGGAAGGAAGTCGGCCGCAAGTAAGGCCGGCTGCCGCCGAATACCCGACCGGCCCGGGTCGCGTCCGGAACCGAAGAAAGACGCGGCCGGCGGCGCGGAATCGCCGCCGGCCCGTTCGTCGTGCGCGGCACAGCCTCACGCCCGGTGCAGTGGGGGTCGCCGCCTATTCCGCCGGCTCGACGTTGGCATAGGCTGCTTCCTGGAGCTCGCGCCTCAGGCGGGCCTCCTCCTCGACCTTCGGCGTGACGAAGCGCCCGAGCAGCAGGTAGGCGACCGGCGTCAGGAAGAGCGTCGACAGCGCCGCGAGCCCGAGGCCGCCGACGATCACCCAGCCCAGCGCGATGCGCGCCTCGGCGCCGGCTCCGCTGGCCAGCACCAGCGGCAGGCCGCCGAGGATGGTGCAGATCATCGTCATCACGATCGGGCGCAGCCGGATGTTGGCTGCCTCCTCGATCGCCTGGCGAACGCCCATGCCGCGGTCGCGCAACTGGTTGGCGAACTCGACGACGAGGATGCCGTTCTTGGCCATCACACCGACCAGCAGGACGAGTCCGATCTGGCTGTAAGCGTTGAGGCTGGTCCCGGTGAGGACCAGCGCGAAGACCGCGCAGGCGAGGCCGAGCGGGACCGTGGCCATGATGATCAGCGCGCTGACGAAGCTCTCGAACTGGGCGGCGAGCACGAGCAGGATGATCACCAGGGCGAAGCCGAAGATCGTCATCATCGAGCCCGTCGTCTCGCCGAGCGTCGCGGCCTCCGCAAGCGGCACGATGCGGCTTCCCGCGGGCAGGATCGGCTCGGCCAGTCGCCGTACCTCGGAAAGGGCCGAACCCAGCGCGAAGTCCGGCCTCAGCCCCGCGGTGATCGCTACCGAGCGGAGCTGCTGCTCCCGCGCGAGCGAGGGCGGGACCGCCCGCTCGGTCAGCGTGGCTATCGTCGACATCGGCACGAAACGGCCGTCGGCTGTCTTCAGGAAGACGTTCTCGAGATCGGTCGGATCGTTGATGGGATTGGTCGTCGAGATGAGTTTCACCGCATAGGAGCGGTCGTCGATGTAGACGTCGCCAATCTTGCGGCCGTCGAGCATGGCCTGGACGGTCTGCGCGAGGCCCGAAATGTCGATTCCGAGGTCCGAAGCCCGCGCGCGATCGATCTCGACGGCGAGTTGCGGCTGGGTGGCGTCGGTCGAAAGCCGCGGCTGCTGGAAGCGGGGGTCCTTTTCCATGGCCTCGATCAGGGCGGACGCGGCCTCGCCGAGTTCGCCGTAGTTGTTGCCGACGATGGCGAACTGCAGGCCGCTGCCGGCGCCGCGGATGCCGAGGCTGTTGGGCTGTACGGGGAAGACGCGCACGCCCGGTACCTGCTTCGCCAGTTCGGTGACCTGGGCGACGATCTCCTGCTGACTACGTTGCCTTTCATTCCACGGCGCGAGCGCCATGACCATGAATCCGCTGCTCGTCTGGCCGCCCCAACCGGCGCTCGCGAAGGTACGCTCGACCTCGCCGGCCTCGCGCAGCGGCTGGATCAGCGTCTCCAGCCGGCGCACCTGTTGCGTGGTGTAGTCGAGGCTGACGCCCTGCGGCGCACTGATGCGGAGGATGACGAGCGAGCGATCTTCCGACGGCGTCAGTTCCTGACGGATGGTGCCGAAGAGCGTCCAGGCGGCGGCGGCGAAAAGGACAGAGATCAGGAGGACGATCGCCGGCGCATCCAGGCTCGCGGCGAGCAGTCGCCGGTAGAACGTGCCCAGTGCGCCGCCGAGGCGCGCGCCGACGCCCCCGCGCGGCGCCGTGGCGCGACCTGCCGCCGAGGCGAGCATGCGCGAGGCCAGCATCGGACAGAGTGACAGCGCCACGACCGAGGACAGCAGCACCGCCATTGCGAGCACGAAGCCGAATTCACGGAACAGGCCGCCGGTCTGACCCGGCAGGAAGGAGAGCGGGATGAACACGGCGGCGAGCGTCGCCGTCGTCGCGATCACCGCGAAGAACACCTCCCTGGTGCCGAGAACGGCCGCCGCACGGGGACCCATGCCCTCGTTGCGCCGCCGCACGATGTTTTCCAGCACCACGATGGCATCGTCGACGACAAGGCCCGTGGCCAGGACCAGCGCAAGCAAGGTGAGGATGTTGACCGAGAAGCCTGCGAGGTAGATCGCGGCGATCGTGCCGATCAGGGCGACCGGCATGGCGAAGCCGGGAATCAGGGTTGCGCGCCAGTCGAGCAGGAAGAGGTAGATGACCAGGAGCACGATCGTCACCGAAAGCGCCAGCGCGATCTCGACCTCGTGAATGGCGCCATCCACGAAGATGGCATCGTCGCTGGTCACATTGATCGCCATCCCTTCGGGCAGCGTCGCCTGGATCCGGGCGGCCGCCTCGCGCACGCCCGCGGAAATGTCCAGCGTGTTCGACTGCGCCTGGCGGATGATGCCGAGCCCGATTCCGGTCTTGCCGTCGGAGCGCAAGGATGTCGTGCCGGGGTCGCCGCCCAGCGTGACGGTGGCGACATCGCCGATGCGCGTCCTGCCGTCGATGACGATGTTCTCGAACTCCTCCGGCGTGGTCACCGCGGCGGTGGCGCGCACGATGATGTCCTGGTTCGTCGTCGTGATCGAGCCAGCGGGCGTGTCGAAGGCGATCGAGGCGAGCGCTCTGCCGATGTCGCCGACGGTCAGACCCAGGCTCGCCACCTTGGCCTGGTCGATGTCGACGCGGAAGATCTTCTCGCGGTCGCCATAGATCTGGACGTCGGCGACGCCCGGTACCGCGGCAAGGGTGTCGGCGATCTGGTCCTCGACGAGAACGGTCATGTCCTCGACCGACATGGTCGTCGAGGTCACCGCGAGGCGCATCACGGCGTCGGCGTTGGCGTCCGCCTTGACGATGCGCGGGGCCTCCGCGTCGTCTGGCAGCTGGTTCTGGACGCGCGAAACGGCGTCTCGCGCGTCCGATGCCGCGACGTCGAGATCGACGTCGTCGCCGAACTCGACGGTGACGCGGCTGCGACCGAAGGAGGAGGTGGACGAGATCGACTTGACCCATGCGACGCGGGCGACCGCGCCCTCGATCACGGCGGTGACCTCCCGGTCGATCGTCTCGGCGGCGGCGCCCGTGAAGTCGGTCGAGATCGTGATCACCGGGCGATCGACGTCGGGCAGCTCGCGGACCTCGACGCCGTACAGCGCGGCGAGGCCGGCCACCGCGATCAGCGTGTTGAGAACGAAGGCGAGCACCGGCCGGCGCACGAACAGCGCGGTGAAGCCGGTGTCCGCATCCCGGACGGGACTGTCGCTCGTCATCGGTCTCCCGTTTCCCCCGCCATCAGGTGCCGCCTGCCGCGGCCTGCACGCCGTTCGCCGCTTCGACCCGCGGCTGCCCGGCGACGAGCACGTCGCCGCCCTCGCGGACGTTCTGCACGCCTTCGGTGACGACCAACTCGCCTTCGCCGATCGGCCCGTCGACGAGCACGCTCTCCGTGTTGCGCTGGACGATCCGCACGGGCGTGCGCTTCGCCTTGCCTTCGCGGACGACCCAGACGAAGGCGCCGTCCGTGCCCCACTGGATCGCCAGGGGGCTGACCGCCGGATAGGTGTCGCCCGGGAACTTCATCGTCACCTGGAACGACATGCCGGCGCGCAGCGAATCGTCGGGATTGGCAATGCCGGCCTGGACCCTCAGCGTGCGGCTCTGCTCGTCGAGGCGGTTGTCGACCGCGCTGACCGTCCCGTCGAAGACACCGCTCGGCCTGGCGACCAGCGAGGCCGTGAGCGGGGCGCCGACCTTCACCGCGGTGGCGTAGCGCTCCGGTACCCAGAAATCGACGACGATCGTCGACCGGTCGTCAATCGTGGCGATCGTCGTCTGCGTGGTAACGTAGTTGCCGGTCTCGACGGGAAGAATACCGACGACGCCGGCAATGGGTGCGATGATCGAGCGTCGCGCCAGCGCCAGTTCGGCATCGCGCAGGGCGAGTTCGGCATTACGCAGGACGGTTTCGGCGTCTCCGACCTGAACCGCCGTGGCCGCGTTGGACGACTGCAGCGCCTTGATGCGATCCAGTTTGGCGGCGGCGTCATCGCGTGCCAAGCGGGCGCGGTCGAGCGCAATCTCCTCGCCTTCCGCATCGAGCCGGGCGATCACGTCGCCCGCTTTCACATGCGCTCCCGACCGGACGCGGATGTCGATCAGGCGGCCGGAGTCATAGGGCGTCACCGATACCGAGGCGCGGGCGCGGCCGGTACCGATCGCCTGCAGTCGGTCGTTGATCGTGGCGAGAGCGACCGGCATGGTGACCACGCTGGCCGGCTGGCGTCTTCCCTGTCCGCCGCCTTGCCCGCCACCCTCTCCGCTGACGCCGGCCTTGCCGCCGGTCCCGTCGCCGAGGACGACCAGCCAGTCCAGCTTCCAGGCGGTGAGGACGTCGCGTGAGCCCGGAAAGAGGTTCGCCCACGCCACGACCGCCGCGACGAGGATGAACAGGGAGAACAGCAACTGCTTCCAGACGGACATCCAGTACTCCGGCTTGCCACCATATGCCGCGCGGCCCGGCCGGGCCGCCCCGAGCATGGTGCAGCCCGGGCATCAGCGGCGGGCCGCCCTTTACCGGGAAGCTTTTATGGCAATTCCCGACGCAAGTGCATCAGGAATAACATCAAACGCGAGCGAGGTCGCGGCGCGAGCGGACACGCTTGCGTGTTCCGGTTTCATCGCAGGCTCTCGATTTCACGGATACGCGCGGCACTCTCCGTCTCGAGGGCCCGGGTCAGTTCGCCGATCAGCGCCTCGGCGACGACGAACAGCGCGGCCGACGAATCCCAGGCCGACGGCACCGAGGTGCGGCCGGCGACGACGTGGCGGGCAAAACGCGCGATCGGCGACAGCCACTGGTCCGTGATCAGGACGATTCCGACCCCGCGCCGGTGGGCGACTTCGGCGAAGCGCAGCAGGCTGTCCTGGTAGCGGCGGATGTCGAAGATCACGAGCACGTCGCGCCTGCCCATGTCGACGAGCTGGTCCCGCCAGTTGCTCTCCTGGCCGGAGAGATGGAACACACCCGGCCGGATGATTGTCATGTGAGCGGCCATGTAGCGCGCGATCGGATCGGTGAAGCGGCCGCCGAGCAGGAAGATTCGGGCGCGGGCGCCGGCAAGAAGGGCGACGATCTCGCCGATCTGACGTTCGGAGAGGTGGCGGAACGTCTCGGCGATATTCTCCAGCGTCGCCTGCAAGACCGGCGATGCGCCTTCGGCGCCGCGCCCACCGAGCGTCGCCCGGGACAGCGGCGACTGCAGTTGCGCCGCCAGTTCGTCCTTCAGCGCCGACTGGAAATCGGGATAGCTGTGGAAGCCGAGCCGCGCGACGAAACGCAGGATCGTCGGCGAAGAGACGCCGGCCTGGGCGGAGAAATCGGCGACCGTCTTCAGCCCGATCATCGGGTAGTTCGCGACAAGCGCCTGCGCCGCGCGACGTTCGCCGGCCGGCATCGCGTCCATCCGGTCGGCGATCAGTTCGGCGATGCTGCTCGCCATCTCCGCATCCTCCCCGCAATGCCGGTGCGCTTCCCCCCGACGTAACGGCGCGGTTCGTCAAATCGCGTTTGACAAACCCGGCGGAACTGTATGAAATCATACTCGAGGGCGCAACAAGACTAATTCTGTAATAAACATTACGCCCGGGGAACAGGACGATGGGGATGAAGGCGTGACGCGGGGAAGCGACGCAGAGCCGGTTCGGATCACGAACCGAGACGGACGCGGTGCCTATGTCATCGTCTGCGACCACGCCTCGAACTTCATCCCCGCCGACATGGGAACGCTCGGGCTGGATGCGTCCGACCTCGAACGACACATCGCCTGGGACCCCGGGGCGCTGCCGGTGGCGCGCGCGCTCGCCGAAGCGCTGGACGCCCCGCTCGTCGAATCATGCATTTCGCGTCTCGTCATCGACTGCAACCGGCCGCTCGGAGCGCCGGATCTCATCTCGGAAGTTTCGGAGACGACGCTCATACCCGGCAATGCCGGGCTCGGCGACGCCGAGCGCGCGCGGCGCATCGCGCTGGCCTACGAGCCGTTCCACGCGGCGATCGAGGCGGTGGTCGCCGGGCGTGTCGCCGCCGGAATGGAGACGCGGCTGATCTCGGTTCATTCCTTCACGCCGGTCTACAAGGGAATCTCGCGGCCCTGGCAGATCGGTATCATCCACGACGAGGACACACGGCTCGCCGGGCCGATCATCGACGCCCTGGCGGCGCGGCCGGGTCTGACCGTCGGCGTCAACGAGCCCTATTCGCCGGCCGACCGGGTGTACTTCACGCTCGAGGCGCACGGTCGTGCTCGCAACCTCCCTTGCGCCATGATCGAAATCCGCAATGATGAGATCGCGGACGCGGACGGGCAGCGGCGGTGGGCGGAAGTGCTGATCTCGATCCTGGGCAAGATCGACCTCGAGCGCGAGGTGATTCATGCGTAGAATCGAGCGCGATTTCACTGCCGGCACCGCGTTGGGGGGAGGAACAGAGGGGGCGCCTTCGGGAGGCGGGCGCGCATGGATCGGGGGCGCGCTGAATGCCTGAGTTCCTCAAGACTTATGTCAGGGTGATCGATGCGGCGAGTTGGTACATGGGGCTGTTTGCCATGTACCTCGTCTACGTGATGATCGGCATCCTCGGCTATTCGTCGTTCATGAAGGTCTTCTTCCTGCCTCCCATATGGTCGGTGGAGATGGCGCAGTTCGTCATGGTCGCCTACTTCACGCTGGGCGGCGCCTTTGCCATCCGCGAGGACGAGCACGTCCGTATGGATCTGCTCTATGCGGGCTGGTCGGTGCGCGGCAAGCATCGCGCCGACCTCATCACCGGCCTGGCCATGATCTTCTTCCTCGTCATGCTGCAGGTTGGTGGCATCGCATCGCTGATCTATGCCTTCCAATACGGCGAAAAGGGCTTCTCGGCCTGGGCGCCATACATGGCGCCGGTCAAGGTGGTCATCAACGTCGGCCTCTTCCTTACCCTTCTCCAGGCCATCGCGACCTGGCTCAAGGACTGGGCGCGGCTTCGCGGGGAGCCGATCGCTTGAGCTACGAGGTCATCGCACTTCTCATGTTCTCCGGCATGATGCTGTTGCTCCTCACGGGGCAGCGGGTCTTTGCCGTGATCGGATTCGTCGGCGCCTTCGCGGCGCTGATGCTGTGGGGCGAGGGCGGCGCGGAAATGTCGTTCACCGCCATCATGAAGGTCATGAAGTGGTACCCACTGCTGACGCTGCCGCTGTTCGTCTTCATGGGCTACATGCTGGCCGAATCGCACATCGCCGACGATCTCTACAAGATGTTCCACGTCTGGATGGGCCCGGTTCGCGGCGGCCTGGCGATCGGCACGATCTTCATGATGGTCATCATCTCGGCCATCAACGGCCTCAGCGTCGCCGGCATGGCGGTAGGCGCGACCATCGCATTGCCGGAACTGCTGCGTCGCGGCTATGACAAGACGATGGTGACCGGAGTCATCCAGGCGGGCTCGACGCTGGGCATCCTGGTGCCGCCGAGCGTGGTCCTGGTGCTCTACGGGATGATTGCGCGCCAACCGGTGGGCAATCTTTGGATGGCCGGCGTGTTCCCGGGCCTGCTCATGGCCGGACTGTTCATTCTCTACATCGTCATCCGCTGCCTGATCCAGCCCAACCTCGGGCCAGCCCTGTCGAAGGCCGAACGCGACGAGTACAGCCTCGCCGACAAGGTCCGGCTGCTGCGCGCCGGACTGGTGCCGCTTGCCATCTTCATTTCGATGACCGGGCTTTTCCTGAGCGGTATCACCAGTCTCGTCGAGAGCTCGGCGGTCGGCGCGGTCGCTTCCATTGGTGCTGCCTTCCTCCGCGGCCGGTTGACCTGGCACGTCCTGCACCAGACGACGCGCAAGACGCTAGCCATCAGCTGCATGTTCTTCTGGATCATCACCGCGGCGCTCTGCTTCGGCGCCGTGTTCGACGGGCTCGGTGCGGTGAAGTCCGTCGAAAGGCTCTTCATCGGCGACCTTGGTCTCGAGCCCTGGCAGGTGCTGGTGCTGATGCAGGCGACCTTCCTGATCCTCGGCATCTTTCTCGACGACACGGCGATGCTGGTCATCGTGGCGCCGCTATTCATCCCGCTGGCCGGCGCGCTCGGCTTCGACCTCGTCTGGTACGGCGTCCTCTACACCATCACCTGCCAGATCGCCTATCTGACGCCGCCTTTCGGCTACAACCTCTTCCTCATGCGCGCGATGGCGCCGCCCGAGGTCACCCTTCCCGACATCTACCGGTCGATCGTGCCGTTCGTCGGGATCATGCTGCTCACGTTGCTGATCATCGGTCTCTTCCCCGGGATTGCGACGTGGCTGCCGAACTACGTGTACGGAAAGTGACAAGGCAACGAGAAGGGAACGGACAATGAAGCAGAACAGACGCGACTTCCTGAAGAAAGCCGGCCTCGCGACTGCCGGTGCGGCCGCGGCGACCCCGCTGGCGACCCCCTACGTCATGGCCCAGACGACGCCGATCAAGTGGCGCCTGCAGACCTATGCCGGCGCGGCACTCGGCCCGCACGTGACGAAGCCCGCGGTCGACATGTTCAACAAGGCGGCGAAGGGCGAAATGGAGATCGAGCTCTATTATGCCGACCAGCTGGTGCCAACCGGCGAGCTGTTCCGCGCCATGCAGGCCGGCACCATCAACGCCGTCCATTCCGACGACGACTCGATGGCCGCTCCCGTCGACATCTCGGTGTTCGGCGGCTACTTCCCCTTCGCCACCAAGCACATCCTCGACGTGCCGGTGTTGTTCAACCAGTACGGCCTCGCTGACATCTGGCGCGACGCCTACGCAAAGGCCGGCGGCGTCGTGTGGCTGTCGGCCGCGGGCCAGGACCCCTGCCACTTCAATACCAAGAAGCCCCTGAACAGCCTCGCCGACCTGCAGGGCCTGCGGCTCTATACCTTCCCGACGGCCGGCAAGTTCCTCGCCCAGTTCGGCGTGGTACCGGTCGTGCTGCCCTACGAGGACGTGCAGGTCGCGGTGCAGACCGGCGAGCTCGACGGCATGTCGTGGTCGGGCATCACTGAGGACTACACGGTGGGCTGGGCCGACGTCACCGACTACTTCACGACGAACAACATCTCCGGTGCCTGGATCGGCTCCTGGTTCGTCAACGAGAAGAGCTGGGCCGATATCCCGGACCACCTGAAGCAGCTCTGGATGGCCTGCGTCGACGCCGGCCACACCTACCGCAACCAGTGGTACTGGGGCGGCGAAGCGAAGCTGCGCGCCACCGGCGACAAGCTGAAGCTGACCACCATCCCTGCTGCGGAATGGGCCGAGGTCGAGAACGCGGCGCTGAAGTTCTGGGACGAGATCGCAGCCGAGAGCGAACTACGCGCCAAGGTCGTGTCGATCTTCAAGGAATACAACCAGATCCTGAAGAAGGCCGGCGGCGTCTATACGCAGGGCTGATCGGCAAAACGACCGCCCGGCGGCCGCAGGGCCGCCGGGCCCTCAATTCAGCACAAACGGGATCGGCGCACGCGACCGGTCCAACAGTTGGAAGGAGCCCGGCACGTTCCGGGATGAGCGAAGAATGGCCGGAAACCTCACATTCGATCAGTTGAAGAAGGCGGTTGCAGACGGCGAGATCGACACGGTGCTGGCTGCCGCTGTGGACATGCAGGGACGGCTGATCGGCAAGCGCTTCCTGGCGACGTTCTTCGTCGAGAGCGCCTACGACGAGACGCATGGCTGCAACTACCTGCTCGCCAACGACATCGACATGGAACCTGTTCCCGGCTACAAGGCGGCGAGCTGGTCGAAGGGCTACGGCGACTTCGTCATGAAGCCCGACCTGGCGACGATCCGACGCGTGCCGTGGCTGGAAAAGACGGCGCTGGTCCTCAACGACGTTCTCGACCACAACACCCACGAGGACCTGCCGCATTCGCCGCGCGCCATCCTGAAGAAGCAGGTGGCAAGGCTGAAGGAGCGCGGCTGGATCGGCTACTTCGCCTCGGAACTCGAATTCTACCTGCTCGACGAGACCTACGATTCGGCGCGGGGAAAGCACTGGCAAAATCTGAAGTCGGCTTCCCCGTATATCGGCGACTACCTCATCGGCATCACCTCGAAGGAGGAGGACTACATGCGCCGCCTGCGCAACGACATGCAGGCGGCCGGTATCCCGATCGAGAACTCGAAGGGCGAATGGGGGCCTGGCCAGGAAGAGATCAACGTGCGCTACGCCGAGGCGCTCGACATGGCCGACCGGCACGTCGTGCTGAAGAACGGCGCCAAGGAGATCGCCCACCAGATGGGCAAGGCCGTGACCTTCATGGCCAAGTACAATTACGGTCTCGCCGGGAGTTCCAGTCATATCCACAACTCCCTCTGGAGCGCCGACGGAAAGACGCCGCTTTTCTTCGACAAGAAGGCGCCATGGACGCTGTCGGAACTCGGCCGGCAATGGTCGGCGGGGCAGCTGAAGTACGCCAGGGAGTTCACCTGGTTCCTGGCGCCCTACGTCAACTCCTACAAGCGCTTCCAGTCGGGCACCTTCGCGCCGACCAAGATCATGTGGTCCGAAGACAACCGCACTGCCGGTTTCCGCCTGTGCGGCGAGGGAACCAAGGGAATCCGCATGGAGTGCCGCATCGGGGGCGCCGACCTGAACCCCTACCTCGCCTTCGCCGCGCTCATCGCGGCCGGGCTTGCCGGCATCGACGAGAAGCTCGAGCTGCAGAAGCCGTTCGTCGGGGATGCTTACCAGGCGGCCAGGCTGCCCGAGATTCCGAAGACGCTGCGCGATGCGACGGAATCGCTGGCGAAGTCGAAGATGCTGAAATCGGCGCTCGGCGAGGATGTCGTCGAGCACTATGTCCATACTGCGCGGTGGGAGCAGCTCGAATACGACCGGCGCATCACCGACTGGGAACTGCATCGCGGTTTCGAGCGGTACTGAAGAAGGAGAAGAGGAAGCACCATGACCGAGACGGTCAAGCTCAAATCCCCGATCGACGGCTCGATCTATGTGGAACGCCCGGTTGCCACCGATCAGGCGATCAACGCCGCGGTGGAACGCGCCAAGGCCGCCCAGGCCGACTGGGCGCGGGACACGACGATCGCCCAGCGCGGCAAATACCTGCTTGCCTTCCTCGAGGCGCTCCTGTCGATGAACGACGAGATCGTTCCCGAACTGGCCTGGCAGATGGGCCGGCCGGTCCGCTACGGCGGCGAAAAGGGCGGCGTCGAGGAGCGCACGCGCTACATGGTCGCGCTCGCCGAGAAGGCGCTCGCACCCTACATTCCGGAAGACCGTCCCGGCTTCCGCCGCTATCTCAAGAAGGAACCGCTCGGCATCGTCTTCGTCATCGCGCCGTGGAACTATCCCTATCTCACGGCGGTGAACTCGATCGTGCCGGCGCTGATGGCCGGCAACGCCGTGATCCTCAAGCATGCCTCGCAGACGCTGCTCGTCGGTGAGCGCTTCCAGAAGGCCTTCGACATGGCAGGCCTGCCGAAGGGCCTGTTCCAGAACCTCGTCATGAGCCACGGCCAGACCGAAAGGCTGCTCGCCTCGGGCAAGGTCGACCACTGCAACTTCACCGGTTCCGTCGCCGGCGGTCGGGCCATCGAGAAGGCGGCGGCGGGCACCTTCATGACGCTCGGGCTGGAACTGGGCGGCAAGGATCCAGCCTACGTGCTCCCCGACGCGCGGATGGACCATGCCATCGCCAACCTGGTCGACGGCACCTTCTACAATTCCGGCCAGTGCTGCTGCGGCATCGAACGCATCTACGTCCACGAGAAGGTCTATGACGAGTTCGTCGAGGGCTTCGTTGCCGAGACGAAGAACTATGTCGTCGGCAACCCGCTCGACCAGGCTACGACGATGGGGCCGATGGCCCAGTCGCGCTTCGCCGATTTCGTCCGCGAGCAGAAGGCGGAAGCCCTGCGCAAGGGCGCCGTGGCACACATCAACATGAAGGTCGATGGCGACCGCGAGGGCTCGCCCTACCTGGCGCCCGAGGTGCTGACCAACGTCGACCACCAGATGAGCGTCATGCGCGAAGAGAGCTTCGGCCCGATCGTCGGCATCATGAAGGTGCGGAACGACGAGGAGGCCATCGCGCTGATGAACGACAGCCCGTACGGTCTTACCGCCTCGATCTGGACGGCCGACACGGACCATGCCGCCGCGATCGGTGACCGCGTCGAGACCGGCACGGTGTTCATGAACCGCTGCGACTATGTCGATCCCGGCCTGGTGTGGACCGGCGTCAAGGACACCGGCAAGGGCGGCGCCATGTCGGTTGTCGGGTACGAGAACCTGACGCGGCCGAAGAGCTACCACCTGAGGGAAAAGGTGTGACCCGCAGGCTGCGCGTCGTGATCCATGGCGGCCCGCACAAGTCGGGCACGACGTCGTTCCAGACGTTGATGGACGCGTCGCGCGACCGGCTGCTGGAAGCCGGGGTGTATTATCCCGAAGGACCGAAGGGACAGCACGCGGCGATCCTCAACACCAAGCTGCCCTCCTGGCAGAGCGGCGCGCTCCGCGCCGCCGTCGAGGCCGCTCGGGCGGCCGGCGCGCATACGCTGCTGATGTCGGCCGAGGGCGTGTGCAGCATCGGCGTGGCCGGCTTCCGCCGCCTCGCGGAAAGTCTCGTCGACTGCGATCCGATCTTCGCCTTCGTGTTCCGCCACTGGTCGACCTTCCTCCCGTCGCGCTGGGCACAGAACTGCAAGCGTCGCGACACCCAGCCGCTCGGCGCCTATGTCGAGCGGGTCCTTTCGTCGGATGACCATGTGGATCATCGCTTCGACCTCGTGATCGGTCATTGCCGGGAGGGGGCCGACGCCCCGATCATCGCCGTTTCGTTCGATCGGGCGCTCGACGAGCACGGGTCGGTCATTCCGGTCCTGGTAGACTCGCTCTCGCTGCCGCCCTTCCTGAAAGGCTCGGCCGCTGCAAACTGGTCGAACCCGACGCCGGACCGGGACGCCATCGAACTCGTCAGGCTTCTCAACGGCGTCGTCGCCGACAGACTCGAACTGCCGCAGGACGACCTGTTCGTCTGCCGCGGCGAGCACCGCCGGTGCGAGACCCTGTTCGACGCCTTCGCCGCATTGCGGTCGCTTTCTGCGGCGCAGCGCGGAAACCTGATCGACCTCGGTCGCGGGACCCAAGCCGAACTCGTCTTCGATGCCGATTGGCGTCCGCCCGCGGCCGACCGTCTGGATCGCTATGCCGGCCTCTTCGTCAATGCGCCCGACGGCGCGATCTTTCCGGCCAGGCCGGCACGGACGGAAAGATACTGGACCCTCGAATGGACCGAGATCGCCGATCATCCGCTGTTCGCCGGTCCGATCGAGCGCGCCACTTCGGCGATACGGCAAAAAATGCCGAGACCTCAACTCCACTGACCGACGTCCCTGAAAGAAAACGTAACATGACCAAGCTCGTTTCCAAATGGAACTACCCCACCACGGTCCGCTTCGGCGCGGGTCGCATAAAGGAACTGCCCGAGGCGCTGTCGGCCGTCGGCCTGTCCAACCCGCTGTTCGTCACCGATCCCGGGCTGGCCAAGCTGCCGGTCGTCGCTTCCACGCTCAAGCTGCTCGCCGACGCCAAGATCAAGCACGGCGTGTTCTCCGACGTGAAGCCGAACCCGGTCGAGAGCAACCTCCATGCAGGGATCGAGGTATTCAAGAGCGGCGGCCATGACGGGGTCATTGCCTTCGGCGGCGGCTCCGCGCTCGACCTCGGCAAGCTGATCGCATTCCAGGCACACCAGACGCGCCCGGTATGGGACTTCGAAGACATCGGCGATTGGTGGACCCGTGCCGATTCTTCCAGGATCGCTCCCATCGTCGCCGTGCCGACGACCGCCGGAACCGGTTCCGAGGTAGGCCGCGCCGGCGTGCTGACGCATGAGGCGAGCCACACCAAGAAGGTGATCTTTCACCCGAAGATGCTGCCGGCGATCGTGATCGCCGATCCCGAACTGACTGTCGGCATGCCGCCCTTCATCACCGCGGGAACCGGCATGGACGCGCTCGCCCACTGTCTCGAGGCCTATTGCGCGCCGGGCTATCATCCGATGGCCGACGGCATCGCTGTCGAGGGGATCCGGCTCGCCATGGAGAATCTTCCCAAGGCTTATGCCAACGGCAGGGATCTGACCGCGCGGGCGCACATGATGTCCGCTGCGGCGATGGGCGCCACCGCCTTCCAGAAGGGGCTCGGCGCCATCCACTCGCTGTCGCACCCGATCGGCGCACTCTACGACACCCACCACGGCATGACCAACGCCGTGTTCATGCCCTATGTGCTCGCCTTCAACCGCGATGCCATCGAGGAACGGATCGCGCGGCTTGCTGCCTATATCGGCATCAAGGGCGGCTTCGACGGCTTCGCCAAGGCGATCCTCAAGCTGCGCAAGGAGCTGAAGGTGCCGCACGCCCTGCCGGGCCTGATCAAGGGCCTGGAGATGGACAAGAAGCGCAAGACGCTGATCGCCGACATGGCGGTCGTCGACCCGACCGCCGGCGGCAATCCCGTCAAGCTCACCAAGAAAGCCGCGCTTGCGCTTCTCGAAAACGCACTCGAAGGGACCGTCTGATCCTTCCCCGGGGAGGAGGGGGAGAGGAAGCGCCGCCGTCGGAAGGCGCTTCGACACAGCCAGACAATTAGCCGGAAAACGAATCCCGGCGATTGCTACAACCGATTAAAAGTAGTTAACTTTCTTGCCTCGAAGGCGCGGGCGCAGGCGGTTTCATCCATCTGTCATACAACGGGGATACCGCAGCGCAGGCGCTACCGACGCCAGTTCAACGGAGAGAAACTCATGTTCAAGTTTGCAGGGAAAGCGCTTTCCCTCACCGCCGCGTCGCTGATGGTGACGACGGCGATCTCGTCGGCCCAGTCGCTGGCCGAAATCGAGGCCGCCGCGAAGGCGGAGGGGATGCTCACGACGATCGCGTTGCCGCATGACTGGTGCGGCTATGGCGAGGTGATCGCCGGTTTCAAGGCCAAGTATCCCGAGATTACCGTGAACGAACTGAACCCCGACGCGGGTTCGGCCGACGAGATCGAGGCGATCAAGGCCAACAAGGACAACAAGGGTCCCCAGGCGCCGGACGTGATCGACGTCGGTCTCGCCTTCGGCCCGTCTTCCAAGGCCGAAGGACTGCTGCAGCCATACAAGGTGTCGACCTGGGACGAGATCCCGGACGGCATCAAGGATGCGGAAGGCTACTGGTACGGCGACTACTACGGCGTGATGTCCTTCCTCGTGAATAAGGATCTCGTCGCCAATACGCCGTCGGACTGGTCCGACCTGATGAAACCGGAATATGCCGGACAGGTCGCTCTCGCCGGTGACCCGCGCGCCTCCAACCAGGCTATTCTCGGCGTGCTCTCGGCCGGTATGGCCGCGGGCGGCAAGCCGGGCAAGGAAGCGGGCGAGAAGGGTCTCGAGTTCTTCGCCGGATTGAACAAGGCGGGCAACTTCGTGCCGGTGATCGGGAAGGCCGGCACGCTGGCGCAGGGCGCCACGCCGATCGTCGTCATGTGGGACTACAACGCGCTCTCTGCCAAGGACACGCTCGCCGGCAACCCGCCGGTCGAGGTCGTCGTACCGAAGTCGGGCACGCTCGCCGGCGTCTACGTGCAGGCGATCAGTGCCTATGCGCCGCACCCGAACGCCGCCAAGCTGTGGATGGAATATCTCTACTCCGACGAGGGTCAGCTCGGCTGGCTGAAGGGCTACTGTCACCCGGCGCGCTTCAACGCCATGGTTGCCGCCGGCAAGGTGCCGCAGGAACTGCTCGACAAGCTCCCGCCGGCGGCCTCGTACGAGGCGGCCTACTTCCCGACGCTAGACGAGGTCAACGAGAACAAGGCCGCCGTCACCAGCGGATGGGATTCGGTCGTGGGCGCCAACGTCCAGTAGGCGGTCCGAGTCATTGCCCGCCCGGGTCGCAACCCGGGCGGGCAATTGTTCGCCTGCAGACGACCGTCGGGGATCGGGACATGGCATCGGAGACGATTCGGACAGCCCCCGCGGCGCCTCTGCGCAGCCGGCTGCCGGTCAACTGGCTCGGCCTGCTGCCGTTTACGGCGTTCGCCGTTCTCTTCCTCATCCTTCCGACGATGAAGATCGTGATCGGCGCCTTCCAGAGGCCCGACGGCAGTTTCACCTTCGCCAACGTCGCCAATCTCAACACCCCGTCGATCCTGGCCGCCTACTGGATTTCGATCCGCATCAGCGTTGCCTCCGCGCTGCTTGGCTGTGCCGTCGGCTTCGCCATGTCTGCCGCGATGGTGCTTGGCGGGCTTCCGCGCTGGATCCGCGGTCCGCTGCTCACCTTCTCCGGCGTCGCTTCCAATTTTGCCGGCGTTCCCCTGGCCTTCGCCTTCCTGGCCACGCTCGGCCCCGTCGGCCTCGTCACCGTGTTCCTGCGTTCGCATCTCGGGATCGATCTCAGGCTGCTCGGCTTCAACCTGCTTTCCTTCTGGGGCCTGACGATCACCTACCTGTTCTTCCAGATTCCGCTGATGATCCTCATCATCACGCCGGCGCTCGACGGGCTGAAGCGCGAGTGGCGGGAAGCAGCCGAGGTTCTCGGCGCCACCGGCCTGCAATACTGGCGCATGGTAGCCTTGCCGATCCTGTTTCCCTCGCTGCTCGGCACGTTCGCCCTGCTCTTCGCCAACGCCTTCGGCGCGGTGGCGACCGCGATCGCGCTGACCGGCTCCTCGCTATCCATCGCGCCGATCCTGCTGTTCGCCCAGATCCGCGGTGACGTGCTCGGCGATCCGCACCTCGGCTATGCGCTGGCCTTCGGCATGATCGTGATTACCGGCGTCGCCAACGGCATCTACATCTGGCTGCGCGCCCGCTCGGAGAGATGGCTGAAATGAGACGGTTGTGGGCGTGGGGGGCGCTCTTCCTCGGACTTCTCTACTTCGTCCTGCCGCTCGTCGGCATGACCGAATTCAGCCTGAAGATGCGGCGCGGCGAATACTCCTTCGACGCGTACACGAAGGTGCTGGGCGATCCGCGGTTCCAGGAGACCTTCGGCTATTCCGTTGCCATGGCGCTGTTCACCATCGCCTTCGGCGTCCTGCTCGTCGTGCCGACTGCCTACTGGGTCAGGCTGAAAGTACCGCGGGCACGCCCCTGGATCGAGTTCGTCACGCTGCTGCCGCTCGTCATCCCGGCCATCGTCATCGTGTTCGGCTACATCCGACTCTACAATACGTCGAGCTGGCTGCCGCTGACCGGCTCGGCCATGGGCACCAACGTCCTGCTGATGTTCGGCTATGCGACGCTCGCGCTGCCTTACATGTACCGGGCCGTCGACACCGGGTTGCGCACGATCGATGTGGGCACGCTCACGGAAGCCGCGCAGTCGCTCGGCGCCGGCTGGGCGACGATCCTCGCGCGGATCATCCTGCCCAACGTACTGGTCGCAGTCCTGTCCGGCGCCTTCCTGACATTCGCCATCGTGATCGGCGAGTTCACCATGGCGGCACTGCTCAACCGTCCGGCCTTCGGTCCGTACATGCAATTGCTCGGTGCCAACCGCGCCTACGAACCGGCCGCACTTGCGGTCATCTCGTTCTCCATCACCTGGCTCTGCATGGGCCTGATCCAGATCTTCGGCCGCGGCCGCACCGGCGCG
>DUSC01000111.1 GCA_012842935.1 Hyphomicrobiales bacterium | reverse complement strand
GGCGTCAATCTGGTCGTACGGCTTGTACTCGCCGAAGAACTTCGTGATCGCCGCCGTCAGCGACGTCTTGCCGTGGTCGACGTGACCGATCGTCCCGATGTTCACATGAGGCTTCGTACGCTCGAATTTACCTTTGGCCATAGTCTCTTTCCCTGGGCGCTGGCTTCAGTTCCGATTGATGCGGGGCGATTAGCGACAAAGGTCGAAAAACGCAAGCGCCTTCCGGTGCTCCCCGGCAAGGCGCGCGGGTGCCTGCCGGGGCCGCCGGACAAGACGCGCCGCCGACAGCGGAAGGACTTCAGAGGCCCTTGTCCATCAGCGCCTTGATCTCTTCCTCCGAGGTGCCGGCCACGACGCGGCCGAGTTCCGCCTCGCCGCGCAGCAGGAGCAGCGTCGAACGGCGCGGGACGTTGCGCTCGCGCGACACCGGCGCGTCGCCGTAATCGTCCCAGTCGACCCGCACCAGCAGCATCTTTTCCGCGTAGGCCGGATTGGCCTCCAGGAGCCGGGAAATGACCCGTTCCTGTGCCTTGCAGGTGGTGCACCATGTGGCGGAGTAGTCGACGAAGACCGTCCTGCCGGCCTTCAGCGCGTCTTCGATCATGCCGGGCACGTAGTCGACGAAGCGGCCGGCGGCGCGCGCAGGGACTGCGGGCACCAGCGCCGCAGCCGACAGGACGGCCAGACTCGCGAGGCCGGCGAGAAATGTGCGCTTGAGCATCTGTGGATGTTCCTTTTCCTAGAGCGAGACGGAGAGGTCCTGGAGCCACACCGGCAGGGCGTCGAGCAGCGCCGCCTCGGCCATGTGGTGCCAGTTCAGGAGGATGGCCACGCCGAGGCCGACCATGACGGCGCCGAGCAGCGGCTTCGACCAGCGCGCGACGCGGGCGAGCCCGCGGCGGCGCGCCTGCAGCGCCTCGCGGGTGCCAAAGGCCAGCGTCACGAAGACCACGCCGACCCCGGCGGAAAAGGCGAGCATCACCGACCCGGCGGCGAGCGGGCTGCCGCCCTGAGAAGCAAGGCCGATGGCGCCGCCGAGCGTTGGCCCGACGCAGGGCGACCAGACCGCGCCCAGGAGCGCGCCGCCGGCAAAGAGCGGCGCAAGGCCGCCGCCCTCCGTGCGGCGGATCTGTGTCGAGGCGACGCTGGCGAGGCCGGCGGTGGCGAGCGTGAAGCGCCGGGCAAGCGGCGGGGCGAGCATGACGAGGCCGAACAGCACCATGACCGCGGCGCCGATCTCCGAAACCGTCTCCGCGGTCAGGCCGACCGCCGGCCCCGCGGATGCGGTGAGGACGCCGAGCAGGGTGAAGGCCGCGCCCATGCCGGCGGCCATCGCGAACGGCCCCAGCCGGTGCCGCGCCGTCGCGGAAGCGAGCGCCAGCGGGATCACGGGCAGGATACACGGATTGATGAGGGTCAGGAGTCCCGCGAGGAAACCGAAGACGAGATCCATGAATACCGTTTCGTCGATGCTGCTGCCGCTGATACGGTGGCGGAACACCCGGTGTTACCGGCGGCGTGATAACATCGGCGTTACCCGCGCCCACGCGATGCAGGCCAGGACCCTACGCGGCGACGGCGGCGATGGCGGCGACCAGCGTCCACAGCGTCATGACGACGAGGATGAGCGAGCCGACGGTCCAAAGGGTGGCTCGAACGTCGTGCGTCTGGGCGGAGTAGTAGGCGGCGAAGTGCAGCACCCGGGAAACGACGTAGCCGTAGAGCAGGATCTGCGCCAGGAGCAGCGGCGGTTGGGTCAGGACGAACAGAAGCCCCGATGCGAGGAAGAACGGTACGTTCTCCAGGTCGTTCATGTGGATGCGGCGGATGCGCTCGACCCGCTCGTCGGGAATCAACTGGTCGGGATTGGGCTGCGGATTGAGCCGCGTCTTCCGCAAGTCCTCGGGCGACCGGTAGCCGCCCTTGACCTGGATCATGCGCGCCACCGTCAGCCAGGCCATGCCGACCGTCTTGAGGATCATCAATGACGCGCAGATGGCGTAGGCGGCAAACAGCGGATTCTCCAGGCTGAGACTAGGCATCGATCCCTCCCCCGCGCCGCACGGCGTTCGGCGCGACGTTACGTCCCTTTCTTCCCAAGCGCTCCCCGCGCAGCCGATGGACCAAGCCTGACGGCGGATGCGAGACGTCGCCACGTCTGTGAACCGGAGAGGAAGGAGACTGGAGCGGGTGAAGGGAATCGAACCCTCGTATTCAGCTTGGAAGGCTGCTGCTCTACCATTGAGCTACACCCGCGCCGCTCGTTTTTCGCACGGCTTTCGCCGAAAAGCGAGGCCGGCACGCGGCCGAGCGCTTCAAGGCTTCCGGTGCAGTGGTGGAGGGGGCTGGATTCGAACCAGCGTAGGCTGAGCCAACGGATTTACAGTCCGTCCCCTTTAACCACTCGGGCACCCCTCCAGTCTGCGTCCGGAGCCATGCGGCGAGGCATTTCCCGGTATCGCCCGGCCGATGGCCGACCGCCCTGGAAACACGCGAAGCGCCTTATGGCGGCAAGGTCCGACCCTGTCAACCGCGCCGCACGGCGAAATCGTCTCCCGTCAGATGGGAAGCCGGCGGCCCATAGGCAACGGGGCCTGGCCGGACTATAGGGTCGTTCCATGAGCAAGGAAGACGGGCGGCCCGGCACGCCGAAGGATACCCACTACGCCAAGCTGCGGCGCGCCCATCGCGAGCGCAAGGGCGGCGCGCCCGCGCCCCGGCAAAAGCCGTCCGTTCCGCCGGGCGAAGCTCCCGCGGACGGGCTGGTACGCCTCTACGGCCTGCACACGGTGCGCGCCGCCATCGACAATCCGCGCCGAAAGATCCGCCGCATGCTGGTGACGCGCAACGCCGCCGAGCGGCTGGGCATCGCCGACCCGTCCGCCCTTCCCTTCCCGGCGACGCTCGTCGAGCCGAAAGAGATCGACCGCATCACCGGGTCGGACGCCGTCCACCAGGGCGTCCTCGTCGAGGCCGAGCCGCTGAAACCGAAGCGCCTCGAGGCGCTCGGCGACACGCCGCTGGTGCTGGTGCTCGACCAGGTGACCGACCCGCACAATGTCGGCGCCATCATGCGCTCGGCAGTCGCCTTCGGCGCCGGCGCGCTGGTGACGACGGCGCGCCACAGCCCGGCCGAGTCGGGCGTGCTGGCCAAGGCGGCGTCGGGTGCGCTGGAGCACATCGACCTGATCGAGGTGAAGAACCTCGCCGAGGCGCTCCAGCGCCTGCACGATGCCGGCTTCTCGACGATCGGGCTCGATTCGGAAGGCCCCGCCGAACTGGAGAAGAGCTTTGCCGGCGACCGTATCGCCCTGGTGCTCGGCGCCGAGGGCAAGGGTCTGCGGCAGAAGACCCGCGAGACGGTCTCGGCGCTGGCCCGCCTCGACATGCCCGGCCCGATCCGCTCGCTCAACGTCTCCAACGCCGCGGCCATCGCGCTCTATGCGGCGCGCTCGCATCTCGGCCGCAAGAGCTGAGCAGAGCTCCGGCCCGACGCTCATCGCCGCGCATGGGAGGAAAACCACCCCAGGCCGGCTTCGGTGGTGGTCGCCGGCCGGTATTCCGCGCCGACGAAGCCGCGATAGCCGATACGGTCGAGGTGGTCGAACAGGAACGGATAGTTGATCTCGCCGGTTCCCGGCTCGTGGCGGCCGGGATTGTCGGCGACCTGGATGTGGGCGATGCGTGCGAGGTTGGCCTCGATGGTACGCGCCAAGTCCCCCTCCATCACCTGCATGTGGTAGATGTCGTACTGCAGGAACAGGTTTTCGGCGCCGACGCGGTCCATGATCGCCAGCGCCTGGCCCGACGTGTTCAGGAAGAAGCCGGGAATGTCGCGCGTGTTGATCGGCTCGACGAGGAGCCTGATGCCGGCGCGGCCGAGCCGGTCCGCGGCGTAGCGCAGGTTATTGACGAAGACGTCTTCGAGGACCTGCGTCGGCACGCCCGCCGGCGCCACGCCGGCGATGCAGTTGACCTGGACGCAGCCCAGCGCCCTCGCATAGTCGATCGCGGTGTCGACGCCGGCGCGGAACTCTTCGACGCGGTCGGGCAGCACGGCGATGCCGCGTTCGCCGGCCGCCCAGTCGCCGAGCGGCAGGTTGAACAGCGCCTGCTCCAACCCGTTGCGTTGCAGCCGTTCGGCGATTGCCTCGGGGGAATGTTCGTAGGGTCCGATATATTCGACGGCGGCGAAGCCGGCGCGCGCCGCAGCGTCGAAGCGGTCGAGGAAATCGTGTTCGCAAAACAGCATCGACAGGTTTGCAGAAAAACGCGGCATGGTCCCTCGCCCGACGGTGCCGGCGTCAGTCGGCCGTGTCGGCCTGCTCGATCGCCTCGTTGATCAGGTAGCTCACGTAGCGGCCCTGCGCGTCCGTCTCGGCCGAATAGAGCACGGTGCCGTCGGCACCGGTCCAGCACAGCATCGGATAGTCGTAGAGCCTGCAGTCCTGGCCCGCGCCGGAAAACCCCAGGCCGGCCGCGACCTTGCGCGCGTAATCCGCCGCCTCGCCGGCGGCCGGCTCGCGCCAGGAGACGAAATAGGTCCGGTCCTTCGCCGAGACGGTGGCCGAAAGGACGGCGCCGTCTCCCCTGCCGTCGAATCGGCATGAGACGAAACGGTCGGCCTCGCCGGTGACGGTCAGTTCCCTGCAGCTTTCCCTGAGCACGGCCTCGACCGCGGCGAGGCCCATCCCGGGCCGGATGCCCGGGCGCTCGGCGGCCGCAGCGCCGGCCGCGACCAGTGAGAGGAGTAGCGTCGCCGCGGCCTTCTTCATCGACATGCTCCCGTTGCGCGACATCCGGTCTAGCGCCGCACGCGGGACTTGTACATGCGCCGTCGCCCGCGCCGCGGCCGTCATCCCATGCCGGTGGCGTGGCGCAGGTAGAAGGCGAGCGCGACGAAGCCGGCGGCAAAGGCCAGCCCCTTCCAGTCGACGCCGCTGCCGCGGGCGAGCCGCAACGCCTGCAGGACGAGCAGCCAGGCGATCACGACCAGAACGACGAGGACAACGAGCCTCAGCAAACGAACCTCCCGGAAACCGGCACCTTCCCTTCTCGGCCGACGATTGCGCGCGTTCTTGGCGAATTGATGTCGATTGACGTTGCGTCATCCCGGCAAGGCCCGGCAGATCGCGGTCCGGTTAACCCGCCCTGAACGAATCGGTGGTCTAGTCTGGGCGATGGGGGCCGATTCCTGAATGGCGAATATCGTCAGGATATTCATTTCCGAGCGGCATCGGCGGCTGATCGTCGGCGTCGTCTGGCTGGCGGCATTCTGCCTGGCGCTCGCTCTGATCGGCCTCTATGCCGGCGAAAGGATCGTCGCGGCGATGGAGGAGCGATCCGGGCGGGTAATGGAGGGCTTTCTCGAGACCCGCACCAGCATCGAGACCGCATTCTCCGCCATAAGAGCCGACGTGACCGCCGAACCGTGTTCGCCGGAATTCTTCCGCGCGCTTCGCCGCGTCGCCTATTTCCCCGACGGGATCAACGAGTTCCTCTACATGAACGGCAATGCCGTCTCCTGCACGGCAAGCGGCCTGACCCTTTCCCCGCCCTTCGACCTCGGGCTTCCGGACGGCGAGCCCGAGGGCGGCGAGGTCGCGGTGTGGATGAACCGCGACCTGACTTTCCTCGACCTCGCCGGCCTGACGGGCTCGATCGTGCGTATCGGCCATTTCGCCGCCATCGTCACGCCGCCGGCCATTTCGACCGCCGACTTCCCCCTGCTGGACTTCGAGGTCCTGCTCCGCTCGAAGGACGGGAAGCCGTGGATGCGCTACGGTCATGCCGGCGTCTACGAGACCTATCTCGCCGCCTCCGCGCGCGGACTGCCGTTCAACTACGCCGACGGCCATATCCATCACCAGGTGTGCGATCCGAGGCTGACCTACTGCGTGACGTCGCGCATCGCCGTCGTGCCGGTCATCATGGCGGAGAAGGTCCGCTTTTTCTTCGCCCTGCTCGGCTCGACACTGATCGCGTCGTGGATCGCCTTCCTCGCCAACGCCCTCGTCAGGCGCTACTGGTCGTTCGAGGCCCGCTTCCTCCGCCATCTCGACGACGGCTCCCTGGTGCTCGCCTACCAGCCCCTGACCGACCTCGCGACCGGCGCCGTCACCGGTTGCGAGGTGCTGGCACGCTGGCGCGACATCGACGGCGAGATCGTCCAGCCGGGCCGCTTCATCGACATCGTCGAACGGCGCGGGCTGTCCGAACGCTTCACCGGGCTCGTCGCCGCGCGCGCCTTCGCCGAACTCGACGCCGCAATACCGCCCGGCTACCGGCTCGAGGTCAATTTCAACATCTTCCCGCGCGATCTCGACGCGGCACTGCTCTGCCGTCTGTTCGCCCCTTTCGAGGCGGCGCGGCACCGGTTCGACCTGGTCGTGGAGATCGTGGAGAGCGAAACCGTGCGCATCGACGCGGCCCAGCGCGAGATCGAGGCGCTCAGGGCGGCCGGCATCAAGGTCTACATCGACGATTTCGGCTCCGGCTATTCCAATCTCGCCAACATCGCCGAGCTCGCGGTGGACGGGGTGAAGCTCGACCGCTCCTTCGCCATGGCCCCCGACGGCAGCGTGATGGAACAGATGCTCGGCCACGCCATCGAGATGATCCGCGCCACGGGCCGCACGATGGTCGTCGAGGGGGTCGAGACGGCCGAACGGCTGTCGCTGCTGCGCGCCCTCGCTGTGAAGGGCGACCGCGCCCAGGGCTACCACATCGCGCGGCCTCTCGACGCCGAGACGTTCGCCTCCTTCCTCATCCGCAACGCGGCCGAGGTCGCGGCCGCCTCCGCCGCGCAGCCGCAGCGGCCGACACCGATTTCGAGCGCCCGTCGCCGCCGCGCCTGAGGCACCCCGCCCCGAATCCGGTGCGGGCTCGCAGCGCACCGCCTGGTGCGGACGGCGGGGATCGAACCCGCATGGCCAAGGCCGAGGGATTTTAAGTCCCTTGCGTCTACCGGTTCCGCCACGTCCGCGACGCCGCCCTTTTCGGGCGGCCGCGCGCCCCCGTCAAGCCGCCCGGCCGAAGAGGCGGCGTTCCCGTCGCCGCCGGGGAGCGTCGTAACGGCTCACGACACGGCGTGCGACGCGAACGCCCGCGCGGCGATACGCCGGATGAAGGCGGCGGTGCGCTCGGGGTCGGCGAACTGCGGCATGTGACCGACGCCCTCGGCGAGTTCCAGGTCGAGATTGGGGATCGTCCCGACCATGTCGACGCCGTGCCGGCGGTGGTCGAGCACGCGGTCGGCCGTGCCGTAGAGGATGCCGACCGGCACGTCGATCTCGCCGTAGCGATCCGCGATCGGCGCGGGATCGTCGACGAGATCGACAATGTCGGTGGAGGCGCCGTAGAAGTGCGAGGGTCGCAGGCCCAGCCAGCCGCCGCCCTCGGTCATGTAATCGGCGGGCGCCTCCTGCGGGCCGAAGACGAAGGCCAGCGTCTGCGCCGCGAATTTCTGCGAGGCCGGCACCGCGACGGTCTGCGACACCAGCCAGCGCCTGAGGGGCGACCGGATGTAGAGCGGCGCGAACTCCGGCGCAACCTTGCCCGAATGGCGCGTATGCGGCGAGAGCAACGCCAGGCCCGACACCACTTCCGGATGTTCGACCGCGAGCGTCAGCGCCACCGCCCCGCCGAGCGAATGGCCGACGACCAGCGGCCGCTGCAGGCCGAGCGCCTCGATGAAGCCGCGCACGACGCGGGCCTGCTCGGAGAGCCGTCCGCTCGCGCCGCGGGCGCGCACGGAATAGCCGGAGCCCGGCCGGTCGATGGCGATCAGGCGAAAACCGTCGAGGCGGCCGAACAGCGGCGCGCGGAACTGGTGGAGCTGCGCGCCGAGCCCGTGGACGAAGAGGATCGGGCGCCCTTCACCCTGCTCCACGTAGTGGATGCGGTTGCCCGCGACATCGACGAAGCGGCCGACCGGCGGCACGGCGCGCTCGGCTTCGGCCGCTATGCGTTGCGTGCGCCAGACCTGGACCGCCGCGACGGCGAGGGCGGCGGCGATGACGGCGGCGGTGGCCCAGAGGGCAACGGACACGATCGACATGGGGTTCCCGTGATACTGGCGCGATCGGGCGCAACATTACCCGCCTTTCGGGGCGAGGCAACCGCGGCCCGCGGCCCGGCCGCTCACCATTGCCGCGGCGCGGCGACAGGGATATGTCAGGGCGGAAGGCGACGGGAAGGTGGACGGCATGGCGGACATCGTGACGGCGGCGATGATGGTGATCGGCGACGAGATCCTCTCCGGCCGCACGAAGGACCGCAACATCGGCCATCTCGCCGACATCATGACGGCGGTCGGCATCGACCTGAAGGAGGTGCGCATCGTTCCGGACGAGGAGGACGAGATCGTCGCCGCGGTCAACGCGCTGCGTGCACGCTACACCTATGTCTTCACCACCGGCGGCATTGGTCCGACCCATGACGACATCACCGCCGATGCCATCGCCCGCGCTTTCGGCGTCCCTTGCGAGTACGACGCGAAGGCCTATGCCTTGCTGGAGGCGACCTACGCGGCGCGCGGCATCGAGTTCACGGAGGCACGCAAGCGCATGGCGCGCATGCCGCGCGGCGCGACTCACATCGACAACCCGATCTCGGTCGCCCCGGGCTTCCGCATCGGCAACGTCCACGTCATGGCCGGCGTTCCGGCGATCTTCCAGGCCATGCTCGACAACGTCCTGCCGACGCTCGAAACCGGCACGCGCCTGCTTTCGGCGACGGTGCATTGCCCCTACGGCGAGGGCACGATCGGCACGCTGCTGGCGGACATCCAGAAGGGGCATGCCGACACGATCATCGGCTCCTATCCGAAATACGACGGTGGCCGCTTCTGGACCGAGCTGGTCGTCCGCGCCCGCTCGGCCGAGGCGCTCGAGGCCGGCCGCGCCGCGGTGCAGGCGATGGTCGACGGACTGGCGGCGAAGGCCGGGCATTCTTGATCCAGCGCAAGGCGGAACCGGCCGCCGCGCCTAAAAGACGTCAAGGATGATCGGCGCCCCCCGGCGCCGCAAGCGGAGGTTGCATGAGCTACAAGTCCATTCTCGTCGTCATCCAGGACCGCCACGACGCGGAGCGCGTCCTCGACTACGCCCTTCCCATCGCGGCAAGCTTCGGCAGCCATCTGATCGGCGTGCACGCCGAACCGATCGCGCTTCCCTATGCGACGGCGATCGGTTTCCCCGATGCCGGCTTCATGGATGCCAGCCTCGCCGTCAGCCGCGAGCGCGCCGCGGAACTGGAAGCGTTGTTCCGCTCGCGGAGCGAGATGCCCGATGTCACCGCCGAATGGCGCTCGACGGAAACCCTGTCGGGCGACAGCGCGCTTTCCGCCCTTTCGCTGGCGCGCGCCGTCGACCTGGTCGTCGCCGCGCAAACCGATCCGGCGCACAAGTCGGCCGCGGTCGCCAACATCGACCACCTCCTGTTCGAGACCGGGCGCCCGGCGCTCTTCGTGCCCTATGCCGGACCGGTGACGACCGACTTCCGGCGGGTGCTCGTCGCCTGGAGCGGCACGCGCGAATCCTCGCGCGCCGTCTTCGACGCCCTGCCCTTCATCCGGAAGGCCGACGAGACCGAGATCCTGACCGTCGACGCGCCCGACATGGGCGGCAACCAGCCCGAGATTGCCGGGGCCGAGATCGCGGCGGCGCTCTCCCGTCACGGCGCGCGCGTCACCGTCACCAGCGAACGCTCCGGCGGCATCGACGTGACCTCGGTCATCGAGAACCGCATCGCCGAGACCGGCGCCGACCTTCTCGTCATGGGTGCCTACGGCCATTCGCGGCTGCGCGAGTTCCTGTTCGGCGGCGTGACACGCACCGTGCTGCAGTCGATGCCGGTCGCGACCTTCATGTCGCGCTGAGCGCCGCGCCGTTTCCCTGCGGGCGAACTGTCGGTCCGAGTGCGGCTCGCTCCGGCTCGTGCGGCAACGGTGGAAAAGACCGGCGCCGGCGACCGGCGCCGGATCGTCGCCCTTGCCAAGGCCGCGGCTTTCCCGCTAATTCCGCGTGCATTCCCCGGTTCCTTCGCGCCGTTGCGGCGCCAGCGGAGTGCGCGCGCATGTCCCTTCCCGAAAAGGCTTTTCCCGTCTCCTGGGACCAGTTCCACCGCGACGCGCGGGCGCTTGCCTGGCGGCTGGCCGGCGGCGGCCCGTGGAAGGCGATCGTGTGCATCACCCGCGGCGGCCTCGTTCCGGCGGCGATCATCTCGCGGGAACTCGGCATCCGCGTCATCG
This sequence comes from Hyphomicrobiales bacterium, assembly GCA_012842935.1. GTDB lineage: Bacteria > Pseudomonadota > Alphaproteobacteria > Rhizobiales > Rhizobiaceae > DUSC01. Next base: position 9,807 of record DUSC01000111.1, on the reverse strand, counting down.
AGACGGTCGGCGTCGCCTCTTACCACGACTACACCGCCCAGGGTGAAATGAAGATCCTCAAGGAAGTCACGCCGTCGCTGCTCGAGAAGGACGGCGAGGGTGTGCTCATCGTCGACGACCTCACCGACACCGGAAAGACGGCCGCCGTCGTCCGCGCCATGATGCCGAAGGCGCATTTCGCCACGGTCTACGCCAAGCCGAAGGGCCGGCCGCTGGTCGACACCTTCGTCACGGAAGTCTCCCAGGACACCTGGATCTATTTCCCCTGGGACATGGGCTTCACCTACCAGAAGCCGATCGCCGAGGGTCACGCCGGCTGATCCCGGCGCCGGGCGGATTTTCCGCACGCTCCCGCATTGGCAAGGTGCGCGCAAGCCTGCGCGCGCATGCTGGCGCTGGACGTCGCCGTTGCGGAAACTTCCCTGACCAGCCCCCCGGGTGTCGCCACCGCGCGCTGATTTCGTTGCGTTTTCGGTTTGCAATGGCGTCAATCCGACATAATGTTCGTTAGACAGCAAACTAAATACGGAAAGTTGTCCCGCCGCCGATGCTGATGCGTCTGACTGCCCGCAACCATCTCGTCGACCGCATCCGCCGGCTGTTCGGCGGCCTGCCGTGTCGAGTCCAGGTTGCCGCGCTTCCGTGGCGCCGGAAAGACGACGGCGTCGAGGTGCTTCTGGTCACCAGCCGTGACACGGGCCGTTGGGTTCTGCCCAAGGGCTGGCCGGAGGACCGTGAGGACCTCTACATGGCCGCCGCCCGCGAGGCCGCCGAGGAAGCCGGCGTCGACGGCGCCGTCTCGCGCCTCGAGATCGGCCGCTATTTCTACGACAAGCTGCAGCGATCGGGCGCGGAGTGGCGCTGCGAGGTACTGGTTTTCCCGCTCGAGGTCGCCCGGCTGGCCGAGAAATGGCCGGAGAAGAAGCGGCGCAGGCGGGAGTGGTTTCCGGCCGCGGAAGCGGCGAAGCGCGTGCACGAGGCCGATCTCGCCGAACTGATCGCACAATTCGGCGTCGCTCCCGGCAAGTCGGTCGCCTGACCGTCCGCGGGACCGGCGGCGCCGGGCGCTGGCCGCCCCAGGCAGCCGGCGACGCCATCTTCCACCGCGCGATCGGACGGCCTCCGTGCCGGTCCTCCGAGGGCCGGCAGAAGGTCGTGACGACGCGCGCCAATATCCTCCCGGTCCCCGCTATCCACACCCCTTCCCCACAACATATAGCGTCATCGTTCCGACATGAAACGAATCGTTGACGATGGGTCCCGAGTCGCTTTTTATCGGCCATGCGCTCTTGTTGCGAGCGTGGCCGGAGAGTTCCGAGGCCGGTCTTTCTTTCCAGATTTTCATGCGTATCGGTCGCGACCCGCCCGTTTGCGAGGCCGGCGGGCGCGTGGGATCTTGCGGATTCTAAAAGGACGGAAGGGGGCGGTGTCGGGTTGGAATAATCTCCTGTTAACACTATATTTAGTGTTTGCGGCCATCCTCGACGCTAGATACAGTGAACATCCCTCATCGAGGGAATCGCCATAACAGCGAGAAAAAGGGCCCGCCGGGAATCGCGGTGCAGTTCGGAGAAGGCGTCGCGAAGGACGTCGGACGGAACGTCGCGGAACCTGGAGGGATGGAGAGCCGGACGATCGTGCAGATCGCCCGGATGCGGCGGACCGCGTCTGTTCGAGAAAGGCCGTGAAGGCTGTGGACAGATGCTATATATTGAGACTTGAAGGGACTGACCGACATGCGCATCGAGCGTCGTTTCACCAGGGAGGGACAATCGCCCTACGCGGAGATCGAATTCCGCAAGGCCCTTTCCGAGATCAGGAATCCGGACGGCTCGGTCGTCTTCCGGCTCGACGGGATCGACGTGCCCGCCCAGTACAGCCAGGTCGCCGCCGACATCCTGGCGCAGAAATATTTCCGCAAGGCCGGCGTGCCCGCGCGCCTGAAGAAGGTCGAGGAGAACGACGTCCCCTCCTTCCTGTGGCGGTCCGTGCCCGACGAGGCCGCGCTCGCCGAACTCCCGGAAAACGAGCGCTACGGTTCCGAGACCGACGCCCGCCAGGTCTTCGACCGGCTGGCCGGCACCTGGACCTACTGGGGCTGGAAGGGCAAGTACTTCGCCTCGGAGGCCGACGCGCTCGCCTTCCGTGACGAACTCGCCTACATGCTCGCCACCCAGCGTGTCGCGCCCAACTCGCCGCAGTGGTTCAATACCGGCCTCCACTGGGCCTACGGCATCGACGGCCCCGGCCAGGGCCATTTCTACGTCGACCCCTTCACCGGCAAGCTCGTCAAGTCGAAGTCGGCCTACGAGCATCCGCAGCCGCACGCCTGCTTCATCCAGGGCGTGGGCGACGACCTCGTCAACGAGGGCGGCATCATGGACCTCTGGGTGCGCGAGGCGCGGCTGTTCAAGTACGGCTCGGGCACCGGCTCCAATTTTTCCCAGCTGCGCGGCGAGGGCGAGCGCCTTTCGGGCGGCGGCAAGTCGTCGGGCCTGATGAGCTTTCTCAAGATCGGCGACCGTGCCGCCGGCGCCATCAAGTCGGGCGGCACGACGCGCCGCGCCGCCAAGATGGTCGTCGTCGACGTCGATCATCCCGACATCGAGGCCTACATCGACTGGAAGGTGAAGGAGGAGCAGAAGGTCGCGGCCCTCGTCACCGGCTCCAAGATCGTCAAGAAGCACCTCGACGCCATCATGAAGGCCTGCATCAACTGCGAGGGCCACGACGACGACTGCTTCGACCCGGCGCTGAACACGGCGCTGAAGCGCGCCATCAAGGACGCCAAGAAGAATGCGGTGCCGGAGAACTACATCCACCGCGTCATCCAGTTCGCCCGCCAGGGCTACACGTCGATCGATTTCCCGACCTACGACACGGACTGGGATTCGGAAGCCTACCTCACCGTCTCCGGGCAGAACTCCAACAATTCGGTGTCGCTGAAGGACGACTTCCTGCGCGCCGTCGAGCGCGACGAGGACTGGAAGCTGATCCGCCGCACCGACGGCAAGGTGGCGAAGACGCTGAAGGCGCGGGATCTGTGGGAGAAGATCGGTCACGCCGCCTGGGCGTCGGCCGATCCGGGGCTGCACTTCAACACGACGATGAACGACTGGCACACCTGCGTCGCGGCCGGCCCGATCCGCGCCTCCAACCCGTGCTCGGAGTACATGTTCCTCGACGACACGGCGTGCAACCTCGCCTCCATCAACCTGCTCCCCTATCGCAACGCCGACGGCACGATCGACATCGCGGCCTTCGAGCACACGGTCAGGCTGTGGACCATCGTGCTGGAAATCTCCGTCATGATGGCGCAGTTCCCGTCGAAGGAGATCGCGAAACTCTCCTACGAGTACCGCACCCTCGGCCTCGGCTACGCCAATATCGGCGGCCTCCTGATGACCTCCGGCATCCCCTACGATTCGGATGCCGGGCGAGGCATCTGCGCGGCGCTCACCGCGATCATGACGGGCGTCGCCTACGCGACGTCCGCGGAAATGGCTTCCGAACTCGGTGCCTTCCCCGACTACGACCGCAACGCCACCCACATGCTGCGCGTCATGCGCAACCATCGCCGCGCGGCCTACGGCGAGAAGGACGGCTACGAGAAACTCGCCGTCAACCCCGTCCCGCTCAATGCCGACCACGTCTGGCAGAAGGACCTCGTGACCCACGCCCGCGCCGCCTGGGACCGCGCCATCGAGCTCGGCGAGGAGCACGGCTACCGCAACGCCCAGGCGACCGTCATCGCGCCGACCGGCACGATCGGCCTCGTCATGGACTGCGACACGACCGGCATCGAGCCGGACTTCGCGCTCGTCAAGTTCAAGAAGCTCGCCGGCGGCGGCTATTTCAAGATCATCAACCGCGCCGTGCCGGAGGCCCTGCGCTCGCTCGGCTACACGGAGAGCCAGATCGCCGAGATCGAGGCCTATGCCGTCGGCCACGGCAACCTGAACCAGGCGCCCGGCGTCAACCCGTCGACGCTCATCGCCAAGGGTTTTACCAACGAGAAGATCGCCGCCCTCAACGCGGCGCTGAAGTCGGCCTTCGACATCAAGTTCGCCTTCAACAAGTGGACGCTGGGCGAGGAATTCTGCAAGGCGACGCTCGGCTTCACCGACGAGCAGCTGAACGACGTCTCCTTCGAGATGCTGCCGGCGCTGGGCTTCACCCGGCGGGAGATCGAGGCCGCCAACATCCATGTCTGCGGCGCCATGACGCTCGAGGGCGCGCCCTTTCTCAAGGCCGAGCACCTGCCCGTCTTCGACTGCGCCAACCCGTGCGGCAAGATCGGCAAGCGCTATCTCTCGGTCGAGAGCCATATCCGCATGATGGCGGCGGCGCAGCCCTTCATCTCGGGCGCCATCTCCAAGACGATCAACATGCCCAACGAGGCGACCGTCGAGGACTGCAAGGAAGCCTACATGCTGTCGTGGAAGCTGGCGCTGAAGGCCAACGCGCTCTACCGCGACGGCTCAAAGCTGTCGCAGCCGCTCAACGCCTCGCTCATCGCCGACAATGACGAAGACGAGGACGAGGCCGTCGAGGCGCTGGTCGCCGCGCCCGCCGCGCAGAAGGCCGTCCAGGTCACCGAGAAGATCGTCGAGCGCGTCGTCGAGCGGCTCTACCGCGACCGCGAGAAACTGCCCAACCGGCGCAAGGGCTACACGCAGAAGGCCGTGGTCGGCGGTCACAAGGTCTATCTGAGGACCGGCGAGTTCGACGACGGGCGGCTCGGCGAGATCTTCATCGACATGCACAAGGAAGGGGCCGCCTTCCGCGCCATGATGAACAACTTCGCCATCGCCATTTCGCTCGGGCTGCAGTACGGCGTGCCGCTGGAGGAATATGTCGAGGCCTTCACCTTCACCAAGTTCGAGCCGGCCGGCATGGTCCAGGGCAACGACGCCATCAAGAACGCCACGTCGATCCTCGACTACGTGTTCCGCGAGCTGGCGATCTCCTATCTCGGCCGCCATGACCTCGCCCATGTCGACACGTCCGACTTCTCCAACACGTCGCTCGGCCGCGGCATCACCGAGGGCAAGGCAACGCCCTTCTCGAAAGGCCTCACCCGCGGCGTCTCGCCGGTGAAGCTGGTGTCGAGCGCCGGGCTGACCGGCTCCGACCCGAAGGGCCTTGCCGGCGGCCAGCCGGCGCCCGCCCGCGCCGCGCCGACCGCCTATGGCGGCAATGTGCGGCCGATCTCCGGCGCCACGGCGCTGAAGCCGGTGCTCGCCGACGCCCGCGAGGAGGCCACGGCCTACAAGCGCGGCTACGAGGAGCGGGCGAAGGAGCTCGCCGAGGACATCGCCTTCGAGGAGAGCGCCAACGCCGCGCGCGACATCGGCGAAGCCGCGCCCGCCGCCGCGCTGTTCTCCGATGCCGCAACGAAGGAAGCCGCCGACGCCAAGGCGCTCGCCGCCGAACGCCGGCAGATGGCGATCATGCAGGGCTACACCGGCAACATGTGTTCCGAGTGCCAGAACTTCACCATGGTCAGGAACGGCACCTGCGAGAAGTGCGACACCTGCGGATCGACCAGCGGGTGCAGCTGAACGCCTGAAGGTGTGAATGACTGAGCCTTGGCGTGCGGGACGTGTCGTCCCGCACGCAATCCTTTACGGGAACATGCCGAATACACGCGATGAAGTCGTTCGCCGCGCCGAGACGGATGCGGGGGGCCGGACGGCGCTCGGCGGGATCAAGACCGCGCTTCCGGCACCTTGCCGTTACCGCCGCATTCCTCGCGCCCCCGTCCGCCCCTCGGGGCGCCGTCTACCGCAAGAAGATGCCGTGCGCGGCCGCCGCGGATGCTGCCCGTCGCACCGCGACGTCCGGTCGTCCCGGCATCGCGAATGCCAACCGCAAGCCCGTCGCGGCGACGCTGCGTGCCCGCGATTCGGCACGACATGCCGCGACATGTTGACCCGCGGTCATGTTTGGCTTGAAGCGCATGACCGCGGTCGTTAATTTGCGCTTGCGCGCATAAGCGCAGAAGCAGATACTCAACAGGGTATACGTCCGTGCCCCTTGCCGTCCTTTCCGCCCTCGCCGAACCCACGCGCCTCGCTGCGATGCAGATCCTCGCCGACGGGAGCGAGCATTGCGTGTGCGAGCTGATGAAACGGCTCGATGCGACGCAAAGCCGGATGTCGCGGCACATGCAGACCCTGAAACAGGCTGGACTGGTCACCGACCGGCGCGATGCGCAATGGGTGCGCTACCGGCTGAATCCCAATCTGGCCCCGGACACGCGCGCCATTCTGGAGGCCGTGATGGCCGCCGCCGGTACCGAGGAAAGGGCGGCGGCATGAGCGCGGACGTCACCGCGTCGAGCCGTCCCGCGCCGCGCCGGGACTGGACCTGGCATCTGGGACTGATCGCCTTCGTCGCGGTCTGGTATCTGGCCTACCGGCAGCTCATGCCGATCGCGGAATGGGTTGCCGCGCTGTTCCCGGTGGATCGGGGAAGCCATGCGGGCGAAGCCATCGCCTTCTTCTTCTACGACGTGCCCAAGGTGATGATGCTCCTGACGCTGATCGTCTTCGCCATGGGTGTCGTGCGCAGCTTCTTCTCGCCCGAACGCACGCGCGCCCTGCTGGCCGGCAAGCGCGAGGGCGTCGGCAATGTCTTGGCGGCCGGCCTCGGCGTCATGACGCCGTTCTGCTCCTGCTCGGCAGTGCCCCTGTTCATCGGCCTCGTCTCGGCCGGCGTGCCGCTCGGCGTGACCTTTTCCTTCCTGATCTCGGCGCCGATGGTCAACGAGGTGGCGCTGGCGCTGCTCTTCGGCCTCGTCGGCTGGCAGGTCGCCGTCACCTACGCCGCCTTCGGGCTGGTCATCGCGATCGTCGCGGGCTGGGTCATCGGACGCCTCCATCTGGAGGGGTGGCTGCAGGACTGGGTACGCGACATCCATTCGGGCGCCGTCGCGCCCGACGCGGCCGGCGACGAACGCCTGACGATGGTGGACCGCTATCGCCTCGGCATCGAGGCCGTGCGCGAGATCTTCGGCCGGGTGTGGATGTGGATCATCCTCGGCATCGGCATGGGCGCACTGATCCACGGCTACGTGCCGGCGGAGCTGATGGTCCGCATCATGGGGGCGGATGCCTGGTGGAGCGTGCCTGCCGCCGTGATCGTCGGCATCCCGATGTATACCAACGCCGCCGGCGTCATCCCGATCGTCGAAGCCCTGCTCGGCAAGGGTGCCGCGCTCGGCACCGTGCTGGCCTTCATGATGAGTGTGATCGCGCTCCCGCAACCACCGATAACGACAAACCCGCCGGACCCACGGCGGGTTTTGTCATTTTGCCAGCCTTTCCAATGGCTTGCCGCTCCGTCCATTCGAGGATCGTGCGCAGTTCGCCATGCAGCGTGGCGTAGAGTTCCCCCCGTTCCGGGCCGGGAGTGAGCACGATCTTCTCGATCAGCATGCGCAGGGCATCGGCGGCCTGCTGGCGCTCTTCGGGGCGATTCAGGGCGGCCGTAAGCCGGGTGACCTTCCTCGCGTAGATCGCTGCTGCGCTCGGCAGAATGTCGGGGGTGTCTTCCGGGGCTTCGGCGAGAAGTGTAGTCAGCTCCGCCCTGCGCGCCTCCAGCGCATCCATCTTCTCCTTCATCGACGGATGATACATGCCGTCTGCAATGGCTTCGACGATCTGCTCGATCTGTCTGGCAACCTTGCCCAGTTCGGCTTTCCATGCTTCGCTGTTGGAGCGGCGTTCCCTGTTCAGACGGTTCGCCTCTTCAGCGTAGGCACGCATTGCCTCCCCTACCATCTCGGGCGACATCATCCGCTCCTTCAGGCCGGTCAGCACGCGGGCTTCGAGTTCTGTGCGTGGGATCGTGCGACTGTTTGTACAGGTGCCCTTGCTAATGTGGTTCGAGCAGGCGAAGCGGTCGGCCCCGCGAAGTGAGTAGGGGCCTCCGCAGCAGCCGCAGAAGACCAGGCCGGACAGCAGCGACTTCGGGCGCCGCGCGCCGTTCAGCCGATTCTTCTTGTGATGCGCGCGGACGGCTTCAGTGACATTGGCGAACTTCTCGGCGATCTCGCCCTGACGCGTGCGGACGGCCTGCCAGAGTTGGCCATCGACGATCCGCAGTTCCGGCACCTCCCTGACGATCCATTCCGCCACGGGGTTGAGCCGGGAGACACGCTTGCCGGTTGACGGATCCTTGACGTAGCGCAGCCGGTTCCAGATCAGCCGGCCGATATAGAGTTCATTGTTGATGATGCCGGTGCCGCGCTTCACGTGGCCGCGGATGGTGGTGTCGCTCCACGGCTTGCCATTCGGGCCGGGCACGCCTTCCTCGTTCAGCCTGCGCGCAATGCTGCGCGGGCCGATGCCAGCGGCAAACTCGCGGAAGATGCGTCGCACGACATTGGCCTCGGCCGCGTCGATCTGGCGGTCGCCCCGGATCGGATCGCCGCGCGCATCGAGTTGTTTGACGACCCTGTAGCCATAGCAAAGCCCGCCGCCCGACTTGCCTTCCTCGACACGTCCACGGATGCCGCGGTGGGTCTTGGCAGCAAGGTCTTTGAGGAACAGCGCGTTCATCGTCCCCTTGAGGCCGACGTGCAACTCGCTGATCTCGCCCTCGGCCAGCGTGACGACAGGCACGCCGGCGAACTTCAGATGCTTGAACAGTGTCGCCACATCGGCCTGGTCGCGGCTGATACGGTCCAGCGCCTCGGCCAATACCACGTCGAACTTTCCTGCCTGCGCGTCCTGCAACAGCATCTGAATGCCGGGCCGCAGGATCATGCTCGCCCCGGAAATCCCCGCATCCTTGTAGGTGCCAACGACCTTCCACTTCTCGCGCTTTGCCTGCTCCCGGCAAATCCGGAACTGGTCTTCAATCGACGCCTCGCGCTGGTTGTCGGAGGAATAGCGGGCATAAAGGGCGACGCGCGTCATGGCATAGCCTCCTTCAGGCAACCTTGTCGAAGCGGCTCGGCCGGATCAGCACCTCGGCCGAGATGCCCAGATGGTCGTGCAACTGCCGAATCATCTCGATGGACAGTCCCCGCTTGCGGTTCAGGACATCGGCCACCCGGTTGCGCGGGCCGATCATCGGTTCAAGATCCTTGCGGGTCAGTCCCTGCTGCTCCATGCGGAACCGGATCGCCTCGATCGGGTCGGGCGGATCCATCGGATAGTTCTTCGCTTCATAAACCTCGATCAGTGTCACCAGCACGTCGAGCCGGTCGCCATCCGGCGTGCCGCTCTTCGCGCCCCACAGCCGCTCCACTTCGGCAAGCGCCGCATCGTAATCCGCCTCGGTTCGGATGGGCTTCAGCTCAGTCGCCATGTCTGACCTCCGTCACGTCGATCCCGTCATATGCCTTGTGCGTGCCAATCCACTTGATCCAGACGATGGCCTTCTCGAAGTCGACCGCCACCACGAGGCGATAATCGTTGCCCTTGATGTTGAAGACGATGCGTTCGGCGCTGACGATGCTGGCCGTCGCGTAGAGCCGCTTCACATCCGCCGAACTCTTCCAGTCCGCCTTGCTGACTTCGTCGAACCAGGCGTCGAGCGCGGCCTTGACCGCCGGCTGGTCCTTCTGCCCCGCGAGGCTGTCGACGAACTGCCGCAAGGTGCGGCGGGCAATGATCCTCATAGCGTACCTATATCACGGGACCAAAACGGTCACAAGAAGAATATGTGAACCCACATTCTCCAAGTAAGTCGCTGATTTCGCTGTCGTAATCGTGATATTTCGCATATAAATCATGGCGTTGACGGCTGCGAGGGGCGCGTTTCATGGATCACCTGGAGGGTGCGGGCTTGGCG
>DUSC01000110.1 GCA_012842935.1 Hyphomicrobiales bacterium | reverse complement strand
GGCCTGCACAAGTTGCCGTCCGACGACGCCGACCGCAACCGAGTCGCCCGCCCGGGGGAGGGGGAGGCGATCCGCGACCGCTTTGCTCCGCCCTTCGCCCGGCTTGGCGAGTACGCGATCGGGGAGGTGGTGACCTGCGCCTACACCTTCACCGCGGACGAACGCTTCTTCGGCACGGCGATCGGCAAGGCGCTGGTCGTGTCGGCGTGTTCCGGTCACGGCTACAAGTTCGGCGCCGCGGTCGGGCGCCGGGTCGCCGACGCCGTCGAGGGCGGCGACGTCGAAGGGCTGCGACGCTGGCTGCGCGCGGAGACCTGAAGGGCCGCCGCGGCGGAGCTGCGGTAAGGTTAGCGCAAGGCCGATGATCCCCGGCCTTGCGCAAGGCGGAAACCCCATCCTATCTAACCATCACAGATTTGGGCGATTCCGGCCGCTCGGCGGGCGAATCCAATCCGGAAAAGGGAAAAACCATGAAGCACCCCGTCGAAACCTACATGAATCTCGTACCGATGGTGGTCGAGCAGACCAATCGCGGCGAGCGTGCCTTCGACATCTTCTCGCGGCTCCTCAAGGAGCGCATCATCTTCATCACCGGTCCGGTCGAGGACGGCATGGCCGCGCTCGTCTGCGCCCAGCTCCTGTTCCTCGAGGCGGAAAACCCGAAGAAGGAGATCAGCCTCTACATCAATTCGCCGGGTGGCGTGGTCACCTCCGGCATGGCGATCTACGATACGATGCAGTTCATCAAGCCGGCCGTCTCCACGCTGTGCATCGGGCAGGCCGCCTCTATGGGGTCGCTGCTCCTGTGTGCCGGCGCGAAGGACATGCGCTTCGCCACGCCGAACGCCCGAATCATGGTCCACCAGCCGTCGGGCGGTTTCTCCGGCCAGGCGTCGGACATCGAGCGCCACGCCCAGGACATCATCAAGCTGAAGCGCCGCCTGAACGAGGTCTACGTCAAGCACACCGGCAAGGACTACGAGACGATCGAGCGGACGCTCGACCGTGACCACTTCATGACGGCGGACGAAGCCAGGGATTTCGGCCTGATCGACAAGGTCATCACGAGCCGCGAAGCCATGGAAGGTGCGGCCGCCGGCTAGGCGGGCCGGGCGGCGGCCGGCGCCGATGACGCTTTTTTGTCGCTGGTGCGCCATTTCTGTCACAATTGGCTGTTCCCTGCCTCATTGCCAGAACCTACGTTAAGGCTATGTTGAGTTTCGGCCGCGTAGCCTCGTCGTGGGGCAGCCTCGAATCATTGCCGCGATTTCTGGTTTGTGTTTGGTACGGAAATACGCAGCCGGGTCTGGCCGCCTGCGTCGGCGTAGCGTTCGCCGCAAACTGCCATCCAGCCATCGGCCGCGACCGCGGCGGATGGAACTGAAAGGACGAGACACATGAGCAAGGTCAGCAACAGCGGTGGCGACTCGAAGAACACGCTCTACTGTTCGTTCTGCGGCAAGAGCCAGCACGAGGTCCGCAAGCTGATCGCCGGCCCGACGGTCTTCATCTGCGATGAATGCGTCGAGCTGTGCATGGACATCATCCGCGAGGAGAACAAGACCTCGATGGTGAAGTCGCGCGAGGGCGTTCCGACCCCGCAGGAGATCCTCAAGGTCCTCGACGACTACGTCATCGGCCAGCCCTACGCGAAGCGAGTGCTCTCGGTCGCCGTCCACAACCACTACAAGCGTCTGGCGCATGCCGGGAAGAACAACGACGTCGAGCTGGCCAAGTCGAACATCCTGCTGATCGGCCCGACCGGCTGCGGCAAGACGCTGCTCGCGCAGACGCTGGCGCGCATCATCGACGTGCCGTTCACCATGGCCGACGCCACGACGCTGACCGAGGCCGGCTATGTCGGCGAGGACGTCGAGAACATCATCCTGAAGCTGCTCCAGGCCGCCGACTACAATGTCGAGCGCGCCCAGCGCGGCATCGTCTACATCGACGAGATCGACAAGATCAGCCGCAAGTCGGACAATCCCTCGATCACCCGCGACGTCTCGGGCGAGGGCGTCCAGCAGGCGCTGCTGAAGATCCTCGAGGGCACGCAGTCCTCCGTCCCGCCGCAGGGCGGGCGCAAGCACCCGCACCAGGAGTTCATCCAGATCGACACCACGAACGTGCTGTTCATCGTGG
>DUSC01000109.1 GCA_012842935.1 Hyphomicrobiales bacterium | reverse complement strand
TCAGAAAGGCCGCCGAGCGCACCGTCGACGGCCTCTGGAACGCCATCGGCCGCATCATCGACCTCTTCACCCCGGCAGAATGCCGAAACTACTTCGCTGCCGCAGGTTACGATGCAACGTGATGGGATTCGGCTCTAGCCGGCCGCCGGAGGTGTGTCGTCCGCGTCGTCCTTCGGGCCGCCATGTCCCGACACCGCGCTGCCGGCGTCGCCGGACAGCGCGAGGAAGGGAATGGCCGCCAGCGCCGTCAGGCCGCCGACGATGATGAATGCCGTCGAGAAGGCCGACGGTCCGATCGGCTCGCCGGAGACGAGCACCGTCGCCTCGAGTATGCCGCCGGCCACGGCGACGCCGAGCGCGATCGAGATCTGCTGCGACACCGCCGAGATCGCCGTCGCCTGGCTCATCTGGCCGGGTTCGAGTTCGGCGAAGACGAGCGCGTTGGACGAGGTGAAGAACAGCGAGCGCAGGAAGCCGGCGCCGATCAGCACGGCGATGATGACGCCGGCTGGCGTGTCGGGCGTGAACGCGGCATTGGCGGCGATGAAGGCGGCGCCGGCGAGAGCCGAGGCGATCAGCACGGTGCGGAAGCCGCCGCTGCGCAGCATCAGCGGCGCCAGGAACTTCATGGCGATGGCGCCGATCGCCGAGGCGAAGGTGAGCAGGCCCGACTGGAAGGGCGTCATGCCGAAGCCGAGCTGGAACGTCAGCGGCAGCAGGAACGGGACGGCGCCGGCCCCGATGCGGAACAGCGCCCCGCCGGTGATCGCGGCGCGGAAGGTCCGCCCGGCGAAGAGGCCGAGGTCGAGCAGCGGGCGCGGTGTCCGCCGCGCGTGCGCCCGGTAGAGGAAGGCGGCGGCGGCGCCTGCGGCGAGTGCGGCGAAGCCGACGGCGGGCGGCAGGGCGGGCAGGCTGATCACCGACAGGCCGAAGACGACGCCCGAAGCCGCGACCGCGGAGAGCACGAAGCCGGTCGCGTCGATGCTGCCGGCGGCCGAAGGCTCGATCTCGGGCAGCAGCCGGCCGGCGAGCAGGATGCCGGCGGCGCCGATCGGCACGTTGACGAGGAAGATCCAGTGCCAGGTGAAGAAGGTGGTGATGAAGCCGCCCACCGGCGGCCCGACCAGCGGCCCGACGAGGCCGGGCACGGTCAGCCAAGCCATCGCCGAGACGAGGTCGCGCTTGGGCGTTGTGCGTACCAGGACGAGGCGGGCCACCGGCGTCATCATCGCCCCGCCCATGCCCTGCAGGAAGCGCGCCACGACGAAGGCGGGAAGCGAGCCGGACGCCGCGCAGGCGACCGAGCCGAGCACGAACACGGCGATCGCCCAGCGGAACAGCCGGCGCGGACCGAACCGGTCGGCCATCCACGAACTGACCGGGATGAAGATCGCCACGGAGACGAGGTAGGCCGTCAGCGCCAGCTTCAGGGCAACCGGGCTGGTGCCGATGTCGGCCGCGATCGCCGGCAGCGCCGTCGAGATGACGGTCGAGTCCATCTGCTCCATGAAAAGCGCGACCGCGAGGACGAGCGGGACGATGCGGTTCACGGGGGATCTCGGCGTCCGGTGGGCGCCGCGCCGGCGGCGCGGGGGTCGGCAGCGAATAGGCCGGGTCCAGGCGATCGTCAACGCCCGCCACGCGCCGGCGAAATCTTCCTGTCCGCGCCCGGCCTCGCTTTTCATCGCCGGCCGGACGTGGTACCAGCCGCCGCCAATCATGAACGGACGACTTCCGAGTCGGGGTGCGGGCAATCGCGTCGGCGCTCCCGTGTCTCGCATTCAGGGATCGGCAATGGCGAAAATCATCGAATCCGCGACCGGGGCTCTGGCCCTCACCTTCGACGACGTGCTGCTGCAGCCGGGCCATTCGGAGGTGATGCCGGGCCAGACCGACATCCGCACGGTGATCGCCGGCGACGTCGAGCTCAACGTGCCGATCCTCTCGGCGGCCATGGACACCGTGACCGAGTCCAGGCTCGCCATCGCCATGGCCCAGGCCGGCGGCATCGGCGTCATCCACCGCAACCTGTCGCCGTCCGAGCAGGCCGAGGAGGTCCGTCAGGTCAAGAAGTTCGAGAGCGGCATGGTGGTCAATCCCGTGACCATCGGCCCGGACGCGACGCTGGCCGACGCCCGCGCCCTGATGCGCGCTCACGGCATCTCCGGCATCCCGGTGGTCGAGAACGGCGGCGCCGGCGGTCAGAAGACCGGCCGCCTCGTCGGCATCCTCACCAACCGCGACGTGCGCTTCGCTTCGGATCCGGCGCAGAAGGTGCACGAGCTGATGACGAAGGAGCGGCTGGTCACGGTCAGCGAGAGCGTCGACCAGTCCGAGGCCAAGCGTCTGCTGCATGCCCACCGCATCGAGAAGCTGCTCGTCGTCGATCCCGAAGGCAATTGCGTCGGCCTGATCACGGTGAAGGACATCGAGAAGTCGCAGCTGAACCCGAACGCCACCAAGGACGCGCAGGGACGCCTGCGCGTCGCCGCCGCGACCAGCGTCGGCGACGACGGCTTCGAGCGCGCCGAGCGCCTGATCGACGCCGGGGTCGACATGCTCGTCATCGACACGGCCCACGGCCATTCGCAGCGGGTGATCGACGCGGTCGCCCGCGCCAAGAAGTTGTCCAACTCGGTGCGCATCATGGCCGGCAACGTGGCCACGTCCGATGGTGCCCAGGCGTTGATCGACGCCGGCGCCGACGCGGTCAAGGTCGGTATCGGGCCGGGCTCGATCTGCACGACGCGCATCGTCGCGGGCGTCGGCGTGCCGCAGCTGTCGGCCATCATGGCGGCGGTCGAGACGGCGCAGAAGTCGGGCGTGTCGGTGATCGCCGACGGCGGCATCAAGTTTTCCGGCGACCTCGCCAAGGCGCTCGCCGCCGGGGCCGGCGCGGCCATGATCGGCTCGCTGCTCGCCGGCACCGACGAGAGCCCCGGCGAGGTCTACCTGCACCAGGGCCGCTCCTTCAAGGCCTATCGCGGCATGGGTTCGGTCGGTGCCATGGCGCGCGGCTCGGCCGACCGCTACTTCCAGGCGGAAGTGCGCGACACGCTGAAGCTGGTGCCCGAAGGCATCGAGGGCCAGGTGCCCTACAAGGGCCCGGTCGCCGGCGTGCTGCACCAGCTGGCCGGCGGCCTGCGCGCCGCGATGGGCTATGTCGGCGCCAGGAACCTCGCCGAGTTCCGCGAGCGCGCCACCTTCGTGCGCATCTCCAATGCCGGCCTGCGCGAGAGCCACACCCACGACGTGACCATCACGCGCGAGAGCCCGAACTATCCGGGCGGGCTGTAGATAACGCGGTCAGACCAGGTAAGCCGTCCGCACGCTGATCTGCGGCAGCGCCGCCGGCGCTGCTCGTTCCGCCGACGCTCCCTCCTTCCCTAGATTGGCAAGGAAAGAAGGTTAAGTGGACAGCGAATGTGTTTTCCCCCTTCGCGGTGGACGATCTCTCCTGATCCCTTGGCGTCCGCCGCACCGGTGCTAGTCTCGCGTCCAGCGGCCGGCTTCCCGCCCGTCGCGACGCCCCGGCACGGAGAGACCATGACCCCCACCGCGATCTTCTGGCCCATGCTCGCGCATGTGCTGCTCGTCTATATCGTCTATGTCGTGCTCAGCATGCGCCGCCGCGCCTCCGTGCGCAGCGGCGAGGCGCGCGCCGCCCAGTTCAAGCTGCGCGGCGCCGAGCCGGAATCGAGCCTCACCGTCTCCGCCAACCTGATGAACCAGTTCGAGCTGCCGGTGCTCTTCCACGTGCTCTGCCTGGCGCTCTTCGCCACCGGCGGCGTCGGCGCCGTCGCGCTTGCGCTGGCGTGGATCTTCATCGCGCTGCGCTACGCGCACGCCTATGTGCATCTGACCTCGAACCGGTTGCGCCTGCGCAGCCCGCTGTTCCAGCTGGGCGCGGCCGTCCTCGGCCTTGCCTGGATCTGGTTCGCGCTGCATCTTGCCGGGCTCGTCTGACCTCGGCGCCATCGCCCTGAGGATTTCCGCCAGTTCCAGGCATTCGGCGCGGCGGGCGCTGTTGCGCCGCCAGGCGAGACAGATCGTGCGCGCCGGCGCCGGCTCGGCGAAGGGAACCGCACGCACGCCCGGCAGGATCGCGCCGCTCGTCACTGCAATCTCCGGCACTAGGGTGACGCCCAGCCCGTGCGCCACCATCTGCATCAGCGTGGTCAGGCTGGTGGCGCCGTAATTGGCCATCGCCGTCGGCTTCACCGAGCCGCAGACCGCGAGCGCCTGCTCGCGCAGGCAGTGGCCTTCTTCCAGCAGCATCAGCCGCTCCAGCGCCGGGCTCTCGGGCGGCACCGGCGGGGCGACGTAGCCGGGATCGCCCGCAGGCACGGCGAGGAAGAAGCGGTCATCGAAAAGTCGCTCGGCGACCAGGCCCGAGCCGTCGACCGGACTCGCCGCGACAAAGGCGTCGATGCGTCCCGCCAGCGTCTCCTCGGCGAGCGCCCCGGTCACCGCCTCGCGCAGTTCGAGCAGCAGGGCCGGAAATCGCCCGCGCAGTTCCGGCAACGCCTTCGGCAGAAGGTAGGGCGCCACGGTCGGGATGATGCCCAGGCGGAAGCGGCCTTCCATGGCGATCCGCCCGCGCCGCGCCGAGGTCTCTAGCTCGCGCAGCTCGTCGAGGATGCGCGCGATCCGCGGCAGCATGGCGCGTGCCTCCTCGGTCATGCGCACCGCCTTGCCGCTGCGGTCGAAGAGAAGGCAGCCGAGCCGCTCCTCCATTTCGGCGACCTGTGCCGAGAGCGCCGGCTGGGTGACGCCGACGGCTTCGGCGGCGCGGCCGAAATGCAGCGTCTGCGCCAGCGCCTCGAAATACTGCATCTGCCGGATGGTGATCTTTATCATAAGGGAAAATTATAGGAATGAGCAGGAAAGGCAATTTGTTTTTATCATGGCCTTCCGCTAGTCTGGAATCGTTCAAAACTGGCGTCCCTTGAGGGTGGCGACCGGTGGCGATCCTTCTACCGGCCGGAAAGGGCAAGGGAGGCGAAAACCACGACGGAAGCGACCGCGACCGCCGGATTCGGCGTCGATCGCCCCCGATCGATCGGCTCGACCCGCGGGCGCGCCATCGACCGTTCATCCCGCGGGGGATGGCGGCAGCGGTCGGGCGGGTCCTGCCGATGGCGGCTCCCGCGGGCGCAGTGACGCTGACGCGGAGCACCCCCGGCGCCGCCTAGCCTGCGGCGAATGCCCGCACCCGACCCCTCGACGGCCGGCCGTCGCGCGTCCCCGATTCGGGCGGACGCAACGAAACCGACCAATGTGCAAGACCACTGGAGAAGACAATGGACGCAAAGACTGACGACAAGGCCGGCAAATGCCCGGTCGCGCACGGGGCAACCGGGCGCACCCACCGCGACTGGTGGCCGAACCAGCTCGACCTCTCCGTTCTGCACCAGCATTCCGCGCTCTCGAATCCGATGGGCGAGGCATTCGACTACGCCGAGGCGTTCGCGAAGCTCGACTACGAGGGGCTGAAAGCGGATCTCCGTGCCCTGATGACCGATTCCCAGGATTGGTGGCCGGCCGATTTCGGCCATTACGGTCCTCTCTTCATCCGCATGGCCTGGCACAGTGCCGGCACCTACCGCATCGCCGACGGCCGCGGCGGCGGCGGCCAGGGTCAGCAGCGTTTCGCCCCGCTCAATTCCTGGCCGGACAACGTCAATCTCGACAAGGCCCGCCGGCTGCTCTGGCCGATCAAGCAGAAGTACGGCAACGCCATCTCCTGGGCCGACCTGATGATCCTCACCGGCAACGTCGCGCTGGAATCGATGGGCTTCAAGACATTCGGCTTCGCCGGCGGCCGCGTCGACACCTGGGAACCGGCGCTCGACATCTACTGGGGCAAGGAAGGCGAGTGGCTGGCCGACGAGCGCTACAGCGGCGAGCGCGATCTCGAGAACCCGCTTGCCGCCGTGCAGATGGGCCTCATCTACGTCAATCCGGAAGGACCCAACGGCAATCCCGATCCGGTCGCCGCGGCCCGCGACATCCGCGACACCTTCGCGCGCATGGCCATGAACGACGAGGAGACCGTCGCTCTCATCGCCGGCGGCCACACCTTCGGCAAGACGCACGGCGCCGGCGACGCCAAGCTGGTCGGTCCCGAGCCGGAAGCCGCTCCGATCGAGGCGCAGGGCCTCGGCTGGGCCAGCAGCTATGGCAGCGGCAAGGGTGGCGACACGATCGGCAGCGGCCTCGAAGTCACCTGGACGACGACGCCGACCAAATGGAGCAACAACTTCCTCTGGAACCTGTTCGGATATGAATGGGAGCTGACGAAGAGCCCGGCCGGTGCCCACCAGTGGAAGCCGAAGCACGGCATGGGCGAAGGCACCGTGCCCGACGCGCACGATCCGTCGAAGCGCCACGCGCCGACCATGCTCACCACCGACCTCGCGCTGCGGTTCGATCCGGTCTACGAGAAGATCGCGCGGCGCTTCCTCGAGAACCCCGACCAGTTCGCCGACGCGTTCGCCCGCGCCTGGTTCAAGCTGACCCACCGCGACATGGGCCCGCGCGCCCGCTATCGCGGCCCCGAGGTTCCGGCCGAGGTGCTGATCTGGCAGGACCCGATCCCCGCGGTCGACCACGAGCTCGTCGACGCCGCCGACGTCGCCGAGCTCAAGGCGAAGGTCCTCGCCTCCGGTATCCCGGTGTCCGAACTGGTCACGACGGCCTGGGCGTCGGCCTCCACCTTCCGCGGCTCCGACAAGCGCGGCGGTGCCAACGGCGCGCGCATCCGGCTTGCTCCGCAGAAGGATTGGCCGGTCAACCGGCCCCATTCGCTCGCCGCGGTGCTGGAGAAGCTCGGGGCGATCAAGGAAGCCTTCGATGCCTCGCGCGGCGACGGCCGCAAGGTCTCGCTTGCCGACCTGATCGTGCTCGCCGGCAACGCCGCGGTCGAGAAGGCGGCGAAGGACGCCGGCTTCGACGTCGAGGTGCCTTTCGTGCCCGGCCGCATGGATGCCTCGCAGGACCAGACCGACGTCGAGTCCTTCGCGCCGCTGGAGCCGACCGCCGACGGTTTCCGCAACTATTTCCGCGGTCCGCAGCGCCTGTCGCCCGAGGAGGCGCTGGTCGACCGCGCCCAGCTGCTCACCCTGACGGCACCGGAGATGACGGTGCTGGTCGGCGGCCTGCGCGTGCTCAGGGCCGGCCATCCGGCACATGGCGTCTTCACCGACCGGCCCGAGACGCTCACCAACGACTTCTTCGTCAACCTGCTCGACATGGCGACGAAATGGAGCCCGGTGGGCGACGGGATCTACGAGGGCCGCGACCGCAAGAGCGGCGAGCTGCGCTGGACGGCGACGCGCGTCGACCTGATCTTCGGTTCGCACTCGCAGCTGCGCGCGCTGGCCGAAGTCTATGGGCAGAGCGATTCGAAGCGGAAGTTCGTCGACGATTTCGTCGCCGCGTGGACGAAGGTGATGAACGCCGACCGTTTCGACCTGGCGAGATAGCCGGCGCCAGGCGCCGCTGGCGGGTCGCGGGGCGGCGTCCTTCGGGGCGCCGCCCCGTCGCGTTGCGGATCGGGGGCGGCGGAGCGTTCGCGTCGTCGCCGGCTGGACAGCGCCGGCCAAATCGGCGGATCCTCCGGGACCGCGTACAAGGGGGAAGGCCGGATGGCTGTCGCAGGTCGGGACGTTGAGCTGGTTTCGGCGACGGAGGCCGACCTGGCCTATGTGATGGCGACCGAGCGGCTTCCGGGCTACGACGCCCTGGTCGGGCGCTGGGACGAGGCCCGTCACCGCGAGGCGCTCGCCGACGGGCGCTATACCTATCTGCTGGCGCGCGCCGGTGACGAGCCGGTCGGCTTCGCCATCGTGCGCGGCATCCATTCCGCCGACCGGGTGGCGCTGGTGCAGCGTGTGGCCGTATCGCGTCCGGGCGAGGGGCTGGGCAAGGCGATGATGCGCGCCGTCGTCGGCCATGTCTTCGAGACCAGCGCCACCTACCGCCTCTGCATCGGCACCTTTCCCGACAATCTGCGCGCGCGGCGCGTCTATGAGGCGGTAGGCTTCGTCGCCGAGGGGGTGGCGCGCGGCGCCGCCTTCTTCCACGGCGTCCACCGCGACGAGCTCGTCCTCGCGATCCTGCGCCCCGACTGGGCCGCGGCGCGCGCGGCTTCGCCCCTTGCGCGAACGCCTGCCCCCGGCTAGCTCTTGCCGCGATCGGGTCGACCGAAGCGGGATAGCCGGACATGAGACTGGGCGGAAGGCTGGCTGCGGCCATCGAGGTCATCGACGACATCGAGAAGAGGCACCGGCCGGCGGCCGACGCGCTGAAGGACTGGGGCCTTTCCCACCGTTTCGCCGGCGCCGGCGACCGCGCCGCGATCGGCAACATCGTCTACGACGCGCTGAGGCGCAAGCGCTCCGCAGCCTGGCTCGTCGGCGCCGACACGTCGCGGGCGCTCGGTTTCGGCGCACTGATCCTCGAATGGGGGCAGACACCGGCCTCGCTCGACGCCGCCTTCGCCGGCGACCGCTTCGCCCCCGAGCCGCTGTCGGCGGAAGAGAGGGAAGGCATCGCCGCGCGCGACCTCGCCCGTGCTCCCGATGTCGTGCGCGCCGACTGCCCCGACTGGTGCGTGCCCCATCTCCGCGAAGCCTTCGACGACGACTGGGTCGCCGAGACCGCCGCGCTGTCGGGTCGCCCGCCGCTCGATCTGAGAGTCAATCCGCTGCGTGCTTCGCGCGAGCGTGTCGTCGGGGAACTGGCCGGCACCGGCGCCGCCGCCACCGCGCTCGCCCCCTTCGGCATCCGCATCCCGCCGATCGCAGGGGCAGGGCGCCACCCCAACGTCCAGGCCGAGCCCGCCTTCCAGAAGGGCTGGTTCGAGGTCCAGGACGAGGGCTCGCAGATCGTCGCCGATCTCGCCGGCGCGCGGCCCGGCATGCAGGTGCTCGATTTCTGTGCCGGTGCCGGCGGCAAGACGCTGGCATTTTCCGCGGCGATGGACGACCGCGGCCAGGTCTTCGCCCACGATTCCGACAAGTCGCGGCTAGCGCCGATCTTCGAGCGCCTGCGCCGCGCCGGGAGCCGCAACGTGCAGGTCGTGGCCAAGCCCGCCGAACTGGCGCCCCTCGCCGGCGCGATGGACCTCGTCGTCATCGACGCGCCCTGCACCGGGGCCGGCACCTGGCGCCGCCGTCCCGACGCCAAGTGGCGGCTCTCCGCGCGCCAGCTCGAGGCCCGGGTCGCCGAGCAGGCGGCCATCCTCGATGCGGCGACCGCCTACGTGAAGCCGGGCGGGCGCCTCTGCTACATCACCTGCTCGGTCTTTGCCGAGGAGAATGCCCGCCAGGTCGCCGCCTTCCTCGGCCGCCATCCTGGGTTCGCTGCGGCCGACCACGCCGCCCTGTGGGAGGGCCGCTATCCCGGCAAGGCCGCCGCCGTGCGCATCGAACCCGGCCTGGGCATCGTCCTCGGCCCCTTGCGCACCGGCACGGACGGATTTTTCTTCGCCGCGCTCGACCGCCGCGGTTGACGCCGGCCGCCGCCGTGCCAGTTAATCCCTACGGGGCGCCAGGCTCCTGCAGGTCGGAGCCGAAGCTTGAGGAACGGGGTCTCGCTCGTCGTCTTTCTCGCCGTCGTCGTCGGCGGCGGCCTCGCGATCGGCACGGTCACGCGACCTGACGGCTGGTACGCGGAGCTGGCGAAGCCGCCCTTCAATCCGCCCGGCTGGATCTTCGCCCCGGTCTGGACGATCCTCTACGTGCTCATCGCCGCCGCCGGCTGGCGCACCTTCCGCCGCGACCCCGGCGGAAGGGCGATGAAGCTCTGGGCGGTCCAGCTCGTCCTCAACTTCCTCTGGTCGCCGGTGTTCTTTGCCGCGCACAGGGTGGACGCCGCGCTCGCCGTCGTCGTCCTGCTGTTCGCCGCGATCGTCGGCTTCGTCGCCGCGACATGGACCGCCGACCGGGCGGCCGCCTGGATGTTCGTGCCCTACGCCGCCTGGGTGGCATTCGCCTCTCTGCTCAACGCCGCGATCCTCGTCCTCAACTGACCGGTCGGGTCCGCTGCGCGCATCGCCATGCTGCATTGCAGCACCGGCGTTGCGTCCGCCGCGCCGCTTTGCGATAAGCGGGGAAAGCAAGCGAAGGACACGACCATGGCGCGCGGGACGATCCCTTTCTCCGGTTTCGAGGAGCGCGTGCGCGCCAGCTTCGCCCGCCAGCCGGCGATGCGCACCATCGGCGCGGAACTCACCCGCGTCACCCGCGGCATCGTCGAGATCGAGATGCCCTATGCGGAGGCGCTCACCCAGCAGCACGGCTTCCTCCACGCCGGCGTCATCTCCACGGCGCTCGACTCGGCCTGCGGCTACGCCGCCTTCTCGATGATGCCGGATGACGCCGCGGTGCTGACCATCGAGTTCAAGGTCAACCTGCTGGCGCCCGGCAGGGGCGAGCGCTTCCTCTTCCGCGGCTCGGTCACCAAGCCGGGCCGCACCATCATCGTCGCCGACGGCCAGGCCTACGCCTTCGCCGCCGACGGCGAAGCCAAGCTGATCGCCACCATGACCGGCACGATGATGACCGTGACCGGCCGTGAAGGCCTGTCGGGCTGACCGCGATGGCCGACCCGACCGCGATCGCCGGCCGTTCCGTCCTCTTCGTCATGGCGGTCGAGGCCGAGTACGGCCCGCATCTGAAGGCACGCTTTGCGCCGCTGATGACCGGCGTCGGCCCGGTGGAAGCCGGCGTGCGCCTCGGCGCCCATCTGGCGCGGCTCGCCGCGGCGGGAAGGGCGCCCGATCTCGTCGTCTCGCTGGGTTCGGCCGGCAGCCGCACGCTGGAGCAGACCGGCGTCTACCAGGCGTCCGCGGTCTCATACCGCGACATGGACGCCACCGCGCTTGGCTTCGAGAAGGGCGCCACCCCGTTCCTCGACCTGCCGGCCGTCGTCGACCTGCCGCTGCGCATCCCCGGCATCCCTGAGGCCACGCTCGCCACCGGCGCCTCGATCGTCTCGGGTGCGGGCTACGACGCGGTCGCGGCCGACATGGTCGACATGGAGACCTTCGCCGTGCTGCGCGCCTGCCACCATTTCGACGTGCCGCTGGTCGGCCTGCGCGGCATCTCCGACGGCGCCGCGGAACTGCGCCACGTCGGCGACTGGACCGAATACCTGCACGTCATCGACGAAAGACTCGCCGCCGCCGTCGACCGTCTCGAGGCCGAAATCCGCGCCGGCCTGCTCGGTTGAGGCCGGACGCGGGGGCCGCCTCTCAGTCCAGCCCCAGCCGCTCGAGCAGCCAGTTGATCGGCAGGATCAGCACATAGGCGATCGACGCGTAGTCGGGCGCGATCAGGGTGGCCGTCGCCACGCTGGCGAGTGCGGCGAGCGTGATCGCGATCGTCGCCGAGAAGTCGAGCTTGGCCTGGCCCGTATCGCCGCCGGAAAAAAGCGCCGCGTGCCGCTTCAGGTAGACGTTGCGCACCGCCACGACCGCCTCGATCAGGATCAGGTTGGCGGCATAGAGCACGTGCGACTGCGGATTGGAGTTGTGCTCGCCGATCAGCGACGAGGTGAACGGGATCACGCTGGTCAGGAGCAGCCAGACCACCATGATGTGGAAGAGCGGCACGTCGATCTCCTCCAGACCCCTGGTCGCCTGCATCTGGCCGCGCCAGAACTGCGCCAGGATAAGGAAGCTCACCACCCACGAGATGATCTTCGGCGTCAGTTCGTCGAGCGCGGCAAGGAGGTCTGCGCCGCCGTTCTCCGGCAATCCCAACTCGAGGACGAGCAGCGTCATGGTGATCGCCAGAACCGCGTCGACGAGCGCGTCGAGGCGATGTTTCGACATGAGAGGTCGTGCCATCGGTCAGCCCTTCGTTTCGTCGCGCCGACCTTCACCGTTTCGCCGATTTCGTCAAGCCGCGGCCGCTGCTCGGGCCGCCGCTGGGCGCCCGCGGCCAGGTCGGCGCCCGGCCGACATCGCGGCGCCGCGACGGCGCAAGCGCCGAAGCCCCGAAAGTGGCTTCTCGACAGGCCAGGGCCTGAACGCGATGCCGCAGCGGCGATCCGACGTCATGGCCTTCCTTTGGCAAACCTTGGAGCAGGGCAATTTCCCAAGACCTCGCCGGTCCCGCGCCGGCGGCGGACGCCGGCGCGGGGGACAAAATCGCCGCCGTCGGCGCCGCAGCCGAAAATTTCTCCTCGCCTTTTCAATATCTTCGGCGATTCTCGCCGGGCTGCGGCGACAATTTTGTCCCCCTCCCCGGAAATGCCGCTACGC
>DUSC01000108.1 GCA_012842935.1 Hyphomicrobiales bacterium | reverse complement strand
GTTCTGGAACACCATGGCGAGGTCGCGGTCACGCGCCGGGATGTCGTTGACGCGGCGTCCGCCGATCAGGATCTCGCCCGACGTGGGTTCGTCGAGGCCGGCGACGATCCGCATGGTCGTCGACTTGCCGCAGCCGGAGGGGCCGAGCAGGACGAGGAACTCGCCGTCGGCAACGGTGAGGTCGAGCTCGCGGAGAGCGGTATAGGCGCCGAAGCTCTTGGTCAGCCGGCGCAGTTCGATTGCGGCCATTTCAGTCGCGTCCCTTCAGAAAATCACGGCGCCAGGGCAGTTCCAATCGCTGCCCGGCGCCGTCGGAAATCGTCAGCCGGTCGCCGGCAGTGGAGATGTCCGCGATCCCGGTCCATCCGGCGGGGCGCGGCACAGCGCCCGTCACATGGCGGACGACATGGCGGCGCCCCTCGGCAAGCGCCAGGCCGCTTGCGACGCCCTCTGCGGCGATCGGATTCGGCTGCCCCGCCGCAGCCTCGCCCGCAAGCCCGGGCGCGCACCCGTCCTCGACGCCGACGACACCGACATGCCGGCCGTTCCACGGCGCATGGTCGCGGCCGCCATTGGAGAACCACAGCATGGTGATCGGCAGGACCGCGGGATCCTTGAGGAAGAAGACGATGTCGTCCTCGGCCTCGCGGATGACGGCCGACCAGCCGATGCCCTCCGGAACCGCCTCCACGAGGACCGCGAAATCCTCGTTGCGCGTGCCGATCGGCCAGCGCGTGAGGTCCACCGTTCCGCCATCGGCGGCGGCGACACGGGTGAGGTCGGTCGAGCGCGCCGGATAGGCAAGGCGGCCGCGGCCGGGCTCCAAAGGCCGGTCCGGCGTAAGGACGGCACGCTTCCTCGACGTGAAGAAACGGCCGGTGCCGGTGAGATGGACCATAGGATGGTGGGCGACGGGCAGGATGCCGTTGCCGCTCTCGATCACGTGCTCCTGATAGAGAAGCGGCGCATCCTCGGCGAGGGCGAGGATCTTTGCGATTGTCGCGCCAAGTACCGTTGTGACGTGGGCATCGCCCCTCATCCCCCTGCCGGGACCTTCTCCCCGCTCGCGGGGAGAAGGGAGGTGTGGCACCGCCTCCGCCTCCAACATCCCCTCTCCCCGCGAGCGGGGAGAGGGTAGGGTGAGGGGCAGGTCCGCCAACTCTGCTGCGGCGCCAAGAACGGCGCGCAACAGCCCCCTCTCCTGCTCCGTCACGCGCCAGGCGCTGTTGGCTGTCCAGCCATGCGGCGGCACGTTGGGATCGACAGCACCGGCGAAGGGTGCGCAGAAGAAGTCGCCAGCCAGCCGCCGGTCGACGAGCGGAAGCCGCGTATCCGCCTGCACCTCCGGTTCATCGCGCCACGGCGCGGCATGCAGCGGTTCGATCCAGCGCCCGGCCCATCGAAGCCGCAGCTTCGGAATGTTCCCAGCCGCGGCGTCGAAGGTGAGCGCGCCGTGTGCCGTCTCGATGGAAACGAGGTCCCGCATCATTCGCCCCGGACGGCGAGGCCGCCGTCGCAGCGCACGATCTCGCCGGTGATGAAGCTCGCTTTGTCGGAGGCAAGGAAAGCAACGAGTTCCGCGACCTCCGCCGGCTGGCCGAAACGGCCGATCGGATGCGCGCGGTTCCAGCTGTCGATGAGCGCCTGGGCGTCGTCCGTCTCCTCGAAGATCTTCTCGTTCATCGGCGTCATGATCGTGCCCGGCGCCACGGCATTGACGCGGATGCCCGCCTTGGCGAGGTCGATCGCGCATTGCCTTGTGAGCGCGATGATCGCGCCCTTCGCCGCCGCATAGGCCGGCCAGCCCTGAAAGCCGATCAGGCCCTGCACCGAGGACAGGTTGACGATGGCCCCGCCGCCCCGCTTGCGCAGGAGCGGCACGCAGGCCTTCAACGTCCGCCAGAAGCCGGTGAGATTGGTGTCGATGACAGCCGTCCAGCGCTCCTCGTCGATCTCGTCGACCACGCCGTTGAGCGCGATGGCCGCATTGTTGACGATGATGTCCAGTCCGCCGAAGCGCGCTTCGGCAAGCGCCGCCATGGCCTGCATGTCGGCGAGCTTGCGCACGTCGCCGCGGATGAAGGCCACATTCCCGCCGAGGCCGGAGGCGAGCGCTTCGCCGTTCGCCTCGTCGATGTCGGAAAAGACGACGCGGGCGCCGCCGGCGGCGAACAGCTCGACGCAGGACCGGCCGATCCCCTTTGCGCCGCCGGTCACGACGACGACTTTATCCTTGAACTCCATGGTCATTCCATCCTGAACTGGGGATCGCGTTTTTCGAGAAAGGCATCGATACCCTCCTGCCCGTCGGCCGTCGAATAGAGGCGGAACAGCACTTCCTGCTCCAGGCTCTTCGCGGTCTCGATGCCGGCATCCGCGCCCTCGCGCAGCAGCCGTTTCATTTCGGCGGCGGCGAGCGGCGCGATCTTCATGCAGGCGCGTGCCCGGCGCAGGATCGCCTCGTCCATCCCGGCCGGCGGCACGACATCGGCGGCGATTCCGAGCGCGAGCGCCCGCGCCGCCGGCATGCGCCAGCCG
>DUSC01000107.1 GCA_012842935.1 Hyphomicrobiales bacterium | reverse complement strand
GATATGCTGTTCAATCTGATCCCGGCAAACCAGCGTTCCCTGGTGCTCGCGGAGTTCGTGCCCGCGTCGAACGAGGGAGCCGAACTGGCGGCGCGCTTCAACATTGTGCTGGGCGGCACGCCAGGCGCCTGAGGGTGGCGCTGGAGCAGCCTATTCGTCCGGCGGGTGCGGAGGTTGCTCGATTGGCAGACGTCTCACCCACCCCTTGCGAGGATTTCCCATGAGCCTCAACTCGTTCGGCAGCCAATCCAGCCTCACCGTTTTGGGTCGGACTCTCGGCATTCACCGGCTCGACGCCCTTTACCCGGCGTACCCGGCCGTCGCGCGCCTGCCGTTCTCGATCAAGATCCTGC
Source organism: Hyphomicrobiales bacterium (assembly GCA_012842935.1). Taxonomy (GTDB): domain Bacteria; phylum Pseudomonadota; class Alphaproteobacteria; order Rhizobiales; family Rhizobiaceae; genus DUSC01. The sequence continues at coordinate 2,810 of DUSC01000107.1, read as the reverse complement.
TCGAAAATCTGCTCCGCACCGAAGACGGACGATCCGTCCGAACCGCGGACATCGAAGCCGTCGCCCGGTGGCAGGCCAGGGCCGCGCCGACCCGGGAGATCGCGTTCACGCCGGCGCGCGTGCTGTTGCAGGACTTCACCGGCGTGCCGGCGGTCGTCGATCTGGCGGCGCTGCGCGAGGCCGTACAGCGTCTGGGTGGCGATCCCGGCAGGATCAATCCGCTGCAGCCGGTCGAACTGGTGATCGATCACTCGGTGCAGGTCGATGCGTTCGGCAGCAAGGACGCTTTCAAACGGAACGCTGACCTGGAGTTTTCCCGTAACCGCGAGCGCTATCGCTTCCTCAAATGGGGGCAGCGGGCGTTCCACAACTTCCGGTGCGTGCCGCCCGACACCGGCATCGTCCATCAGGTCAACCTCGAATTTCTCGCCCGCGTCGTCATGGTCGACCGCGGCCAGGCGTATCCCGATACCCTGGTCGGCACCGACTCGCACACCACGATGATCAACGGTCTCGGCTGCCTGGGGTGGGGCGTCGGCGGCATCGAGGCCGAAGCGGCGATGCTGGGCCAACCCGTCAGCATGCTTCTGCCCCAGGTGGTCGGCGTGCGCCTCACCGGTCGCTTGCCCGAGGGCGCGACGGCGACCGATCTGGTGCTGACGATCACCCAGATGCTGCGCCGGCACGGCGTGGTCGGCAAATTCGTCGAATTCTTCGGCGAGGGCGTACTCGGGCTGCCGCTGGCCGACCGGGCGACGATTGCCAACATGGCGCCCGAGTATGGCGCCACCTGCGGCCTGTTCCCGATTGACGCCGAGACGCTGCGCTATCTCCGGTTCACCGGTCGCCCGGACGAACAGATCGCCCTGGTCGAGACCTACGCCAGGGAGCAGGGTTTGTTCCTGACGCCGGACGCGCCCGAGGCGGAGTACACCGAAGTGCTCCCGCTCGACCTGGCGACGGTCGAGCCGAGCCTGGCCGGGCCGGCGCGCCCGCAGGACCGGGTGCGTCTCGGCGACGTCAAACAGTCCTTCGCGGCGGCACTGGCGACCCATCGCGAGCGCCGCCAGACTCCGAAGCCGGCGGGGACGCAAACGACAGCAACCGGGATCATCCCCGACCCGAATGTCAGGGACGGTTCCGTGGTCATCTGTGCCATCACCAGTTGCACCAACACCTCCAATCCGTCGGTGCTGGTGGCCGCCGGGCTGGTGGCGAAGAAGGCCATCGAGCGCGGCCTCTCGGTCCGGCCATGGGTGAAGACCAGCCTCGCGCCCGGCTCCAAGGTGGTGACCGAATATCTCGAAGCCTCGGGCCTGAACGTCGCGCTCCAACAACTCAATTTTTTCACCGTCGGCTACGGCTGCACGACCTGCATCGGCAACAGCGGTCCACTGCCGCCTGCGGTGTCGCAGGCCATCGCCGACAACGAGCTGCTGGTGGCCGCCGTCCTGTCAGGCAACCGCAACTTCGAGGGGCGGGTACATGCCGAGGTGCGCGCCAACTATCTGGCTTCGCCGCCGCTGGTGGTCGCCTACGCCCTCGCCGGACGCATCGACCTCGATCTGACGCGCGAGCCGCTCGGCCATGACCCGGCCGGCAATCCGGTCTTCCTGAAGGAACTCTGGCCGACCCAGCGCGAGGTCGCCGAAATGATCGAAAGGGCGCTCGACGCCCGGATGTTCCGCGCGGTTTATCAGGATGTCTACGCCGGCGACGAGGCGTGGCGGTCGCTGAGCGTGCCCGAGGGCGCTCTGTTTCAGTTCGAGGCGGATTCCACCTATGTCCGCCTCCCGCCGTATTTTGCCGACCTGGGCAAGGAACCGGACCCGGTTCCGCCGCTCGTCGGCGCCCGCGTGCTGGCGCTGCTCGGCGACAGCATCACGACGGACCATATCTCGCCGGCGGGCTCGATCAGACCGGACAGCCCGGCGGGCCGGTATCTGATCGCGCAGGGCGTCGAACCCCGGGATTTCAATTCCTATGGCTCGCGGCGCGGGAACCACGAGGTCATGGTGCGGGGCACCTTCGCGAACGTGCGCCTGCGTAACCGGTTGGCGCCCGGTACCGAGGGCGGCGTGACCCGCCATCTGCCGTCGGGCGAGCTGATGAGCATCTTCGAGGCGTCGGTGCGTTACGCGCGGGAAGGCGTGCCGTTGCTGATCATCGCCGGCCGGGAGTATGGCTCGGGTTCGTCGCGCGATTGGGCGGCCAAGGGGCCAAAACTCCTCGGCGTGCGCGCGGTGCTCGCGGAAAGTTACGAGCGCATCCACCGCTCGAATCTGGTCGGCATGGGCATCTTGCCGCTGGAGTTCAAGCCCGGCGAAAACGCCGCGTCGCTGGGACTCGCCGGCGACGAGATCTTCGCTGTCGAAGGCGTTGCCGAGATGCTGGCGGGTGGTCTCGCGGGCGGACGCGATGTGACCGTCACGGCCAGGGCCGCGGACGGTGCGGTGAAGCGGTTCGCCGCCACCCTGCGCATCGATACGCCGCGGGAGGTCCACTATTACCAGCATGGCGGCATCCTGTCGTATGTGCTGCGGCAACTGATTTGATCCCGATTCGATCCGACCCTTCGAAGGAGAACGCGCATGTCGAGCTCAGCCATCCAGGAGCGCGCCGCAGGCGCCATTATGGGCGCCTTCGTGGGCGATGCGCTCGCGCTTGGCCCTCACTGGTATTACGATCTGGACGAACTGCGCCGCGACTACGGCGAGTGGATTACCGACTATACCGACCCCAAGCCTGGCCGCTACCACGCCGGACTCCGGGCGGGCCAACTCTCCCAGTCGGGTTTCATCCTCGCGCTC
>DUSC01000106.1 GCA_012842935.1 Hyphomicrobiales bacterium | reverse complement strand
GGCTCGCCGCGCGCGGCGAGGTCGAGCGAGAAGTCGCTGCCGCGGGTGGGGTCGATCGATCCCTTCGCCTCGACCGTCGCCGCGGCCGATTCCAGGGTCGCCCGCTTCACCGTGACGCCGCCCGCCGCGCCGAGGGCGGCGGCAACACCGAAGGCGGTGTCGCCGGAAAGCAGCGGCCTCAACATCTCGGGCACGAAACGCTCGAAGGAACCCTTGCCCTCGACGGCTATATTGCGGGCACCGTCGGCCTCGCGATAGCTGCCTTGCAGCGTCGTCACGACCTCGCCGTCGACGGAAAAATTGCCCTCGCCCTTCCAATCGTCGGCCGTGCCCTTGCCCGTCGCGGAAAAGGCGATGGCCGGGGCGCCGGGCAGGCGCAGGAGGTTGGCGACGATGCCGCCGGCGGGCTCGGAACCCTCGACGGAAAGGTCGAGCGCGTTCTCGGCCGGTGCCACGCGGATCCTGGCCTCGACGGCGCCCTCGCGGCCGTCGGTCCGCTTCAGCGAGAGGTCGAGGTCGACGTCGAGCGGCTCGGCCTTCGCCGCGAGAGCGCCGGTGGCCGAGAGGCGTGCGATGCCGCCGGCAATTGCCTCGCCGAGCGCAACATCGGGCAGGTCGAGCGAGCCGACGGCGATGTCGAGGGGCAGGCCGCCGCCCTTCCCGCCTTCGGATTTCGGCAGGCGGGCGACCTCGACGCGCGCGGCGCTGACCCGATCGGCACGGAAGGTTTTCGAAATCAGCGCCAGCGGCGACCAGTCGATCGCGACGTCGCGCGCCGCGAGCCAGGGGCCGTCGGTATCCTCGAGGACGAGGTACCCGAGAGTGAGGTGCCCGGACCAGATGCCGTCGAGCCCGCCGATGCGCACCTTGCCCTTTTCCGACGAGGCGAGGTCGGAAAGAAGTCCGGCAAGGTTCTCACGGCCTTTCCCGGTCAGCGTGAAGACGAGTACGGCGCCCAGCGCCAAGGCGAGCACGAGCACGACGAGCAGCCGCAGGATGCGGAAGGTTCGCCTGAGGATGGCGGCCACGGCCGTCAGAACGCCTGACCGATGCCGGCATAGATGCCGAACCGCGGATCGCCGGGATCGCGGTTGAGCGGTACGGCGGCGTCGACACGCAGCGGCCCGAACGGGGTCAGGTAGCGGATGCCGACGCCGGCGCCGGCCTTCAGGCCCGACAGGCTGGGCGTGGAGGACGCCGACACCGTGCCGATGTCGACGAAGGGAACGACGCCGAACGAGTCGTTGACCGCGATGCGCAGCTCCGCCGATGCCTCAACGTAGGACAGGCCGCCGGTCGGCTTGCCGCCGACGTCCTTCGGGCCGATACCCTGGTAGGCATAGCCGCGTACCGAACCGCCGCCACCGACATAGAAGCGACGGTCGGCGGGCACTTCGGCGAGGCTGGCGCCGACGATCGATCCCGCGGAGGCGCGCGCGGCGAAGACGAACTTGCCGGCGTCGTCGATCGCCCGGTAGGCGGAAGCTTCGCCCCTGAACTTCACGAAGGTCGCACCGTTCTCGAAATCGTGGGTCGGCTCGGCGAAGGCCAGAACGCGGAAGCCGCGCTTCGGGTCCAGCCGGCTGTCCCGGTTGTCGAAGACATACTGGAGCGGAATGCTGACAAGAAGATGGCGCACGCCGCCCGGATTGAGCGCATCCTCGACCTTCGACCACTCGACCGCGAGCTCGCCCGAGACGGTATGCACCTTGCCGAACCGGTACTCCAAGCCGGAAGCCGAGTTTATGGAGAAGCGGTCATAGGCCTGCGGATGTTCGAACACGCCGCGCACGTTTGTGTAGAACTTCGAGGCGGGTCCGAACACGCCCGGTTTCTCGAACATGATCGCCGCATTGTAGTTGAGCCTGCCGAGCTGGCTGGTGTCGCCGATCCGGCTGATCGAGCCCTCGACGCGCAGCTTCTCGGCCCGGCCGAAGAGGTTGCGATGGCCCCAATAGCCCTCGATGCCGAGTCCTTCGGTGTTGGAAATAGTCGCGCCGACGCCGAAATAGCGGTGCTTGCGCTCGCTGACCTCGACCTTGATCGGAATAGCGCCGGAGGCGTCGAGCGCGTCGCCCTCCCTGACGCCGACGCTGGAGAAGACGCCGAGGTCGACGAGCCTCTGGCGCGCCTCCTCGATCTCCGCAGGCGAATAGGGACGGCCCGGCTCGAGCCCGGCGATCATTGCCGCAAACGCCGGATCGACGGTCTCCGCACCCACGACGACTGTCTCGCCATAGGGCGCGACCGGGCCGGCCGCAACATCGAGGACCACGTCGAGCGTCCGCGTCCGGTGATCGGCGACGATGTCGCGGCCGGAAACCGCAGCGAGCGGGCGCCCCTGCTCCTTGAGGACGCGCACGATATCGGTCTCGGCCTTCAGGATGACCTCCGAGCCGGCCGGTGCGCCGCTGGCGAGGCCGAACCGCGCCGGATCGAGCCCGGCCGCGTCGCCTTCGAGACGCACCGTGCCGAAGGTGAACGGCGAACCCGGATCGACGGAGATCGCGACCGGCACCGGCTCACCGGAGAACTGGGCGTCTGGCTCGATCTCGTCGATCGGGCGGCCGGCGATGGTGACGTTGACGACGCCGTCGTAGCGGGCTTCTCTATAGAGTGCGGCGATCAGCTGTTCGCGGTCGCCGCGCGCCTTGGCGATCAGGCCGAGCGAACCGGAGACGGGGCGCTTCTGGTCGGCCACCAGCGCCGAAGCGGCTTCGAGGGTTTCGCGCAGTTGCTCGTCGCCGGCGACGGTCAGCGAAACGGAATAGCGCAGCGGGTCGGCAACGTCGGCGGCCTCATCTTCCGAATCAAAGAGCGTGATGCCGAACAGCTCGAAGGCGAGCGCGGGGCGCACGGCGACGAGGCCGAACGCAAGCATGCCGGCGGCGACGAGACGCACACAGGCACGGCCTGCGGGCACATATCCCCTGCGCTGCCGGTTCCCGCACATCATTACGCCAGACTTACTCCTATCGTTAAAATTGCGCGAACTTATGAAGCACCCGTAAAGCGGCCACAATCCGCCCTTCACAAATGTCGCCTAGGCGTAGCACTGTCGCGACACTCGAGGAAGGTTTGTGCCCATCCATCGGCCGGTCACGGCAGCAGAAAGCGCCCTGGGGTTGTGACGATCCGTCTCCCGGAAGGGACGATCCGCCCGTGTTGACACAGGCGGACCGCTGATCTGAGATCGGTCGTCTCGCGGGCCAAGGAGGAATAGCGATGCGTTCGGTTCGTCAGGTGTTTGCCGCGGTCTTCGTTCTCCTCTCCCTCGGCATGACGGCGTTGGCGGCCGGCGGCCGCGCCATCGAGACGACAGACAACGCCGATTATTTCGGTTTCGACCTGAGGACCGAGCAGAATGTCAGCCTCGACCGCTGCAAGACGATCTGCCTCGGCGACTCCTCCTGCCGCGCCTTCACCTACAACACCAAGGCGAAGTGGTGTTTCCTGAAGTCAGACTACAACGTGCTCAAGCCGTTCAGCGGCGCCGTCGCCGGCAAGATCGTCAATCTCTCCGGCGACCCCGACATCGGCGCCCCCGGGGAGCTCTCTTTCGTTCCCGCCTGGATGGTCGAGGAGGCGCGCGCCTACCGCCGCACGCTGACCGCCGCGAAGGTCGCGGAGACCGACGGCCTGGCATCCCTGATCGCGGCCGGCGACCAAGCGATCGTCACCGATCCGCGCACCGCCATGGCCAAGTTCGCTGCAGCGATCGCGATCACGCCAGACGACGCCGCCCTGTGGAACAAGCTCGGCCGCGCCGTGCTCGCCGTGACGCCGGCCAACAGCGTCGAAGCCGCCGAGCTGCAGCGCAACACCACCGGCGCCGCCTACAACTCTTACCTCCTGTCGCGTACAGCGACCGTGCGCGCCGAGTCGCTGGCCATACTCGCCGCCGGCCTCGACCGCCGCGAACTGTTCCGTCCCGCCCTCCAGGCCTATGAAGCCAGCCTCAGCCTCGTTCCGTCGCCGTCGCTGCAGGCGGAATACGAGGACCTGAAGGCGCGAAAGGGCTTCCGGATCGTCGAGCATTCGATCGATTCCGACACGGCGTCGCCGCGCATCTGTGCGCAGTTCTCCGAGGATCTCGTCAAGATTGGCGTCGATTACGCCAATTTCGTCACCGTCGACGACGCCGCACCGAAGGGCGTCGAGGCCAAGGACCGGCAGATCTGCGTCGAGGGCCTCGCGCACGGCCAGCACTATCGCGTCACCTTCCGGCCCGGACTGCCGGCCGCGATCGGCGAGGTGCTGTCGACGCCGGTCGTGCTGTCGATCTACGTCCAGGATCGGGCACCCAGCGCCCGCTTCACCGGCGACAGCTTCGTGCTGCCGGCGAACGCGCGCCGTGGCATCCCGCTGGTGACGATCAACATGGACGTCGCCGACATGAAGCTTTACCGCATCGGCGACCGCTCGCTGGCGCAGCTCCTGTCCGGCTATCAGTTCCTGCGCCAGCTCGACGGCTATGACATCTCATCCATCGCCGACCAGATGGGCGCGCCGATCTGGGAGGGCAAGCTCGAGATCGCCAACGAGCTGAACAAGGAGGTGACGACCTCCTTCCCGGTCGACGAGGCGCTGCCGCAGCGCAAGCCCGGCGTATACGTGCTCACCGCCGCCCCGGTCGACGACCGCCGCGATTCGTGGGAATCGCGGGCCACCCAATGGTTCGTGGTATCCGACATCGGCCTGTCCACCTATACCGGCCAGGACGGGCTCAACGTCTTCGCCCGCTCGCTCGGCTCCGCCAAGCCGATCCCAGGCGTCGCGCTGACCCTGCTTGCCCGCAACAACGAGATCCTCGGCACCGCCACCACCGACGCCGAAGGCCGCGCCACGTTTGCGCCGGGCCTGTCGCGCGGCGAGGGCGGCATGGTGCCCGCCGTGCTCATGGCCGAAAACGCCGGATCCGACTTCGTCTTCCTCGACATGACGCGGGCCGGCTTCGACCTCTCAGATCGCGGAGTCGAGGGTCGCGCAGCCCCCGGCGCGCTCGATGTCTATGCCTGGACCGAACGCGGCATCTACCGCGTCGGCGAAACCGTGCATGTGGCCGCACTCGCCCGCGACGATGCCGCGACGGCGGTGTCCGGCATGCCGCTGACCTTCATCTTCACACGTCCGGACGGCGTCGAGGACCGCCGCATCGTCAGCGACGGCGCCGCGGCCGGCGGCCATGCGGTCGAACTGCCGCTCGCGGCCAACGCCATGCGCGGCACCTGGCAGGTGAGCATCCACACCGATCCGAAGGAGGCAGCCGTCGCCAGCCAGATGTTCCTCGTCGAGGACTTCGTCCCCGACCGGATCGAATTCGACCTTTCCGCGGATCGCACCGAGATCACTGCAGGCGAGGCCGCGAACGTGACCGTCGACGGCCGCTATCTCTACGGCGCCCCGGCGGCCGGCCTTGCGCTGGAAGGCGAAGTGACGGTTTCGACCGTGCGCGAATGGAATCGCTACAAGGGCTATTGGTTCGGCCTCGCCGACGAGCAGGAGGGAGAGGCGACCCGCACGCCGCTCGCCGGCCTGCCGACCGTCGGCGAGGACGGCAAGGCGACCTTCCCCGTCGTCCTCGACCAGCTTCCGGCGACGACGCGGCTACTCAACGCCAATGTCACGGTCAGGATGCGCGAAACCGGCGGTCGCGCCGTCGAGCGCATGCTCGATCTCGCGGTGAAGCCGCAGGGCGACCTGATCGGCATCGCCCCGCGTTTCGACGGCGGCTCCGTGGCAGAGGGCAGCACCGCGGGCTTCAGGCTCATCGCCGTCGGCGCCGACGGCAAACGCAAGGACGCCAAGGGGCTGGTGTGGTCGCTGGTGCGCATCGAGCGCAACTATCAGTGGTACCGGAACGGCAATTACTGGAACTACGAGCCGGTGACTTTCACCCGCGCGGTCGCCGACGGCACGATCGACGTCGCAGCCGATTCCGAGGCCGAACTGAAGCTGCCGGTCGACTGGGGCCGCTACCGGCTCGAGGTCGAGACTGCCGATCCCGACGGCCCGGCGTCGAGCTACGAATTCGATGCCGGCTGGTATGTCGCGGCAAGCTCGACGGAAACGCCCGACGCCCTCGAGATCGCGCTGGACAAGGAGACCTACGCGGCCGGCGACGTCGCCCGGCTGCAGGTCTCACCGCGCTTTGCCGGCGAACTCCTGGTGACGGTGGGCGCCGAGCGCCTGCTCGCCACCGTCACCGCGACGATTCCGGAAGGAGGCTCCGTCGTCGACATTCCGGTTGGCGCGGACTGGGGTGCGGGCGCCTATGTCACGGCCACGCTCTTCCGGCCTGGCGATGCGCGCGAATCGCGCATGCCGTCGCGGGCCATCGGCGTGAAATGGCTGAAGGTCGACCCCGGCGAAAAGAAGCTCTCGGTCGCGGTAGCCACGCCGGAGAAGACCGAGCCGCGCGGACCGCTTTCGATCCCCGTGACGGTGTCCGGCCTGCCGGCAGCGACCGACGCCTATATCACGGTCGCTGCCGTCGACGTCGGCATCCTCAACCTGACCAACTACAAGGCTCCCGATCCCGAAGGATGGTACTTCGGCCAGCGCCGCATGGGCATCGAGCTGCGCGACCTCTACGGCCTGCTGATCGACGGCTCGCTCGGCGCCTCCGGCCGCCTGCGCACCGGCGGCGACGGCGCGATGATGACGACTCAGGGCAGCCCGCCCAAGGAAAAGCTCGTCGCCTTCTTCACCGGACCGGTGAAACTGGACGCCGAGGGCAAGGCGACTGTGACGTTCGACCTGCCGCAGTTCAACGGCACGGTGCGCGTGATGGTCGTCGCTTGGACCGGGGAAGCGGTCGGACATGCCAGTTCCGACGTCATCGTGCGCGATCCGATCGTGCTGACCGCCGGCCTGCCGCGCTTCATGGCGCCCGGCGACGAGGCTCAAATGACGCTCGATATCGCCAACACCGACGCCCCTGCCGGCCGCTATGCGCTGGTGCTGGAAGGCGCCGGCGGGCTGCAGGCGAAAACCGCAGGCCTGCCGGAAAGCATCGAGCTCGCCCCCGGCAAGCGGCAGACGCTGACCGTGCCGCTCTCGGCGACGAAAGCCGGAGACGCCGGTCTGACGATCACGCTGGCGGGCAGCGACGGCATAAGCGTCGAACAGGTACTCGCCCTGCCGATTCGCCCCGCGGCCATGCCGGTGACGACCCGCTCGGTCGTCTCGCTAGGGGGCAACGGCGGATCGATCACGGTAGACCGCGAACTTCTCGCGCAGAGCCTGATCGAAGGCTCGCAGGTCTCGCTCAGCGTCACGCCGAGTTCGGCCTTCGACGTCGTGTCGCTGCTCCTCACGCTCGATCGCTATCCCTATGGCTGCGCCGAGCAGACCACCAGCCGCGCGCTGCCGCTGCTCTATCTCAGCGAGCTGTCGCGCGATTTCGGCCTGCCCGACGAACCCGAGGTGAGGGACCGAGTCCAGGAGGCGATATACAGGGTACTCAATTACCAGTCCTCGTCTGGCAGCTTCGGCCTCTGGTCGCCTGGGTGGGGAGACCTCTGGCTCGACGCCTATGTCACCGACTTCCTGACCAGGGCGCGCGAGAAGGGCTACGACGTCCCGCATCGCGCCCTGATGCAGGCTCTTTCCAACCTGCAGAACTCGATCGCCTACGACGTCGACCTCGAAGGCCGTGGCGGCGAGATCGCCTACGCGCTCTACGTCCTGTCGCGCAACCGCAAGGCGTCGGTCGGCGATCTGCGCTACTATGCCGACACGCAGATCGAGGCCTTCACCAGCCCGATGGCGATCGCGCATCTGGCGGCGAGCCTGGCGCTTTACGGCGACAGCCAGCGTTCGGAGCGAGCCTTCGGCGCGGCACTTTCGCTCGCGCAGTCGACAACGGAGGTCGACTACTACCGCTCCGACTACGGCTCGAAGCTGCGCGACGGCGCCGCCATGCTGGCGCTCGCCGCGGAAAGCAACCCGATGCCCTCGGTCGTCCCAGAGATGGTGAAGTACGTCGCCGGCGAGCGCGCCAAGACACGCTGGACGAGCACGCAAGATCAGGCGTGGATGCTGCTCGCCGCCCGCGCGCTGAGGGCCGGCGGCACATCGCTCGCGCTCGAGGTCGACGGCGCCGCCCATTCCGGCGCCTACTCGGCACGCGTCACCGGCGAGGAACTCGCGGCGAATCCGATCACGGTGGTCAACCGTGGCAAGGACGCGCTCGAGGCCGTGGTCACCGCGTCGGCGATCCCCCGCCAGCCGCTGCCCGCCGGCGGCGCCGGCTTCACCATCAAGCGCACCTACTACCGGCTCGACGGCAGCGAGGCCAACGTCAGCGAGGTGCGGCAGAACGAACGCTTCGTCGTCGTGCTCAGGGTCGTCAACCTCAACGACTGGGACGCGCGGATCCTGATCAGCGATCTCCTGCCGGCCGGCTTCGAGATCGACAATCCCGGCCTGGTCTCCAGCGCCGAACTCGCCAATTTCGCCTGGCTGCCGCAGACCGATGCCGCGCATCTCGAATTCCGCGACGACCGTTTCATCGCGGCGTTCAACTACGAACAGGACGCCGGTTCGGACCTGACCGTTGCCTATGTCGTGCGGGCCGTGACGCCTGGCGTCTACCTGCATCCTGCCGCGAGCGTGGAGGACATGTACCGTCCCGAATTCTCGGCGCGGACGGCGACCGGCATGATGGCGGTGAAGGCCAACTGAACCGGCGCAGTACGGCGGGAGCGGTGACGGGGCGATGAAGCCGTCGTTCAAGCGTGCGATTCGGGCGACAGCTTCCGTGATCGTCGGCCTGGCGGCATTGGCCGCGTCCTCGGTGGGCTGTTTCCTGGCACTGGATCGAGCCTATCCGCCGCCGCTGCCGGCGAGCCTTACCGTATCGACCGAGGTCGTCGACCGCGACGGCGAACTGCTGCGCGCCTTTGCCACGCCGGAAGGACGCTGGCGCTTCGCCGTCGACCTCGACGCCGTCGACCGCAACTTCGTCGAATTGCTGATCGCCTACGAGGACAAGCGCTTCTGGGACCATGACGGTGTCGACGTCATCGCCCTTCTCCGCGCCGCCATGCAGTTCGTCGGGAACGGCCGCATCGTCTCCGGCGGTTCTACACTGTCGATGCAGCTCGCCCGGCTGATGGAGCCGCGCGAAAGCCGCTCGATCGGTGCCAAGCTCAGCCAAATCTTCCGCGCCGTACAGATCGAGCGCAGGCTCTCCAAGCGCGAGATCCTCGAACGCTACCTGACGCTCGCCCCCTATGGCGGCAACCTCGAGGGCGTGCGCGCCGCCTCGCTCGCCTATTTCGGCAAGGAACCGGGCCGGCTGAGCCTCTCGGAGGCCGCGCTGCTCGTCGCATTGCCGCAGCTGCCCGAACGCCGCCGTCCCGACCGCAATCCCGACGGCGCGAGAAAGGCCCGCGACCGCGTGCTAGAGCGCATGGTGACGGCGGGGCGCCTCGACGCGGCCGAGGCCGCGCGCGCCGCGACGGAGGAGTTCGTCGCGGCACGCCGTCCCCTCCCCGCTCTCGCCGCGCACACGACGGCGGCGGCGCTCGCCAACCAGCCTTTCGCTAGCCGGCTGCAACTGACGATCGACCGGCGTGTCCAGGAAGGGCTTGAGGCGGTCGCCCGCGACGCTGCCGCCAAGCTCGGTCCGAAGCTTTCCGTGGCGATACTCCTTGCCGACGCCCAGAACGGCGACATCCTCGGGGCGGTCGGCTCGGCGGACTACTTCGACGCCACCCGTTCCGGCTGGATCGACATGACACGCGCCGTGCGCTCGCCGGGATCGACGCTGAAGCCCTTCATCTACGGCCTGGCCATGGAACAAGGCCTGGTTGCCCAGGAAACCATGATCGAGGACCGCCCGGCCGATTTCTCCGGCTACCGGCCGCGCAACTTTGACATGAGCTACCAGGGCGACGTTACCGTCCGCCGGGCGCTGCAGCTTTCGCTCAACGTGCCGGCGATCCGGCTGCTCGACGCCGTCGGCCCAGCGCGTCTGACGGCCCGCTTCCGCCAGGCCGGCGTGACGCTGAGGCTGCCGCCGGGCGAAGCCCCCGGCCTCGCCATCGGGCTCGGCGGCGTCGGCTTGTCGCTGCGCGACCTCGTCCAGCTCTACACCGGGCTCGCCAACCGCGGCCGCACCGTCGGCCTGAACGACGGCAGCCAACCACCCGGCACGACCGCCGCGCCTGCCGCGACCGTGCTCTCCGCCGACGCCGCCTGGCAGGTGGCCGACATGCTCTCGGGCGTCACCCCGCCGGAAGGCGCGGCGCGCCGCGGCATCGCCTACAAGACCGGGACTTCCTACGGCTACCGCGACGCCTGGTCGGTCGGCTATGACGGCCGGTATGTGGTCGGGGTCTGGGTCGGTCGCGCCGACGCCGGCGCAGTACCCGGCCTCTCGGGCTACGTATCGGCGGCGCCGATCCTGTTCGAGGCCTTCGCCAAGTCGGGTCTCGCCGCCGTGCCGCTGCCGCCCCCGCCGAGCGGCGCGCGGCGCCCCACTCGGGACGAGCTGCCGGTGACCATGGAACGCTTCGCGCCGCTCGAGGAACGCGTCGCCGCCGCCGCGGCGAGCGAGCCGGCGCCGCGCATCGTCTTCCCTCCCGAAGGGGCGCGCGTCGACCTCGGAGCCTCCGGGGAAAAGGCGACGCCTCTGGTACTGAAGCTTCAGGGGGGACGGGCGCCATTCCGCTGGCTTGCCAACGGCCGGCCCCTGTCTGAACCGATGCGCCGCCGCACGGCGACATGGCAGCCGGACGGCACCGGCCAGTCGACGCTGACCGTCATCGACGCCGCCGGTCGCGCCGCCAGCGTGCGCGTCTTCGTCGAGTAGCCGACCCGGCTGTTCCGTGTGAAAAAACAGCAGGTTGCGCCATCGGTCGGAATCGGGATGCCAAGGACTTCGAGCATCATCGCAAGCCTGATCGCGATCCTCGCAGCCCTTGCCGCTGCGCCGGTTCCGGGACGGGCGGAGGGCCTTCCGAGCGGTTTCGTCCGCCTCGCCGATATCGACGCGTCCATCCGGCAGGACATGCGCTATGCCGGCGCGGACAATTTCGTCGGCCGCAGGCTCGCGGGTTACGAAGCGCCGACCTGCATTCTCACCGACAGAGCCGCGAAGGCCCTTGCGCGGGTGCAGCAAGCGGTAGCCGCCGAGGGCTTGTCGCTGGTCGTCTTCGACTGCTATCGGCCGGAGCGCGCCGTCGCCGACATGGTGCGCTGGGCGCGGCAGGGCGGACCGGCCGATCCGCGCTGGTTTCCCGCGGTTCGCCGCGAACACCTGATCTCGGCCGGCTATGTCGGCGCCCGCTCGGCGCACTCGCGCGGCTCGACCGTCGATCTCGCCCTGGTCAAAACGGCGGGCGGCGGCGCCAGAGCAGGATGCGGGGCCGCCGCGCCGGGCATGGCCGAGTTCGGCACCGGCTTCGATTGCTTCGACAGGAAGAGCCGCACGCTGTTCTCGCCGCTGCCCCCGGGCGCCGCCGGGAACCGGGCTCGGCTGGTGAGTGCCATGGCCGCCGAAGGCTTCGTCAACTATTCGCGCGAGTGGTGGCACTTCACCCTGTCGGGCGAGCCGTTTCCGACCCGCCGCTTCGACTTCCCGGTGTCGGCCGAGTAGGCGGGGCGCTTCAGTCGGCAAAGACCGGATAGAGTTCGCTGACCGCGGTGTCGCGATACTTCGCGCCGCGATAGACGCTGCGGATGGTGAGTTCGAGGAAGCCGGTGTCGACCGGCTGGTCGAAGTCGACCCGCCGTGCTCCGCGCACATCCTGGAGCGTCACCTCGAGCAACGGCCCGGTCGCCGTGGCAACCTGGAGTTCGCGGATGCGCGAATTGGCCGACCAGATGGTCTGGTTCTTGTCGTAGCCGTTGACGATCTCGAATCCGGCGAGCTTGCGCTGGCGGCCGAAATGCAGCGTCACCGTCTCGCCGACGCCGTCGCCCTCTTCCGCCTCGACCCAGGCGGTGTCGCGGTTGCCGTCGAACATCTTGTCCGGCTCGTAGAAATTGCCCTTCTGTGATTTCAGCACCGAGGAAGCGCAATAGGTGACGCCGAACGGGCCAGGCTGACAAACGCCCGACCGCGCCGGCGCGGAGCGCACCGCCACGACCGGCTCCGCACGCGCCACCGCCTGCGGTGCGGCGCAGGCGGCGACAGCGCGTTCCCCGGCGAGCTCGGCATAGAAACTGTCGGGAAAACGGCGCCGGAAGGCTTCGTAGGCGCCGCAGCTGCCGACCTCGACAGCCTGCTCGTAAGCCTCCTTCTCCATCGAGGCGGAGACGGCCGGCGCCGACTGCGACGTGGCGGCCGCGGCGGGTTCGGGAGCGAACGAGAAGCGTCCGGTGAGCGAGGACGAATCCCACGGCACCTGCTTGCCGCCGGTTTCCGCCATCACCTCATTGCGCACCTCGATCATCAGGTCGGAGATCGACTGGCCGGGCTTGTCGATGTGCCTGAGCAAGGCCGACGTGAAGGGCGAGTTGGCACCGGAACCGTCGGAGGCGACCGCGTCGGGCTGCGTGGCGAAGGCGATGAAGGTGCCCGAGCCGGACTGGACACGGCCGAGACCCTTGGCGAGAGACACGGCGGCGCGGTTCATCGAGCGCGCCAGTTCCTTGGCAAACGGATTGTCGCGGCAGGCATCGAGGAAGACGAGATTGGTACGGCTGCCGCGCTCGAGCTGCTGCATCACCTGCGCCAGCGAAACCAGCGAGATGTCGATCTCGGCCTCGAATTCGACCATGGCGTCGACCGGGACGAGATAGTTCTGCCCGTCCACCTGGAGCCCGTGTCCGGCATAGAAGAACAGCGCGACGTCGGCCTGCTCGGCGGCGCGGCCGAAGCGGATGAGGGATTCCACCAGCTTGCGCCGGTCGAGGTCGGTGCCGCCGAACACCTCGAAACCGAGCTTCTCCAGCCGTGCCGACATCGCTTCGGCGTCACTTTTCGGATTACGCAGCGGCGTCGTGTGCTCGTAGGCAGAATTGCCGACGACCAGCGCGACGCGTCGCTCGGCGGACGTGGCGGGAAGAATCGCCGCGGACAGCACCCATAACACGATCGCCAGGACTACCGGGAACCGGATCAATGCCTCCGCCCCTGTTCGTCGACCCTCGGTCAACCGATAAGGCAGGGGCCGACGTCTAGTCAAATCACGGCGTCAAGTCACGGCCCGGGAACCCGGGAAAAAGGCGGGCCTGCGGGGTGCGTCGCAATCCCGGGAAGCGAAAGGAAAAGGGCCGGGCATCGCCCGGCCATGCCGGGACTCCCGGCGACTTCTCCGCCGTGAGACGCTCGGCGTCCCGGGGCGGGCCGTTGCCGTCCTGTCCGGTGACACGTTTGCAGCGGCATCTACCGCGGGGGTGCCGGCTCGACCGCGGCGCGCCAAGAACGGGGCGTCCGCCCGCATCGCCCTATCCGCCGTTGACCAGCGCCAGGATCAGGCCGTGGATGTTGCCGCCCTTGCTCATCTCCATCCGATCGAAATCGCGACTCTTCTGCCGCTGCGCCTGCGACAGCGCCGCGAGCCGCCCGACCAGTTCCGTGCGGATCCTGATGCACCCCGGGTCGCCCTCGACGGTCAGACCGACCGACTGCGCCTCGATCTCGCGCACCATCGCCTTGATGAAATCGCCGTGCACCCGTTCGTGGGCGGCGACGCCATTGAAGAACGTCTCCCAGTTGCGGCGGACGCCGGCGGGCAATTCGTCCGACGGCTCCGGCAGCGTGTAGGTGATGACCAGCTTCGGTTTTGCTTCGGCGAGCACGCAGGCGTCGCCGCGCGGCTCGTACTTTCGTGTCCAGGTCAGCCTGAACGTCGTGTGGGCGATGGCGCGGGTGATGCCGAGCTTCGGCCCGCGCTCGCCAATCGAGGCGTAGAGTTCCGGCCCGGACCGGCCGCTGACGGCATAGGTGTCGACCTTTTCCACGGCCTGCCACTCGGCCGCGGCGGCTGTCGCGGCACAGGCCAGAAGACCGGACATCACGATGGCGGGTCGGACGAACATTTCTGGCGCGCTCGGTTGAACCGTCTGCCGGATAGAACCCAGGTGGCCACGAAAGTCAAAGGTGCGGGACATGCGCGGCGGCGCCGTCGCACCCGGCGACGCGCCGCCCAAATACCTCTCCGAAAGGAAGGCGTCCCGCCGCTTTCCGGCTCGCCGGCGATATTGCCTGGTCCCGAGCCGTTCGGCTAGCCTCTGTGCCTGCAGAGCCCGATAAAGGATACCGCCCCATGTCCGATCCCGCCGCCAGCACAGCAGGATTCATCGGCGGAACGATGCCGCCCGACATGGCGCTCGCCTGCGAGGCGGCCGGGGCGACCAAGGCCGGTCGCGACGCGCTGGCGCTTATGGTGCTCGGCGTGCTCGCCGGCGCCTTCATCGCCTTCGGCGCGATGTTCATGACGGTGGTGCTCACCGGTTCCGGCGACCTGCCCTTCGGGGTCGCCCGCCTGATCGCCGGCCTCGTCTTCTCGCTCGGCCTGATCCTGGTCATCGTCGGCGGCGCCGAGCTGTTCACCGGTGATTCGCTGATGATCCTCGCCTGCGCCAGCCGGCGCATCTCCGTCGCGGCACTCGCCCGGACCTGGACGCTTGTCTATATCGGCAACATCGCCGGGGCGCTGGGCACGGCGGCACTCGTCTTCCTCGCGGGACAACACGGCTTCGGCGGCGGCGCCGTGGGCAAGACAGCGCTGACGATCGCAACGGCCAAGGCGGCGCTGCCCACGGTCCAGCTGTTCTTTCTCGCCGTCCTTTGCAACGTGCTCGTCTGCCTGGCGGTCTGGATGTCGTTCGGCGCGCGCAACGCCGCCGACAAGGTGCTGGTCATCGTGCCGCCTGTCGCCGCCTTCGTCGCCGCGGGCTTCGAGCACTCGATCGCCAACCTCTATTTCCTGCCCTACGCCCTGGCGATCAAGGCCTGGGCCGCTCCCGAGTTCTGGGCGGCGATCGGCCAGGACGCGACCGCCTATGCCGGGCTGACGGTCGTCGCGTCGCTGCACAACATTGCCGTCGCGACCGTCGGCAACCTGATCGGCGGCAGCCTGATGGTTGGCGCGGTCTACTGGTTCCTGTACCTGCGCCGACGGGGCTGAAGCCCGGCAGCGGGGATCGGCGAGGCGCTGGCCCAGCGCATTCCCGCCCGAGGGTTTTGGACGTTTTCCGGCGGCACCCTATGCTCGCGGCGTGAAGGTACGACTGCCGATGGTGACGCCGGCGAACGGTCTTCTCCGGACTGAAGCCGATTTCGGGATTCGCTTTCCTTTTCCATCGCCGCGGGCGAGGCCATTCTCTCCGCAGCGCGGCGACGAACTCGACAGACACGGAGAACGGCGATGACCATCCTCAACATTTCCCGGCGCGGACTGCTCGGCGGCGCGGCCGCAGCCGGCGCGCTCGCAGCACTGCCGATCCCGGCCTTCGCCCAGCAGGCACGCAGGGGCGGCCGCCTGGTCGTCGCCGCCGATTCCGAACCGCGCAACCTCAACCCGGCGATCGTCGCCTCGAACGGCGTCTTCTTCGTCTCCTCGAAGGTCGTCGAGCCGCTGGCGGAAGCCACGTTCGACGGATTGGAAGGCCGATTGGCGACCGCCTGGGAAGGATCCGCGGACGGGTTGTCGGTCACCTTCACCCTGCGCGAGGGCGTCAACTGGCACGACGGCAGGCCGTTTACCTCGGCCGACGTCGCCTTCTCGGCGCTGGAAGTGTGGAAGAAGCTGCAGAACCTCGGCCGGGTCGTCTTCAAGGACCTCGAGGCCGTCGACACGCCGGACGATCACACCGCCATCTTCCGATTCGCGCGACCGACGCCGTTTCAGCTGATCCGCAACGCGCTGCCGGCGCTCACGGCGGTCGTCCCGCGTCATCTCTACGAAGGAACCGACATTGCCGCCAATCCGGCGAATACAGCACCGATCGGCACCGGGCCGTTCCGCTTCGCCGAGCACAAGGCCGGCGAATACTATCGGCTGACCCGCAACGAGGCCTATTGGGGCAAGGGCGTGCCGTATCTCGACGAGATCATTTACCGCGTCCTCCCCGACCGCGCCGCGGCCGCCGGCGCCATCGAGGCGGACGAAATCCAGCTCGCCGCCTTTTCAGCCGTTCCTCTTGCCGATCTCGACCGCATTTCGAAGGTCCCCGGCGTCGAGGTGGTGACCACCGGCTACGAAGCTCTGACCTACCAGCTGGTGGTGGAGATCAACCACCGGCGCAAGGAACTCGCCGATCTCAATGTCCGCCGGGCGATCGCGCGCGCCATCGACAAGGACTTCGTCGTCAAGACGATCTTCCTCGGCTACGCCGTGGCGGCGACCGGCCCGGTACCGAAGAACGATGCGCAATTCTACACCGCCGACGTGCCGCAATATGCCTTCGATCTCGCCAAGGCGAACGCGCTGCTCGACGAGGCCGGCTACGCGCGCGGCGCCAACGGCAAGCGCTTCGCCCTGAAGCTGCTGCCGGCGCCCTACTTCAACGAGACCAGGCAGTTCGGCGACTATCTGCGTCAGGCGCTGGCCGAAGTGGGCATCGACGCCACCATCGTCAACAACGACGCGGCAGCCCACCAGAAGGCGGTCTACACGGATCATGACTTCGACATCGCGGTCGCGCCACCCGTGTTCCGCGGCGACCCGGCGATCTCGACGACGATTCTGGTGCAAAGTGGCATCCCCGACGGCGTGCCGTTCTCCAACCAGGGCGGCTACGCCAACGCCGAGATCGACGCGGTGATCGAGAAGGCCGCCGGCACGCTGGACGAGACGGCGCGCATCGGCCTCTATCATGACTTCCAGAAGCTGGTGGCCACAGACCTGCCGCTGATCAACGTCGCCGAATGGGGATTCACCACGGTCAAGCGCAGTTCGGTGAAGAACGTCGCCAACAACCCGCGCTGGGCCGTGTCGAATTGGGCGGACGTCTGGCTGGACGCCTGACCGCCGACGCTTGCGCGACAGGCGCGGCAGTGGTGGACTGACGGCGTGAACCGCGCGCTCTCCCTCCTGCGCCGGCGGCTGCTGACGAGCCTGCCGGTGTTTCTGATCGTCATCGTCGGCAGCTTTCTCCTCCTGGAGGCGGCTCCGGGCGACGCCGTCGATGCCTACCTCGTCTCGGTCGGCGGCGATGCGGGTCTCGCGGCGCAGTTGCGCCACGAATGGGGTCTCGACCGGTCGGCCTGGGCGCGCTTCCTCACATTCGCCACCGCGCTCGTCCACGGCGACCTCGGTTGGTCGGTCGCCTTTGCGCGGCCGATCCGCGACGTCATCCTGGAAAGGCTGCCGAACACGCTGCTTCTGATGGGCGCGGCGACGGCGCTGTCCTTCGGCCTCGGCTCGCTGCTCGGCATCGTCGCCGGCGCGCGGCCGGGCAGCATCTGCGACCGGGTTCTGTCGGTCGCCTCGCTCGCAATCTATGCGGTGCCGGGCTTCTGGCTGGGTCTGGTACTCATCGTCGTCTTCTCGATCGAACTGCGCTGGCTGCCGCTCGGCGGCATCGAGACGATCGCCTCGTCGAGGAGCGGTCTCGACCGCGGCCTCGACATCGCCCGGCACCTCGTCCTGCCGGTGGCGGCACTCGGCTTCATCTACCTCGCCCTCTACCTGCGCGTCATGCGCGCCGGTATGGCCGAGGTCTGGCGCATGGATTTCGTGTTGGCGCTGCGGGCGCGCGGCCTGCCGCAATCGCGCATCGTCATAGCCCATGTCGCACGCAACGCGCTGCTGCCTTTGGTCACCCTGCTGGGGCTGCAGTCGGCTTCGATGCTCGGCGGCAGCGTCGTCATCGAGAGCGTCTTCGCCGTGCCCGGTATCGGCCGCCTCGCCCACGAGGCGGTAGCGGCGCGCGACGTGCCGCTGCTTCTCGGCATCATCCTGTCGAGCGCTATCCTCGTCATCGTCGTGAACTTCCTCGTCGACATCGTCTATGCCGCGCTCGACCCGCGCGTCGGCGCCTCGGAGGAACGGGCATGACCCGCCGGCTGTTCTCCACTCCCGAAGGCATCGCAGGTACGGCGATCCTTGCCCTGCTCGCCCTCGCCGCGCTGGCGGCACCGATGCTGTTCCCCCGCGATCCGCTCTCGATCGCCGGCCCGTCGCTGCTGCCGCCGTTCCACGACCCGGCGCACATCCTCGGTACCGACCGCCTCGGCCGGGACGTGCTCGCCGGCCTCTTCCACGGCGCGCGCGTTTCACTTGCTGTCGGCATCGCCGCGGCAGCCGCCGCGCTCTTCGTCGGCGCGGTCGTCGGCACGATCGCCGGCTTCGCCGGGGGCTTCGTCGACGAGGCGCTGATGCGGGTCGCCGAAGCATTCCAGATCGTCCCTGGCTTCCTTCTCACCCTCGCCTTCGTGAGCATCGCCGGACCATCGCTGCCCGTCGTCGTTGCGGCCATTGCGCTCGGCGCATGGACCGGACCGGCGCGGGTGGCGCGCGCCGAGGTTCTGTCGATCCGCGAGCGCGACCATGTCGCGGCGAGCCGGGTAGTCGGCATGCATCCGCTGGAGATCGCGCTGCGCGAAGTGATGCCCAATGCACTCCCCCCGGTAATGGCGCTGTCCTCGGTCATTGTCGCCGGCGCCGTGCTCACGGAGGCGGCGCTTTCCTTCCTCGGCCTCGGCGATCCCAACCGCGTCACCTGGGGTGCCATGATCGCCGAGGGCCGCGCCGTGCTGCGCTCTGCCCCCTACCTGTCGATCATTCCGGGTATCGCGCTCGTCGTCGCCGTCGTCGGCGTCTACCTGTTCGGCGAAGGGGTGGTCGAAGCCTCGGCTTCGCGCAGGCGGTACCAGTGAACCTGCTCGCCGTCTCCGGCCTGTCGGTGACCTACGCGGGGTCGGCCGCGCCGGCCTTGGCCGACGTCGACTTGTCGCTGACGGAAGGCGAGCGCCTCGCCATCATCGGCGAGAGCGGATCGGGTAAGACCACTCTCGCCCGGGCCGTCGCCGGCCTCCTGCCCCCTGCCGCACGCATGGCGGGGGCGATCAGGTGGCGCGGCAGGGAGGCGCGGGCACATCCGGGAAGGGACATCGGCTACGTCTTCCAGGACCCTTCGGCCAGCCTCGATCCGGTCGTCGGCATCGCCCGGCAGATCGCCGAGGTGGTGCGCACGCATGTGGGCCTCGGCTGGCCGGCGGCCATGGCGCGGGCTGTAGAATTGCTCGACAGGGTCCGCCTGCCCGATGCGGGCGCAACGGTCCACGCCTGGCCGCACCAGCTTTCCGGCGGGCAGAAGCAGCGCGTCGCCATTGCTGCCGCGATCGCCGCACGGCCGGCGCTGCTCGTCGCCGACGAGGCAACAAGCGCGCTCGACACCATCGTCCAGGCCGAGATCGTGTCGCTGATACGCCGCATCGTCGATGAGGAGCGGATGGCACTGCTGTTCATCACGCACGACATCGCGTTGGCCGCGCAACTCGCCCAACGGATTGTCGTGCTGAAAGGCGGCCGCATGATCGAGGCAGGCCCGGCGGCGAAGGTCATCGGCGCGCCGGTCGATCCCTACACGCGCACGCTGATCGCCGCGAGCACGGACGTCGCCTCGCTGGTCGACGACCGCATCGCCCGGGAGGACGCCCGGTGAGCGAGCCCCTCCTCCGCGTCACCGGCCTGCGCAAGCGGTTCCGACGCGGCGAGTCCATGATCGACGCAGTCTGCGGCGCGTCGCTCGACGTGCAGGCCGGGGAGACGCTGGCGCTTGTCGGGCCTTCCGGCAGCGGCAAATCGACGCTCGCCCGCCTCATCCTGCGGCTCCTGGAACCGGACGCCGGCTCCATCCGCTTCGACGGGGTCGACCTGCTTTCGCTTTCCGGATCGGCGCTCCGATCAGCGCGCGCCCGACTGCAGATGGTGTTCCAGGATCCACATGCGGCCTTCAATCCGCGCGCGACGGTTTCCCGCGTGCTCGCCGACCCGTTGCGCATCCACCGCATCGCGACGCGCGCGACACGGCCTGCCATGATCGCCCGGCTGCTGGAGAGCGTCGACCTGCCCGCCACGCTCGCCGAGCGGCCGGTGCACGATCTATCCGGCGGCCAGCGCCAGCG
>DUSC01000105.1 GCA_012842935.1 Hyphomicrobiales bacterium | reverse complement strand
TCAGGAAGGCCGCCGCCAGAACCATCGACGAACTCTGGTCGGTCGTCGCCGATTGTCTCTCCGCCTTCACCCCTGAGGAATGCCAGAACTATTTCGAGGCCGCCGGATATGACCCCGAATAAGTCGAATCTGCTCTAGCGCTGTCGGGCTCGATCGGCGACGCGACCTCCGACTACACACTCAAGGTCGAGGACGAAGGCCGCTGGAACGTCGTCCTCAGCCTCGTCGTGCTCGGCCTCGCGACCCTGCTCGGCGCCGTCGCCTTCTGGGTCGTGGTCGGTCGCGTCGCCCGGCCGATCCAGCGCCTGACGGGGGTCATGACCGCCCTCGCCGAGGGCAATCTCGGCGTCGACATCCCGTCGGTCGCCCGCCGCGACGAGATCGGCGAAATGGCGCGCGCCGTCGAGGTCTTCCGCAACAATGGCCTCGAGAACCGCCGGCTCGCTGCGGAGGCCGAGGAGAACCGCAACCTGACCGAGCGCGAGCGGCGCGAGCGCGAGGCAGTCCGGGCGCGCGAGGCGCAGGACCTGCAGGAGGCCATGGATGCGCTCGGCCATGGCCTCGGCCGCCTGGCCGACGGCGATCTCAGCCACCGGCTGGAGAAGGCCTTTGCCGGCGCGCTCGACAGGCTGCGCATGGACTTCAACGGGTCCGTCGGGCGCCTCGAGGAAGCGCTGCGGACCGTCGGCCAGAATGCCGCCGCCATCCACGCCGGATCCGACGAGATCCGCGCCGCCGCCGACGATCTCGCCAAGCGCACCGAGGTGCAGGCCTCCTCGATCGAGGAGACCGCGGCTGCGGTCGAGCAGATCACCACGACGGTGCGTAACGCCAGCAAGCGCGCCGAGGAAGCGGGCGAACTCGTGGCGAAGACCCGCGAGCAGGCCGAACGATCCGGTGTCGTGGTCGAACAGGCGGTCTCGGCGATGAGCGCGATCGAGGAGTCGTCTCACAAGATCAGCAACATCATCACCGTCATCGACGACATCGCCTTCCAGACCAACCTGCTCGCCCTCAATGCAGGCGTCGAGGCGGCACGGGCGGGCGAAGCCGGCAAGGGCTTCGCGGTCGTTGCGCTCGAGGTCCGCGAACTCGCCCAGCGCTCCGCGACGGCGGCGCGCGAGATCAAGACCCTGATCACCAACTCGGCCGAGCAGGTTCAGACGGGCGTGGCGCTGGTCGGCGAAACCGGCCAGTCGCTGAAGGCGATCGTCGCCGAGGTCCAGGAAATCAACCGCCACGTCGCGGCGATCGTCGAGGCCGCCCGCGAACAGACCATCGGGCTGGAGGAGATCAACACCGCCGTCACCCAGATGGACCAGGCCGCCCAGCAGAACGCCGCGATGGTCGAGCAGTCGACCGCGGCGAGCCACAGCCTTGCGCACGAAGCCGCCTCGCTGAACCAGTTGCTGGCGCAGTTCAAGCTGAGCGGCGGCGGCGCGCCGCGCGCCGCGTCGCCCGCGGAGCGGCCCGCCGCGTCTCCGGCCCGTGCCCTGGTGCGGAAGGTCGCCGGCGCCTTCGGTCGCGGCGGGGCCGCTGTGGCCAGAGCCGTGTCGCCGGCGGCCACGGCCGACAAATGGGAGGAATTCTGATGAACACGGTCGGCCGCCTCGCCGCCTCCGGACAGGAGACGGCGGACATCATCGCCTTCCAGCTCGGCAACGAGGCGTTCTGCGTGAGAACCACACGGGTGCGCGAGATAAGGGGGTGGATGCCGTGCATGCCGCTGCCCGGTTCCCCGCCCGACGTGATGGGCGTGATCAACCTGCGCGGAGCGGTGATTCCGATCATCGACCTGTCGATGCGGCTCGGGCTCCGCCAGACCGAGGCCAACGAACGCAGCGCGATCATCGTCACCGAGACCGCCGACAAGGTGGTCGGCCTGCTCGTCGACCGCGTCACCGACATGCTCAACATCTCGCTCGGCGACGTGCAGCCGGTGCCGGCCGCCGGCGGCGCGATGGCGAGAGCCTGCGCCGAAGGTATCCTGACCGTCGGAGAAGGCATGATCTGCTTCCTCGACCTCGACGCCATCTACGCCGACGAGAGGGCGTCATGGGCAGCCTGATCACCGCAGGTAGGGGCGGCGCCGTTCCGGCAGCCGGTCGTCTCCTCCGCTGAGCGGCGGGAGGAGCGCGTTTCGGGG
>DUSC01000104.1 GCA_012842935.1 Hyphomicrobiales bacterium | reverse complement strand
GATCAAGGGATAGAGCTTTCGACATCGCCTGCCGGCCTCCGCTCCGGCAGGCAGCTTGAATCAGAACCAGACTGATTTGGGAATCCCGATTCAATCAGATCGGGCGATGCTCTAGAGCGGGTCGACGGCCGCCGGAGGGGGCGGCCTATCGGGCGACGGTGACGCTACAGCCGGCGCCCGAGACGACGGCTTCGGACACCGAACCGATCAAAAGTCGGCCGACGAAGGGCGGATTCCCGGTGCCGACCACAATGTGTCCGGCGTCGATGCGCCGTGCGCACTCGAGAATCGAAGCCGCCACGTCCGCTCCCTCGAAAAGTATGCGCTTGGCACCTTTCACGCCGCGGACCCGAGCGTAGCGGACCGCCGCATCGAGGATTTCCTCTCCTTCAGCTTCGGTCCAGCTTTTGATCGGCGGGAAGCCGCTGGCGGGTCGGACCTGATTGACGAGGACGAAGCTCAATCGACGATCCAGCCCCCTTGCAAACTCCACGGCGATTTCCACCGCGCGCCGGGCATGTGCACTGCCGTTGACACAACATAGGATATCGTCGTTCATCGGTGCCCTCCCGCGCCGCCGCCTTCGCCGGACGCGACTATCCCCTTCTTCGGCAACCGAAGAAAGGGGCGCGGCGACGTCTACGGCTTCGCCAGGTACTCCGGCAGTCTTGCCACCGAATCCAAAATGACGTCGGCGAGGCGGCCGAGCGTCTCCTGCGTACCCGTGCCGCTGAGGACGCCGACCGCGAGACCGGCGCCGGCGGCGCGCGCCATCTCGAGGTCGTGCCGGTTGTCGCCGACCACGGCGATCTGCGAAGGCTTCAGTCCGGTGAGATCGGCGAAGGCGAACACCGCGTCGGGTGCCGGCTTCGGGTTGGCGACGGCATCGTAGCCGTAGGCGGCGTCGAACATCGCCGACATGCCGAGGGCCGCGAGCGTCTGCTCGGCGCCGGACGTCGAATCGTTGGTGGCGATTCCGAGGCGGAAGCCACGGCGGTGGAGCTCGGCGACGGCCTCGCGGCAGCCCGCGAGCGGGACGGACTGACGCGCGCCCTCGGCGGCGGTGAAGGTGTCGAAGTGACGGGTCATCGCCTGGCGTCCCGCGTCGTCGAGGCCGGGATACCAGAGCGCGACGATGTCGGCATTGGTTCCCGCGGCGAAGACGGAATCGGCACGGAAACGATGGTTGGCGTAGTCGTAGCCGGCGCGCGCCATCAGCAGGTCGGCGTGGGCCCGGTCGCCGGCCGCCGCCTGGAGCGCCATCAAATCGCCGATGGCGTACCAGGTCGCCTGGAAGTCGACCAGCGTTCCGTCCTTGTCGAACAGGATGCCCTTGATGTCGGCCACGCTCACTCCCCCGCACCGCGCTGGGCGTGGATATGCCGGACGAGGCCGGCGGTCGAGGCATCGCCCGCGGCGTCGGCTTTCCCCTGCACGACAGGCAGCAGGTTGGTGGCGAGTTCCTTGCCGAGTTCGACGCCCCACTGGTCGAAGGCGTTGATGCCGAAGATCTGTGCCTCGACAAAGACGCGATGCTCGTAGAGCGCGATCAGCTTTCCGAGCGTCGGCGGGTCGAGCCTTCGGTAAAGGATCGTCAGCGACGGGCGATTGCCCGGGAACACGCGATGCGGCGCGATCGCCGCGATCTCCTCGGCCGACGCGCCCTTCGCCGCCATCTGCGCCTCGGCCTCGGCCAGCGTGCGGCCTTTCATCAACGCCTGCGACTGGGCCAAGCAGTTGGCGAGAAGGAGGTCATGGTGATGGCGAAGCTCAGGCTCGTGGCCTTCCGCAGCGGCGAGAAACTCGACGGGGATCACGTCTGTCCCCTGGTGGAGGAGCTGGAAGAAGGCGTGCTGGCCGTTGGTTCCCGGCTCGCCCCAGACCAGGGGACCGGTCGGCGTCGCCACGCGGCCGCCGTCGATCGTCACCGACTTGCCGTTCGATTCCATGTCGAGCTGCTGCAGATAGGCCGGCAGGCGGGCGAGCCGCTGGTCGTAGGGGATCACCGCCCGGGCCGGACAGGCGCAGGCGACGCGATGCCACCAGCCGATCAGACCGAGCACCATCGGCAGGTTGGCGAGCGCCGGCGCCGTGCGGAAGTGGATGTCCATGGCATGGGCGCCGGCAAGCATGGCGCGGAAATCGTCCGGGCCGACGGCGATCATCACCGGTAGCCCGATCGCCGACCACAGGGAATAGCGGCCGCCGACCCAGTCCCAGAAGCCGAAGACACGGTCGGGCTCTATGCCGAAGGCGGCGACCTTGTCGAGCGCCGTCGACACGGCGGCGAAATGGGCGCCGACGGCATCGGCGCCGAGAGCGCGCTCGATCCAGCGCCGCGCCGTCGCGGCATTCGTCATGGTCTCGACGGTGGTGAAGGTCTTCGAGGCGACGATGAACAGCGTCGTCGCCGGATCGAGCCCGTTCAGCGTGTCGGCGATATGGGCACCGTCGACATTGGAGACATAGTGCAGACGCGGCCCGTCGTGATAGGGCGCCAGGGCCAGCGTCGCCATGGCCGGGCCAAGATCGGAACCGCCGATGCCGATGTTGACGACGTCGGCGATCGGCCTGCCGGTCGCGCCGCGGATCGTCCCCGAGCGGACGCCGTCGGCGAAAGCCGACATGGCGTCGAGCACGGCGCGCACACCGCTCATGACGTCGACGCCGTCAACGAGGACCGGTTCGCCCGACGTATTGCGCAGCGCCGTATGCAGCACCGCCCGGCTTTCCGTGTTGTTGATCCGCCGGCCGGCAAACATCGCTTCGCGGCTCGCCTCGACACCGGCGGCTGCGGCGAGTTCCGCCAGGAGCCGCATCGTTTCCCTGTCAACGGCGGTCTTCGACCAGTCGAGCAGGAGGTCGCCGAATTTGAGGGAGAAGTCGCCGAAGCGGCCGGGGTCGGCGGCAAAGGCGGCGTTGAGGTCGAACGGATCGGCGGCGCGGCGCCGCAGGGCGTCGATATGAGGGGTGAGGTCGGGTCTGGTCACGGCGTTCCCTCCGCGTTGATCCGCGTCTGGCCGTATCGCGCGACGGGGAAAATTACCAGAGGCGGAGGGCGTCATCCGCCGGGGCAGGGCCAAGGTCGATCTCTGGCCCATCATGTCGACCGTTCACTGGCATAAATGATTACGATCAGAAAAATTCATTGGTTTAATTCGTTGGGCCAGCAATACTGATCGGTGGGCCACGAAAACAAGAAGCGTCCGGGAGGCGCACCATGTCGCAGCGAAACGATTCCGCCATATGGAGCGGGCTCTTCCGCATTTCGGCGGAATCCGGGCAGACCCTGCAGGCGCAGATCCGCCAGGCGATCGTCGCCGCGATCCTCGACCGGCAGATCGCCGCGTCGATGCCGCTGCCGTCCTGCCGCATCCTCGCCGAGAAGCTCGGCGTGGCGCGCGGCACGGTCGTGCTGGCCTTCCAGCAACTGGTCGACCAGGGCTTCCTCATCGCCAAGGAACGACGCGGCCATTTCGTCAATCCCGAGGTGCTGACGACGCCGGCGAAACCCTCGCAGAAAGCGGCCGAGCAGGCCGGCCATGTGGACTGGAAGGCGCGCCGCCGGATCGAGGCCAGCGACATGCCGCGTCCGGCCAAGCATGAGAACTGGATCAAGTGCTCCTACCCGTTCGTCTACGGCCAGTTCGACCCGGCGCTATTCCCCACCGCCGAATGGCGCGAGTGCAACCGCATGGCGCTCGCCGTGCTCGAGATCCGCAACTGGGCGGCCGACATGGTCGACCGAGACGACCCGCTTCTGATCGAGCAGATCCAGGCGCGGCTGCTTCCGCGGCGCGGTATCTTCGCCAATCCCGACGAGATCATCGTCACGCTCGGCGCCCAGAATGCGCTCTACATGCTTGCCACGCTCTTGATGAGCAAGGGCTCGAAGGTGGCCATGGAAGATCCGGGCTATCCCGACGCGCGCTCCATCTTCCGCCTCGCGGGGGCCGACATCGCGGCCACGCCGGTCGACAGCCAAGGTATTGTTACATCGGCGATTCCTTCCGATGCCGGGTTCGTCTTCGTCACGCCGAGCCACCATTGCCCGACCATGGTTCCGCTGTCGTCGGAGCGTCGGCAGGATCTGCTTCTGCGCGCCCAGACCAACGACCAGATCATCATCGAGGACGGCTACGACAGCCAGCTTCTCGACGAGTCGCCGCAGCAGGCGCTTAAGAGCCTCGACCGCACCGGCCGCGTCGTCTATGTCGGCTCCATGTCGAAGACGCTCGCGCCGGGGCTGAGGCTCGGCTACATCGTGGCCTCGGCCGACCTGATCGCCGAGTTGCGCGCGCTCCGCCGCTTCATGCTGCGCCATCCGCCTGCCAACAACCAGCGCGCGGTCGCGCTGTTCCTGTCGCTCGGACATCACGAGGCGCTGGTGCGCCGCCTGTCATCGGCCTTCGAGGAGCGCCGCAAGCGCCTTGTCCAGGCGATCTCCGCGTTCCTGCCCGAATGGCGGTCGACCAACTCGGCGGGCGGTACGTCACTCTGGCTCGAAGGACCGCGCGGCATAGACGCTCGGTCTCTCGCCGAGGCGGCGGCGGCGCGCAGCGTCATCGTCGAACCGGGCGACCGGTTCTTCGACCGGGCGGATCGGCCGACCCGATTCCTTCGCCTCGGCATTTCCTCGATCGCACTGCAGCACATCGAGCCCGGCATCCGCGAACTGGCGACCGCTGCGGGGCGGCGTCCGGCGGCGGCCTGAGACAGGCCGCCGCGCCCGATTGCGCGCGCCGGAACGTCCTTTCCTGGCATATCTAGCGGCGTCCGTTGGTCCATATGCCGGGTATCCGCCGAGCGCATAGTCCACGCTCATGGGGAACCGGGCGGACCGACGCCGGCCAACGGCGCGGGCTACCGCATGATTGACGGAGTGGTTTGATGTCGGTCGCAATCGAGCAGTCGGATACGGCGGATCGCGGGTCTCGCCGTTCGGGAGGCCGCGAGGCGCGCCGGGCGCTGCGGTCGGCGCCGCTGGCAGAGGATATCCGGCCGGTACGTCCCGGCCTTTCCGGCGGCACCTACAGGCCGTTGTCGCAGAATGACCTCGAGCGCATTCACGAGGCGGTTCTCACCGTTCTCGAGACCGTCGGCTTCGCCAACGCCATCCCGAGCTGCATCGCGGCCCTGACGCGGGTCGGCGCGGAACACGGCGTCGACGGCCGTATCCGCTTCCCGCGGCGCCTCGTGCTCGACACGATCCGCATGGCGGCGCGCAACTTCACGCTGCACGGCCAGGACCCCCGCCACGACATGCTCGTCCAGGGCACGCGCGTCCACTACGGTACGGCGGGCGCCGCGGTGCATCTGGTCGACGTCGAGAAGCGCGAGTACCGCGAGTCGCTGCTCCAGGACATCTACGACGCCGCGCGCATCGTCGACGGGCTGGACAACATCCACTTCTTCCAGCGTCCGATGGTGCCGCGCGACATTCCCGATCCGCTGGAGATGGACCTCAACACGCTCTACGCCTGCGTGATGGGCACGTCGAAACACGTCGGCACGTCGTTCACGGTGCGCGACAACGTCGGACCGGCGCTGGAGATGCTCTACACCATCGCCGGCGGCGAGGAGAATTTCCGCGCCCGTCCGTTCGTCTCGAATTCCAACTGCTTCGTCGTGCCGCCCATGAAATTCGCCGAGGACGCCTGCGGCGTGCTCGAGGCCTGCGTCGAAGGCGGCATCCCGATCCTGCTGCTCTCGCTGCTGCTGCTGGTGCTGCTGG
>DUSC01000103.1 GCA_012842935.1 Hyphomicrobiales bacterium | reverse complement strand
GCCGAGCGCACCGTCGACGGCCTCTGGAACGCCATCGGCCGCATCATCGACCTCTTCACCCCGGCAGAATGCCGAAACTACTTCGCTGCCGCAGGTTACGATGCAACGTGATGGGATTCGGCTCTAACGGCCGAGCGATGTGAGCAGTCGTGCCGCCCGTGAGGGACGTGCGCCCTTCGCCCGCCGTCCCGTGTTGCCGCGGCGTTCCGGCATGGATTCCAAGGTCTGCGCCTTCGCTCACGCGCGGGCTTGCCACGGGAGGACGAAGGCGCGGGGGTGTTGCGAGGAACTCGGCAGTCCAGATCTTTCGCCCGCCGTCCCCGTTACGGGGCGGCCAGAACGGGCGCCGAGGGGGCGGGCTTCAGAACCGCGCCAGCTTCTTCTTCACCTTCGCCAGATAGGCCGCGCGGCTTTCCGGCGTCGAGGCGTCCATGCGGTAGTGGGCCATGAACATCGTGCGGCAGCGCGGGCCGCAGAGCGCGCGGATGCCGCGCAGGATGGTCTTGCGGCCGGGATGGCCGATCAGGTGCGACAGCCACCACGGCGCGCCGCAGGTGGTGACGATGCCGATCTTGCGGATGTGCGTCATCTTCGGGACGATGCCACCCGACGGCGACAGCGAAAAGGCGATGTCGGTCGCCCAGACGCGGTCGAGCCAGCCCTTCAGCATGGCCGGCAGGCCGTACCACCAGGTCGGGTAGACGAAGAGGATCGCCTCGGCCCAGCGGATCGCCTCGATGTGCGGACGAAGTGCGGGATCGGCGGGCGCCCGGTCGTTGTAGGCGCGGCGCTCCTCGCAGCACATCACCGGGTTGAAGTTTTCCGCGTAGAGGTCGATCAGGCGCAGCTCGCGCCCCGCCGCGGCCAGCGTCTCCAAGGCGGCGTCGCGCAGGGCGGCGCCAAAACTCTCCGGCACCGGGTGGCAGTAGACGACGAGCACCTTCATCAGAAGGCGTCCATGCGCGCCGCGACCTTCCTCATGAATGCGGCGCGGCTTTCGTCGGTCGAGAGGTTCATGGAGTAGTGCGCCAAGTAGGAGACCGGCGCGCCCGGCTTCACCGTGGCGCGCAGCAGCCGGTTGACCAGCTTGCGCGGCGGGTCGCCCATGAGGAAGGCGCGCAGGCGGTCGCCTCCATAGGTGGTGACGGTGGCGACCTTCCTGATGTTGTGCAGCGACGGCTGCGCCTTGCCGTCGACCATGTCGAAGGACACGCCGGGCAGGAAGACGCGGTCGAAGAAGCCTTTCAGGATCGCCGGGTAGCCGTAGTTCCACACCGGGAAGGAGAGCACCAGCGCGTTGGCGCGCCTGAGCCGCTCGACGTAAGGGCGGACGCCGTCGGCGTTGCGGTCGAGGTCGTGGTAGGCGAGTCGCTCGGCGCGGGTCAGCCGCGGATCGAAATCCTCGGCGTAGAGGTCGCAGTCGTCGACGGTGTGGCCGTTCGCCTTCAGCCGCTCGACGATCAGGCGGTGCAGGGCGGCGTTGAAACTCGTTTCGACCGGGTGGGCGTAAAGCACGAGGACGTTCATGTCGGCCTCAGCCCGCTTTCTGCAGTCCCTTGAACAGGAACACCCGGCCCGACTTGTAGTCGTAGTCGGGGTTCTCCCAGGCGATCATCTTGCCGGGGTTGAGCAGCCCCTGGGGGTCGGCCTCGCGCTTGAAGGCGAGCTGGACCTCGTCGGTCTGCTTCATGCCGCCTTCCTCCAGCGTGTAGCGGTGGGCGTTGAAGATCGGGCAGCCGTTCTCCTCGTGGAGCCGCATGATCTCGTCCAGCCGTTCCTCGGTGGTGAACTTCACCAGCGGCAGGCCGAAGCAAGTGATGTTGCCGTCGAAGCGGACGAATTCGAGGTGCGAGAACAGCTCGCCGGGGAACATTTTATCCATGCGGTTGGCCAGCTCGAGCTGGTTGGGGAAGGGGTAGAGCACCTGGAGATAGGTGATCGACGGGTCGACGCGCAGCGCGCGCAGCGTCGTGTGGTTCCAGGCGAGCTCGTAAGCCGGCGGCAGGCCCTTCGTGTCGGAAACCGTGGCGCTGTTGAAGACCACGTCGCCGCCCTCGCGGCGGGTGAAGGCGAGGAATGCGTCGAGCGAGTGTTCGGCGACCATGACGACGCACACGCTCTGGCCGTCCTTGAGGAACTTCTGGTGGCGCTTGAAGTAGAGATACGGGACCGGCGCGGCGATCGGCGCGATCTCCTTGGTCAGGATTCCGTCCTGGCAAGCAAGCGCGTTGCCGTAGGCCGCGGCGGCGGCGAACGTATCGAAGCCGACGATCACGTCGACCCAGTCATAGGCCGCCGTCAGCGGCATCTCGACCTCGGTGATGATGCCGTTGGTGCCGTAGGCGTGGGTGACCTTGTGCAGGTCCTCGCCGGTGAGTTCGAGCACGCGCGGCTCGGCCTCCATGGTGACGACGCGCAGGCGGATGACGTTGCCGAAGTCGCGCAAGCCGCCCCAGTTGATCGAGCCGACGCCGCCCGAGCCGCCGGCGATGAAGCCGCCGATGGAGGCCGTCGAGGCGGTCGAGGGATGCAGCCTGAGCTCCTGGCCGGAGTGTTCGCGGGTCGCCTTGTCGATGTCGGCGACGACGGCGCCGGCCTCGCAGACGACGCGGCCGCGGGAAATCGAGACGATGCGGTTCATGTCGGCGAGGCTGAGCACGACGCCGCCCGAAAGCGGCATCGCCTGGCCGTAATTGCCCGTTCCGGTGCCGCGCGGCGTCACCGGCACGCCGTGGCGGTGGCAGGCGGCGAGCACGCGGATGACCTCGGCCTGCGACTTCGGGCTGACGATCAGGTCGGCGGTGACGTGGTCGAGCTGGCGCTTGAGCACCGGGCTGTACCAGTAGAAGTCGCGGCTCTTCTGCTGCACCAGCGCCGGGTTGTCCTCGATCTTCAATCCGTCGAGTTCGGTCTTAAGCGCGGAGAGATCCATCGTCACACCATCAGATCGTCGAGTTCGGCATAGTCGGGGAGCGTGCGGTCGAT
>DUSC01000102.1 GCA_012842935.1 Hyphomicrobiales bacterium | reverse complement strand
TCATCGGTGGAATCTCCGGTCCAAGTTGGTGTCAGCAACCAGACCCTACCGGAACATCGCCGGTGACCACCTCAGCCAGAACCTACACCACGCTCAGGGACAGCATCGAAACGGGCGCCGGGGAAGAGCGCCGGAAAGGACGCCTGAATGTACATCGCCATGAACCGCTTCAAAGTCCGGACGGGGTCCGAGGAAGCCTTCGAAACAGTGTGGAAGAACCGCGATTCCACGCTCGCCGGAATGAAGGGTTTCCGCGCGTTCCACCTGCTCCGCGGCCCGGTGAACGAGGCGGAAGGCTACACGCTTTTCGCCTCACACGCGGTCTGGGACAGCGAGGACGACTTCCGCGCCTGGACCAGGTCGGACAATTTCCGCGCCGCTCACGAAAACGCCGGCCGGAGCAAGGTGCTCTATGTCGGCCGCCCCGATTTCGAGGGCTTCTCGGTCGTCGAAGGAGCGTGAACGCCGCTCGATGGAACCGGCGGTCCGGGCGCAGGGTCCGGCGAAACCCGCCCTCGCCGCCCGCCTACGCCGCCGCAAGCAGGCTGGCGTTGCCGCCGGCCGCCGTCGTGTCGACACAGACGGCGCGCTCGTGGACGTAGGCCGCCGGGTAGATCGTCTCGGTCACCAGCGGCACGATCGGCCCCCGGCGCTTCGCCAGCGCCTGGCGCACGGCGCGCTGCACGTCCGCATCGCCGGCGAGCGCGACGACGTCGACTGGCAGGTCGGCGAGATCGTCGGCCGCCACGGTACCGTCGATCGCCGCGACCGGCATCCCCTTGCCGGTGAGCGGATGCAGTGCGGCGACCGCGCCCGGCGCGACGGCGAGCACGGCATTGCCTGCGGCGAGCGCCTGGATCGCCTGCGACAGCAGCGTCTCGGCGTCCGGACCGAGGCAGAGCACCCGCCCGCGCGGAAGCAGCGACAGCGTGTTCGCCTCGCCGGTCGGCCCCGGCAGATCGGCCTGGCCGTATTCGACCTGCGCCGCCGCCGCGATCGCCGCGGCGCCCTTGCCGCGCAGATGTTTTCGCAGCACCGCGATGCGGTCAGGCCGCGTCGACCAGCCGCCGAAGGCCGGATCGCCGAGGTGGTCGGCGATCCGCGAGGCGGCGACCGGTCCGGCCGTCGCAGCGACCGCCGGGGCAGGCCGGGCGCTCTCGGCGATACGGAAGCGGCGAAGGTAATGCGGTCCGCCGGCCTTCGGCCCGGTGCCGGAAAGCCCCTCGCCACCGAACGGCTGCGCGCCGACCACGGCACCGATCTGGTTGCGGTTGACATAGATGTTGCCGGCATGAATGCCGTCGACGAAACGCTGGACGCGCGCCTCGATGCGCGTGTGCAGACCGAAGGTCAGGCCGTAGCCCTTGCGGTTGATGGCTTCGATGACGCGATCGATCTTCTCCGCCTCGAAGGTGGCGACGTGCAGCACGGGGCCGAACACCTCGCGCTCCATCTCCTCGATGCCGGAGACGCGCAGCACGTGCGGCGCGACGAACAGGCCTGACGTGGGCGCCTCGCGCTTCGCCACGAGCCGGCCCTTCGCCGCCATGGAATCGCAGTAACCGGAAATCTGCGTCTTCGCCTCAGCGTCGATGACCGGGCCGACATCGGTGGCGATCTGCCAGGGATCGCCGACGGTCAGCGCCTGCATGGCGCCTTCGAGCATGGCGAGCACCTTCTTCTCGACGTCCTTCTGCACGTAGAGCACGCGCAGCGCCGAGCAGCGCTGGCCGGCGCTCTGGAAGGCCGAGGCGAGGATGTCGCGCACCGCCTGCTCGGGCAGAGCCGTCGAATCGACCACCATGGCGTTCAACCCGCCGGTCTCGGCGATCAGCATGGCGTCGGGCGCGGCGGTCTTCGCCAGTTGCTGCTCGATCAGCTTGGCCACCTCGGTCGAGCCGGTGAAGCAGACGCCGGCGATGCGCGGATCGGCGGTCAGCGGCGCGCCGACCGACGGGCCGTCGCCGGGCAGAAGCTGGAGAACGTCCTCCGGCACCCCCGCCTCGCGCAGCAGGGCGACGGCCCTTGCCGCAATCAGCGGCGTCTGTTCCGCCGGCTTGGCGAGGACCGAATTGCCGGTGACGAGCGCGGCCGCCACCTGGCCGGTAAAGATCGCCAGCGGGAAATTCCACGGCGAAATGCAGACGATGGCGCCGCGCGCCCGCGTGCCTGCTTCGGCGCCGGGCGCCTCGGCGGCGTAGTAGCGCAGGAAGTCGACCGCCTCGCGCACTTCGGCGACGGCGTCGGCGAGCGTCTTGCCCGCCTCGCGCGTGGCAAGCGCGAAGAATTCCACCGCGTTACGTTCGTAGAGGTCGGCAGCGCGGTTGAGCACCGCCGCGCGCTCGGCGACCGGCCGCGCCGCCCAGGCGGGCTGCGCCTCGACGGCGAGGCGCACGGCCGTCGTCACCTGCCTGGCGTCGACCTCGTGCACGGTACCGACCACGTCGTCGGGCCGCGCCGGGTTGACGATCTTGCGGCTGCGCGCATAGCCCGCCGCGCGGGTCACGGGCTTTGCCGTCCAGCGGTCCGGACCGGTAAAGGCGGCACGCCCGGCCTCCAGTTCCGCCAGCGTCACGGGATCGGTGATGTCCCAGCCCTTCGCGTTCTTGCGGCCCGCGCCGAAGATGTCGGCCGGGTTCGGGATCGACGGGTTGGCGGCCGGCCCCTGCGCCGCCACCCTCTCGAACGGATCGCGCGCGATCTCTTCGGCGGAGACCCCTTCGTCGACGATCTGGTGGACGAAGGAGGAGTTGGCGCCGTTCTCGAGCAGCCGGCGGACGAGATAGGCGAGCAGGTCGGAATGGGCACCGACCGGCGCGTAGATTCGGCAGCGCGTGCCTTCGGCGGCGCGCACCGCCTCGTGCAGCGCCTCGCCCATGCCGTGCAGGCGCTGGAACTCGAAGCAGTCGCGGTCGGGTGCCATGGCCAGCACGGCGGCGACGGTGTGGGCGTTGTGCGTGGCGAACTGCGGATAGATGCGGTCGGTCATGCCGAGCAGCTTCCGCGCATTGGCGATGTAGGAGACGTCGGTGTTGGGCTTGCGCGTGAAAACAGGATAGCCGGGCAAGCCGAGCGTCTGCGCGCGCTTGATCTCGGTGTCCCAGTAGGCGCCCTTCACCAGGCGCACCATGATGCGCCGGTCGAGCTTCTGCGCCAGCGCATGGAGCCAGTCGATGACGAAGGCGGCGCGCGGCCCGTAGGCCTGCACGACGACGCCGAAGCCGTCCCAGCGGGCGAGACTCTCGTCGGTGAGCATGCGCTCGATGACGTCGAGCGAAAGATCGAGGCGATCGGCCTCCTCGGCGTCGATGTTCAACCCCATGCGCGCGTCGCGCGCGGCCCTGGCGAGCGACAGCAGCCGCTCGGCCATCACCGGCAGCATGGTCTCCTTCTTCGCCACCTCGTAGCGCGGGTGCAGTGCCGAGAGCTTCACCGAGATGCCGGGATTGCGGCGGATGTCCGTTCCGGTCGAATGCGCGGCGAGCGCTGCGATGGCGTCGGCATAGGCGCGGTGGTAGCGCAGCGCATCCTCCTCCGTACGCGCCGCCTCGCCGAGCATGTCGTAGGAGTAGAGATAGCCCTTCTGCGTTATCGGCCGGCCGCGCTTCACGGCTTCCGCGATGGTGCGCCCGAGCACGAACTGCTCGCCCATCTCGCGCATGGCCGCGGCCACCGCCGTGCGGATCACCGGTTCGCCGAGCCGGCGCACCATCGCGCGCAGCGTGCCCTCGATGCCGCCCTCGCCCTCGTCGAGCACCTTGCCGGTCAGCATCAGCGCCCAGGTCGAGGCGTTGACGAAGATCGAGCTCGAGCCGCCGGAATGCGACGACCAGTCGTGCGGCGCGATCTTGTCGCGGATCAGATCGTCCATCGTGCCGGCGTCGGGCACGCGCAGCAGCGCCTCGGCGAGGCACATCAGCGCCACGCCCTCCTTCGTCGACAGGCCGTAGGTGGAGAGGAAGACCTCCATCAGCCGGGGTTCGGAGGAACCACGGACCGCACGCACCAGGTCCGCCGCGCGCGCCGAGATCGCGGCGCGGTCGGCGCCGGAAAGGTCGGCCAGCGAGACCAGGCGGTCGAGTGCGGCGGCCTCGTCGGAGAGCGTGTTGGCGCGGATTGCGGAACGGATTGAGTCGAGCGGCTGGATTGGCATGAAGGCATCCCCGAAGACTGGCGAAGAGTGGTCCCGATCCCGCCGGCAGGCAAGCGCGTCGGCGGGATCACGCCGCTCGGATAGCACGCCGGACCGATCCGGTCCGGTCCAATCCTGTGGCCAATCCGGTCCGTTTGATCTATTCTGATGGTTCTTCTTGAGAGGAACGGATCGCAATGCCCCATGTTTCGGACCATCTGGACCGCTTCGACCGGGCGATCCTCACGGCGCTCTCCGCCGACGGACGCCTGTCCATGGCCGAACTGGCGGCGAAGGTCGGCCTGACCAAGACGCCGGTGCAGGCGCGGGTCAAGCGGCTCGAGGCCGACGGCTTCATCCGCGGCTATTCCGCCCTCGTCGACCGCGAGCGCATGGGCGAGGGCCACGTCGCCTTCGTCCAGGTCAAGCTTTCTGACACGCGTTCCGCCGCCCTCGACGCCTTCAACCGCGCTGTCCAGGCCGTGCCCGCCATCGAGCAGTGCCACATGATGGCGGCAAGCTTCGACTACCTGCTGAAAGTGCGCACGAAGGACATCGCCTCCTACCGCAAGGTACTCGGCGAGAAGATCTCCGCGCTGCCCCACGTGGCGCAGACCTCGACCTTCGTCGCCATGGAGACGGTCAAGGACCGCTATTAGCTCCTACTCCGCCAGTGTGCCGAGAAATGCGATCAGCGCCGCGCGCTCCCTGTCCGACAGCTTCAGCGGCTTCAGTTCGGAATGGCCGGAGACGCTCGCTGGCGCCCGCACATAGTGGTCGACGACGTCGGCGAGCGTGGCGATCTGGCCGGAATGCATGTAAGGCGGCCGCGCGGCGGCGCCGCGCAGCGACGGCGTCTTGAAGGCGCGTTCCAGTTCCTCGCCCTGACTGACCATGAAGCGCAGTTCGCCGCAGGCCTCCTCGCTTCCGTCGCGATAGGCGCCGAGGCAGTTGAACGGATCGTCGAGCACCTTTTTCGCGCCGGCCGCGCGGCCGGTGTCGTCGGGCAGGCCGTCGACCGGCGGCACGCCGGTATTGTGGAAATGATCGTCGGTGAAGCGCGGGCCGTTATGGCAGGTGACGCAGTTGGCGCGGCCGATGAACAGGCGCAGGCCGTACACCTCCTGCTCGCTGAGCGCGGCATCCCCTTCCGGCGCCTTGCCGGCGGCGACCGCGTCGGCGAAGCGATCGAAGCGCGTCGGCTGGTGCACGATCGTTCGCTCGAAGGCGGCGATCGCCTTGCCGAGGTTGGCGAAGACCGTGTCGATCTCGCGCTTCTTGTCGTCCGGCATCGCTTCCCACGCCGCACTCTCCGCGTCCGAGCCGAGCGGCGAGGCCGCGGCCGGCACGCCCGCCAGATCGGGCAGCGGCCCGAAGATGCGCTCGTAGCGGTCGCGGAAGGTTGCCGCGACGAAATGGGCGTAGGCCGCCCGCGTGCCGCCGTGTTCGCGCGCGTCCTCCAGCGGCCCCAGCGCCTGCGCCCAGAGACTGTCCTTGCGCCCGTCCCAGAAGAGGAAGGGTGCCCGCGCCACGCCGGCGAGCGGCATCGCCCGCCGGTCGGTCATCGCGAGCCCGACCGAGCGCGGCCGGTCGTCCTGGAACTGTCGGTCGACCAGATGGCAGGTGGCACAGGCGACCGTGCCGTCGCGGCTCAGCCGCCGCTCGAAGAACAGCGTCGCGCCGAAGGCCGCGGCGGCTGCATCGTCGGCGACTCGGTTGGTCGTGTCGGCGGGGAGCGGCGGCAGCGCCGACAGCGACAGCGACGCGATCGTCGCCTTCTCGGCGTCGGTAAACTCTTCCGGCTGGCAGGCGGTGAGGCCGGCCAGCGCGAGGAGTATCGGAATCAGCCGCTTACGCACCGCCTGATCCTACAGCGCCAGGTTGAAGACGACTCTGTCGTCGCCGGCCGCGGCCTTGATGTCGAACGTGAACTCCCACCAGCCGCTCATGTTGAAGCGCACGCCCTCGATCCGGTAGCGACCGTCGCCGAGATAGGCGGTCGCCTGCGGCTGGGTCGGCAGGCCATGGCCGTGCTGCGGCATGCCGCCGCCGACCGCGATCGTCGCCCCTTCGACCGGCGCGCCGTCGGGCGTCTTCAGCGTCAGGATCCAGCTGTGCAGCGGCCCCTGCTCGAGCGGCTCCTTTTCCGGCGCGATCGTGACCGCGTAGAGACCCCTGGCCGACGCCTTCGACCGCGCGAGGTCGAGTCCGTCGGGCGGCGTCATCATCACGCGGACGGCCATGAAAGCGGCGGCCGCAAGGAGGGCGGCGGCCGCGAGGGCGATGAGGATGGAGCGCCTGTTCATATCCCTGCTCGTCCCTTGTCCTGCATTGATGCGCTGCGTCTAATCCTTCCCGTGACTGGAAGGTCAAGCGGCTTTTTTCGTGGCTTCCTGCCGCCGACGAGTGTAGAGCCGGAACGCTTTCGTGGGGAGGTTTGCAATGCAGGGCAATGGCGTGGCCGCGGTCGGCGAGTGCATGCTGGAACTCTCCGCGCGCGGCGGCGGCGACTGGCGCATGGGATTTGCCGGCGACACGTTCAACACGCTGTGGGCGATCCGCGCCCTGCTGCCGGAAAGCGCCGCCGCCGACTATGTCACCGCCTTCGGCGACGATCCCTTCTCGCGCGACCAGATCGCCTTCTTCCGCGACCACGGCATCGGCATCGCCGCAAGCCCGACCATTCCCGGCGCCCGGCCCGGCCTCTACGCAATCACGCTCCACGGCGCCGAGCGCTCCTTCACCTACTGGCGCGCCGACGCCGCCGCCCGGCGTCTGGCCGACGACCCGGCGGCGCTGCGCGCCAGCCTCGAGGGCCGCCGGCTGATCTACTTCTCCGGCATCACGCTGGCGATCCTCGAACCGAAGGCGCGCAACACGCTGCTCGACGTGCTGAAGGCGGCCCGCGCCGGCGGCACGACGGTCGCCTTCGATCCCAACTACCGCCCGCGCCTGTGGCCCTCGCCCGACGCCGCACGCGCGGCGATCGGCGCGGCACTCGCCGTCGCCGACATCGCGTTGCCCACCTTCCCCGACGAGCAGGCGCTGTTCGGCGATTCGTCGCCCGAGGCAACAGCCGAACGGCTGACGAAGGCAGGCGTCGGCGAGGTCGTCGTCAAGGACGGCGAGGCCCCTGCCCTGGTGTTTGCCTCCGGAACGGCGACCTCCGTCCCCGCGGTGAAGGTCGAGGCGGTCGACACGACGGGCGCCGGCGACAGCTTCAACGGCGCCTATCTCGCCGCGCGGCTCTCCGGCGATGATCCGGTCGCCGCCGCCCGCCGCGCCCATCGCGTCGCCGCGTCGGTCGTGCAGGTTCGCGGCGCGCTGGCGCCATTCGAGACTTTGAAGAACGCGTTCGCCTGACCGACCGCGTTCAGCGGAACCGGTACTCCGTCACCTGGCGGTAGAGTCCGCCGGGCCACAGCACCGCCTGCGGGAAATAGGGCCGGTTCGGTGAATCCGGCCAGATCTGCGGCTCCAGTGCCAGCCCGGCGTGTGCCCCGTAGCGCCGCCCGCCGAGACCCGGCACCGTGCGCGCCACCTTGTGTCCGGCGTAGAACTGGATGCCGGGCTCGGTCGTCCACACTTCCATTTCCACGCCCGAGGACGCGCCCTGCAGCCAGGCCGCCATGCGCAGCGGTCCGCGCGCAGCGGCGAGGCAGAAATTGTGGTCGTAGACGACCTGCTCGCCCTCGATCTCCATGCGTACCGGCCGCGCCAGGGCGAAGTCGAACGGCGTGCCGTCGACCGGCTGGACGACACCGGTCGGGATCAGTTCCTCGTCCACCGGAAGATAGGCGCCCGCCGCCAGCATCAGCCGGTGGTCGAGGATGTCGCCGGCGCCGCCGTCGTCGAGGTTGAAATAGGAGTGGTGCGCGAGATTGCACAACGTCGGCCGGTCGCAAGTCGCGGTCAGTTCCACCGACAGCGTGCCGGGGATCTTCAGCCGGTAGGTGCAGGTCGCGTCGAGCGCGCCGGGAAAACCCATGTCGCCGTCGGGCGAATGCAGTGTCAGCGTGACGAAGTCCGTTCCGTGCAGCGCCACCGTCCAGATGCGCCTGCCGAAGCCCTGCGCGCCGCCGTGCAGCATGTGCTTGCCGAGGAAGTTGGTATCGACCTGGTAACGTTCGCCCTCGAGGCGGAAGCGGCCGCCGCGGATGCGGTTGGCATAGCGTCCGGCAATCGCGCCCATGTAGGGCGAATGCGCCAGATAGTCCTCGAAGCGGTCGAAGCCGAGAACGAGCGGCGCGTCATGGCCG
Organism: Hyphomicrobiales bacterium; assembly: GCA_012842935.1. GTDB lineage: Bacteria > Pseudomonadota > Alphaproteobacteria > Rhizobiales > Rhizobiaceae > DUSC01. The sequence goes on along the minus strand of DUSC01000102.1, from coordinate 2,157 downwards.
GCGAGCCTGAGATCCTGCACCACCGCGCCCCAGTTCATCACGGAGGCGGTCAAGCCGCCGCCGCTGATCGTGTAGCGGTGGACGGCCTCACCTTCCGCCGTCGTGCCGAAGCGCTCGCCGTCCATGACCGTCCTAAAGCCCCAGCCCGCCGATGCAGACGTATTTCGTGTCGAGATAGTCGTCTATGCCCTGGTGGCCGCCCTCGCGGCCGAGACCCGATTCCTTGACGCCGCCGAACGGCGCCTCGACGGTGGTAATCAGGCCCTCGTTGACGCCGACCATGCCGTATTTCAGCCCTTCCATGACGCGGAACGCCCTTCCGAGATCGCCCGTGTAGAAGTAGCAGGCGAGGCCGTACTCCGTGTCGTTGGCGAGCCGGATCGCTTCCTCCTCGGTCTCGAACCGGAAAACCGGGGCGACAGGACCGAATATCTCTTCCCGCATGAAGCGCATCGAAGGCGTCGCCTCGGCGATCACGGTCGGCTCGTAGAACGAGCCGCCGAGCGCGTGGCGCCTGCCGCCGGTGACGACCTTGCCGCCCCGCGCGGTGGCGTCGCCGACCAGTTCCTCGACCTTCTCCACAGCGCGCATGTCGATCAGCGGACCCTGCTGCGTGCCTTCCTCCAGGCCGGGTCCGACTTTCAGCTTCGCCGTGGCCTCGGCGAACTTCTCGACGAATTCGTCGTAGATGCCGGCCTGGACGAAGAAGCGGTTGGTGCAGACGCAGGTCTGGCCGGAATTGCGGTATTTCGCGACGATGGCGCCTTCCACCGCGCGCTTCACGTCGGCGTCGTCGAAAACGAGGAACGGCGCGTTGCCGCCGAGTTCCATCGACACCTTCTTCACCGTCGAGGCCGCCTTCTGCAGCAGGATCTTGCCGACCTCGGTCGAACCGGTGAAGGTGATCTTCTTCACCAGCGGGTTGGCGCAGATCTCGTCGCCGATCTCGCCGGCCGAGCCGGTGACGATGTTGATGACGCCCTTCGGAAAGCCCGCTTCCTCGGCGAGCGCGCCCCAGGCGAGACCCGAATAGGGTGTCTGCGAGGCCGGCTTGACGACGGCCGTGCAGCCGGCCGCCAGCGCCGGGCCGATCTTGCGGGCGAGCATCGAGGACGGGAAGTTCCACGGCGTGATCGCCGCGACGACGCCGGTCGGTTCCTTGGTCACGAGCACGCGCCGGTCGGCCCAGGGCGACGGCACGACATCGCCGTAGGTGCGGCGGCCTTCCTCGGCGAACCACAGGATGTAGGCGGCCGAGATGGCGACTTCGCCCTTGGCCTCGGTCAGCGACTTGCCCTGCTCCATGGTGAGAAGTTCGGCCAGCGTCTGCTGGTTGTCCATGATCGCGTCGTGGAGCTTGCGCAGCAGCTTGTGCCGCTCGAGAACCGAGGTCTTCTTCCAGGTCACGAACGCCGCGTCGGCGGCCTCGATGGCGCGGCGCGTCTCCGCCCTGCCCGCCTTCGGCACCGTGCCGATCTTGAGCCTCGTCGCCGGGTTGACGACGTCGATGGTGGCGCCGGAATCGGCCTGCACCCACTCGCCGCCGATCAGGTTCGCCTGCCGCATGTAGGGGCTTGTCTTCTGGAGCATTTCCTCGTCTCCCGCCGTCGTCAGCCGGTGCTGATCCTCTGGATTTCGTCAATCAGGGCGCGATCGGCCGGGATGCCGTCCCGCCGCAACCGTTCGCGCAACTCCTGGCGCCGTCGGCCGGGGACCCGCGCACCGTCGCTCCCGGCAACGGCCTCGGCCATTTCGGTGAACCGAGCCAGTGCTCTTACCCCACCGAACGCCCCCGGATCAATTGCGATCATCAGCTGCCCCGTACCCGGCGGGGGGCCGCGGTCGTCGAAGAACGAGCTCTGCTCGTAGGCGAAATTGGCGCCGGTCAGCCCCGCCGCAAGCAGTTCGACCATCAGCGCCAGCGCCGTCCCCTTGGCGTCGCCGAGCGGTGCCATGGTGCCGGCGAGCGCGGCCCCGGCATCGGTCGTCGGGCGGCCTACCTTGTCGAAGGCCCAGCCCTCGGGAATCGCCTCGCCCTTCTGTGCGGCGGCCATGATCTTGCCGCGGGCGACCTTCGACAGGGACACGTCGACGACGAGCGGCTCGCCGCCGTCCACGGGTGCGGCGAACGCGATCGGATCGGTGCCGAAGAGCGGG
>DUSC01000101.1 GCA_012842935.1 Hyphomicrobiales bacterium | reverse complement strand
GCTGCGGCAGACTGGAGAGGCGCAGGCCCTCGAGCCGCGACGGCTGCACATTGATCGGCAGGAGCAGGTAGAACGGGCCGGCGAAATGCGGATGGTTGACGCGGATCGAGCCCCGGCGGAGCGCGGCGCGCAGCGCCTCAGGCGTATGCAGCACGTAGCTCTCGCCCATGACGGCGGTCAGCTGCCCGTAGAGCCCCTGCTGGTGCTTGGGGATCTGCTGCATGTTGAAGCCTTCGTCGTGGGTCGTCTCGTCGCCGTAGAGATGCCAGACGCCGACGCCGTTCGACGCCGCGGCGAGCGAGCCGGCCATGGCCTGCAGCGCGCCCGGCCCGATCGAGGTGACGACCGCCGCCTGCTCGCCGTACTGCCAGCGCAGCGCCGTCGCCGCATGCGCCATCGCCACCTCGTTGCGGAACGCGTGAACCGAGACGACGCCCGCAGCCGCATAGACGCGCAGCACTTCGGCGAGGTCGGTCGATCCGTGGCCGAAGATGGCGAAATACTTGCGCACGCCCTGCTTGAGCAGGCCGAGGACGAGTGCCTCGGAGACCGTGCAGTCGATCGCCTCGTCGATCAGCCCGGCGGCGACCGCCTCGTCGACGCCGCCGGTCTCGGCCACGGCGCGGGCGCGCCCGCGCATCGCGGCGTCGCCGCCCGGCGAATGGGATGCGGCCTGCTCCATGGCCTCAGCGCCCCGCCTCGTCGCCGGAGACCAGCCGGCCCTCGCGGGACGAGCGGTCGAACATGTGGAACAGCTCGATCACGCGGCGGCCCTCCTCACCGGTCAGGATCTGCTGCGGCTCGCGGCCCTTGAGCACGTCGATGAAGTGCAACGTCGACAGGCGGAAGCTCTCGCCCCAGTCGTATTCGATGTTGTGCCAGGCGCGCACCTCGCCGTCGCGGTAGAGCGTCAGCGCCGGCTCGTCGAGCATGCGGTCGGAGCAGCGATTGACGGTGATCAGCCCGGACTCGCCCTGGATCTCGAACTGCTCGTGGCTGGCGTAGTAGTCGGTGCGCACCTTCATCTGCAGGGCCAGGCTGACGTCCCACATCGCGTGGATCGGCGGCTCCTTGTGGCGCCAGACCAGCGTCGCGGGCGCATCGAGCAGCGGGCCCGAGGGAAGGCGCGTCTCCTCGATCTGTGCGTAGCAGTCGCGCACGTCGCCGAACAGCCACAGCGCCACCGCCATCATGTGGTGGCCGTGGTCGAACACCAGCGGCCCGCCCTGCCTCTTCTCGCCGAGCGCATAGCGCCAGGCGTTGGCCTCGGGCGCGACGTGCCAGGCGCCGGAGCGGTCACCGATCACCACCTTCATGCGGAAGTGCTTCGGCGCGCCGATCGCGCCGGAGAGCAGCAGTTCGCGCGCCTTCACCAGGGGCGGGTAGAAGACGAAGTTTTCGAACACCTTCAGCCGGCGGCCGGTTCGCGCCGAGGCCGCGATCATGGCGTCGCATTCGGCCGTGGTCATCGCCATCGGCTTCTGCACGCTGACGTGGGCGCCGGCCTCCAGGGCGGCGACCGCCATGGCCTCGTGGAGCGGGTGAGGCGACAGGATGTCGACCAGGTCGAGGTCCAGCTTGAGCAGGTCCTCGTAGGAGGTGACCCCCTTGGCGCCGGGGAAGATGGCCTGGCGGCTGGCAACTGCATCCTCGCGGATGTCGCACAGGCCGACCACCTCGACGTCCTCGTTGCCGATGTAGCCGAGACCGTTCAGGTCGAAGATGCGGCCGAGGCCGGCGATGCCTACGCGAAGGGGTCTGCTCATGAGATTCGATCCGTCTGATCCGTGGAAGCCGAAGTCACTTCACCGCACCCATGGTCAGGCCCCTGACCATGTAGCGGCCGGCGAAATAGAAGAAGAGGAACAGCGGGATCATCGACATGAACGATGCCGCGGCCATCTCGTTGTAGAATGTCTGGTGGTCGGAATTGTAGCCGGCGATGGCGATCGGCAGCGTGTCCGCAGACCCGCGCGACAGGATCGACGCGAACATGAACTCGACATAGCTGGCGAGGAAGACGAAGCATGCCGCCACGGCGACACCCGGCGCGGCGAGCGGCAGGATGATGTGGCGCAAAACCTGCAGCACGCTGGCGCCGTCGATGAGGGCGGCTTCCTCCAGCTCGACAGGGATGCCGTCGATGAAGCCCTTGAGCAGCCACACCGCCAGCGGCAGCGACAGCATGATGTGGACCAGCGACAGGCCGAGATGCGTGTCGGAGAGCCCGTAGGCGTTGATCATCAGATAGATCGGCACGGCGAGCGAGACGGCCGGCGTCATGCGGATGACCAGCAGCGCGTTGAACAGCACGCTGAGCGTCGTCGAACGGCCGCGCGAGAAGACATAGGCCGCACCGAAGCCGAGCACCGTGCAGCCGACGACGGTCAGGCCGGCGACGACGAACGAATTGATGATGTTCGGCAGGATCGAATAGTTCGCCGAGACGCCCTTGGCGCCGCTGCCGAGCAGGGCAGACGCGTAGGAATCGAGCGTCAGCACGTCAGGGAAGGAGAAGCGACGGGGGATGTGGCCCGGCGTCGTCAGCGACACGAGAAAGTACCAGGCGAACGGGAACAGCGTCCACAGCGCGACGATCGCGGCGAGGAACAGCAGGCTGGCGCGGTAGGCGAACGAGCGGTTCATGAGACCTGTCTCCTGCGGAACGCCAGGAACAGGATCATCACGGTGAGCGGGAAGATCATCGTGATCACGGCGAGCGCGCTCGCCTTGCCGAAGTCGAGGTTCTGGAAGGCGGTCTTGTAGGTGGCGAGGTTGAGCGTCGTCGACGAGGTGCCGGGCCCGCCGTTGGTCATGATCCACAGGTAGTCGAAGGCCCGGTAGGTATCGAGCGTCTTGATGGTCAGGGCGATGACGATGACCGGCTTCAATAGCGGGAAGGTGACGTGGCGGAACACCTGCCAGGCATTGGCGCCGTCGACGCGGGCGGCCTCGATCGGTTCCTGCGGCAGCGACTGCAGCGCGGCGAGCAGGATCAGGTAGACGAACGGCGTCCAGCCCCAGATGTCGGTGACCATGACGAGGAAGAAGGCGGCGTCGGAGACCATCCACGGATAGGCCTGCAGGCCGAGCGCCATCAGGATGTGATTCACCCAGCCGTAATGCTCGGTATAGGCGAAGGCCCACATGACGCCGGCGGCGGCGGGGATGAAGATCATCGGCGCGATGGCGATGTGGCGGAAGGCGCGGCCGAAGCGCTCGGAGAAGGCGTCGGCGAGCGACACGGTCAGCAACGCCATGCCAAGGCCGAGGCCGAAGGAGACGCCGACACAGATCGCCGTGTAGAGCAGCGTGCGGCCGAGCGTGTACCACGTCTCCGGGGTGGAAAGGAGTTCGGTGTAGTTGCCCAGCCCGATCCAGTCGTCGATGCCGTAGGCGATCTGGAAATCGCGCAGGCTGAGCGAGACGACCTTGTAGATCGGGTAGGCGTAGAAGACGGCGATGTAGAGAAAGGGGAGCGCCAGAAGCGCTCCCAGGAGGTAGCGGCCGAACCGGTCCGTGCGGGCGACCGAGCTTGCCATGTGGCTCACTTGATGTATCCGGCGGCCGTGAGGGTCTTCTCGATCTCGGCGACGTAACCGTCGACGAACTCCTCCGGCGTGATCTTGTTGGCGATCACCTCGGTGTAGAGCTCGACGCCCTTGGTTCGCGGCTGCTGCGACATCTCGGGAACCTGCGTCGTGATCTTGGCCTGGACGAAGGCGTCGTAGAGGGCGCGAGGATTGATGCCGCCCGGCTCCACGGCCGTACGATAGGCGAGATCCTTGATCGGGGGCAGCTGGCCGGCCGCCATCTCGATCTGCGGATGCTCGTTGAGCAGCCACTTGATGTATTCCCATGCGGCGTCGGGGTTCTTGGCGTCCTTCGGGATGCCCATCATCCACCAAGAGCTGTAGCCGCCCTTCGGTTCCCCGGCGAAGGAGGGGAAGCGGAAGGCGCCGACCGGACCGACCTGCTTGATGTTCTCCGGCTTCTGCATGAAGCTCCAGTAGTCGGACAGCCAGCCATAGGCCATCGCCGACGAGCCCGAAAGGAAGAAGTCCGAGACCTGGCCGGTCTGGAAGTTGGCCGAGTCGGGATTGACGAACTTGTCCCTGTGGATCGAGCCCTGCATGAAGTTCAGGATGTCGATCGCAGCCTGCCGCCCCTCGGGCGTCGCCATGGTCGGCCGGTAGTCGGCGCCGAGCAGGTCGAAGCCGGCGTCGCTGTAGTAGCCGATGAAGGCGGCGTAGCCCTGGCCGGCGCCCCAGTTCGTCGTCAGGCCGTAGAGGTTCTTGTCCGGCCGGGTGAAGAACGCGGCGATGTCCTTGACCTGCTGGATGGTGGTCGGCGGGGCGAGGTCGTAGCCGTACTTGGCCTTGAACGCCGCCTGCTCTTCCGCGTTCTCGAACAGGTCCTTGCGGTAGTAGCCGATCTGCGCGTTGGCGTGGAAGGGAACGAAATAGTGCTGGCCGTCGGTGTTCTTGACGCCTTTCTGCGCCGGGAACAGCCAGTCCTCGAACTTGTCGACGCTACCCCAGGTCGCGTTGATGCGATCGGTCATCGGCGTGAGGAAGCGGAAGAAGCTGCCGAACGAGGTGGCGTGCTGGGTGACGATGTCATAGGTGCCGCTCGCCTGCGACACGGCGAGCAGCTGCTTCGACGGAATGTCGCTGCCCGGGATCATGTCGTACTGGACCTTGATGCCCGTCATTTCCTCGAAGTTCTTGGTCAGTTCGACGGCGGGCGCGAAGCTCGCCCAACCCTTCTGCGTCGGCACGTTGATGGTGACGCCGGCATAGGGTTTGCCGGCCTTCAGCGGCGGAAAGGTGCCTTCGATGAACTCGTCCGCCGCCATGGCGGGCGCCATGATCGACAGGCCGAGGGCGGCGGCGGCGGCCGTCCTCGCCAAAAATTTCTTGTAGGACATTCCTCTATTCCTCCCGGGGGTTCTCGAGCGCCGGCGGCGCCCCGTGCTCCGCCGGTTTGTTTCACCATTAACAACACGTGTTGCACTTGGTGAAATTACTGGTAGTGTGAGCTTTACCGGCTGTCAAGGCGTCAATCGCCGGCCGCCCACGCTCCGACCCACCCCGCGAACCAGACCATGCCCGAATACAGATTGCTCATCGGCGGCGACCGCCGGCCCTCCGGGAACGGCGCCACGCTGCCCCTCGTCAGCCCCGTCAGCGAACTCGAGATCGGCCGGATCGCCGCCGCGACGCGGCAAGACCTGGAAGACGCCGTCCGCGCCGCCGTGGCCGGATTCGCCAAGTGGCGGGCGGTACCTGCATGGGATCGCGGGCGCATCCTGCGCCGCGCCGGCGACTTCATCCGCGAGCGTGCCGACGCGATCGCCGCCGGCATCACGGCCGAGACCGGCAAGCCGCTCGCCGAGGCGAGGGGCGAGACGATGGCCGCGGCCGACCAGTTCGAATGGTTCGGCGAGGAGGCGCGCCGCGTCTACGGCCAGGTCATCCCCGGCCGCAATGCCGACCAGCGCATGGCCGTGCTCTACGAGCCGGTCGGGGTGTGCGTCGCGCTCACCGCCTGGAACTTCCCGGCGCTGCTGCCGGCGCGCAAGATGGCCGCGGCACTCGCCGCCGGCTGTTCGGTGATCGTCAAGCCGGCCGTCGAGACGCCCGGCGCAGCCCTCGCGCTCGCCGAGGCCTGCATCGATGCCGGCGTGCCGGCCGAGGCGGTTTCGGTGGTCAACGGCGATCCTGCCTTCGTTTCGGAGGTGCTCGTCACCGCGCCGGCCGTGCGCAAGGTCAGCCTCACCGGCTCCGTCCGCGTCGGCAGGATCGTGCTCAGGCTCGCCGCGGAGGGCATCAAGCGCGTCTCCATGGAGCTCGGCGGCCATGCGCCGGTCATCGTGCACGAGGACGCCGACCCGGTGGCGTCGGCCGAGGCGCTGGCCGCGGCGAAGTTCCGCAATTGCGGGCAGGTATGCATCTCGCCCAGCCGCTTCTTCGTCCACCGCTCGATCGAACGCGAGTTCTCCGAGACCTTCGCCAGGGTGGCGCGTGCAACGGTCGTCGGCGACGGCGCCGAGCCGGGTGTCACCATGGGCCCGCTGATCGCACGGCGGGCGCTCGACCGCACGCTGGAACTGGTCGCCGACGCCGTCTCCGGCGGTGCCACGCTGCTCGCCGGCGGGGCTCGACCGGTCCAACTCAACGCCGGCCATTTCCTCGAACCGACCGTGCTCGCCTCCGTCCCGCCCGACAGCCGGATCATGGCGGAGGAGCCCTTCGCCCCGGTCGCGCCGATCGTCGGCTTCGACGATCCGGCGGACGCAATCGCCCGGGCCAATGCGTTGCCCTTCGGTCTTGCCGGATACGTCTTCTCCAACGACATTGAGCGCGCCCAGCGCACGCTGGAGGCGCTGGAGGTCGGCATGGTCGGAGTGAACGAGGTGCTTCTGGCAACGGCCGAGGGGCCGTTCGGCGGCGTCAAGGAGAGCGGCTTCGGCCGCGAGGGCGGCACGCTCGGCATCGCCGACTACCTGTCGCCGAAATTCGTCCGGCAGAAGCTCGTGGGGGCGCGGCGATGAGTTCCGGCGAGGACAGCGGCCGGCCGAGCGGCTTCGGCCGCGGGCTGACCAACTACGGCGACCGCGACTTCGCCCTCTATCTGCGGCGTTCCTTCGCCCGCTCGATGGGCTATTCCGACGGGATGCTGGCGCGGCCGATCGTCGGCATCTGCCATACGCCGAGCGGCTTCAACAACTGCCACCGGCACTTCCCCGAACTGCTCGATGCGGTGAAGCGCGGTGTGCTCGCCGCCGGCGGCCTGCCGCTCGAGTTCCCGGTGATCTCGCTCGGCGAAGTATTCCTCAGCCCGACGAGCCTCAAGTTCCGCAACCTGATGTCGATGGACGTCGAGGAGATGATCCGCGCCCAGCCGATGGACAGCGTGGTGCTGCTCGGCGGCTGCGACAAGACCGTGCCGGCGCAGCTGATGGGCGCTGTGTCCGCCGACGTGCCCGCCGTTCAGCTGGTCGCCGGGCCGATGATGACCGGCCGCTACAAGGGCGAGCGGCTCGGCGCCTGTACCGACTGCCGGCGCTTCTGGGCGCGCTTCCGCGGCGGCGAGATCGACGCGGCCGAGATCGCCGCCGTCGAGGGCAACCTCGCCACCACCGCCGGCACCTGCGCGGTGATGGGCACGGCCAGCACCATGGCCTGCGTCGCCGAGGCGCTCGGCCTGGCGCTGCCCGATTCGGCGGCGATCCCCGCCGTCCACGCCGACCGTCTGCGCTGTGCGGAGGAATCCGGCCGCCGCGCGGTCGCCCTGATCGGCTCGGAGCTGACGCCGCGCCGCATCGTCACGGCGAAATCCGTCGAGAACGCGCTCCGCGTCATCCTCGCTCTCTCCGGCTCGACGAATGCGATCCTCCACCTCGCCGCGATCGCCGGCCGCGCCGGGCTCGAACTTTCGCTCGAACGCCTCAACGAACTCTCCGAGACGACGCCCGTACTCGTCGACCTGAAGCCGGTCGGCGACAACTACATGGAGGATTTCCATGCCGCCGGCGGGCTCGACGCCGTGCTGCGCGAACTGAAGCCGCTGCTCCATCTCGACTGCATGACCGTGACCGGCGAGACGCTCGGCGAGCGCCTCGACCGCAAGCCGGCGGTCGCCGCCGACCGCCGCGTCGTCCATGCCGTCTCCGACCCGATCTCGGCGAAGGGCGGCCTCGTCGCCCTGTTCGGCTCGCTGGCGCCGGGCGGCGCCATCGTCAAGCGCGCCGCCGCCGACCCGCGGCTGCTCGAACACGAGGGCCGCGCCGTCGTCTTCGACAGTCTGGAAGATCTCGCCCGGCGCATCGACGATCCCGATCTCGACGTCGAGGCCGACGACGTGCTGGTCCTGCAGAATGCCGGGCCGAAGAGCGCCTCGGGCATGCCCGAGGCCGGCTACCTGCCGATCCCGAAGAAGCTCGCCCGCAAGGGCGTCAAGGACATGGTGCGCGTCTCGGATGCGCGCATGAGCGGCACGGCGTTCGGTACGATCGTGCTGCACGTCACGCCGGAGGCGACGGTCGGCGGGCCGCTGTCGATCGTCAGGACCGGCGACCGCATCCGTCTCAGCGTTGCCGGGCGCCGCATCGACCTCCTCGTCGATGATGCCGAGATCGCGGCGCGCCTCGCGGCCGCCGGACGCCCGGCAGCCGCGAGTCCTTCCGGGCGCGGCTACGACCGGCTCTACCGCACGCATGTTCTCCAGGCCGACCGGGGCTGCGATTTCGACTTCCTGCGCGGCGATCCCGCCTGACGGTGTCTTCCTCGCCCCTGCGGATGCTTAGGGGCACGCGCCCTCCTTCCCCCTGCTGGAGACGGGGTGCCTAACGCCGCGAGCGCCTTTCTCCTCGCCGTGGAGAGGACGGCAAGGGCGAAGAAAGGGACGGGCGCGGGGCGGCGCGCCTTCGGCCGTCCCCTCCGGCGGACGCCGGCGCGGGGGACAAAATCGCCGCCGTCGGCGCCGCAGCCGAAAATTTCTCCTCGCCTTTTCAATATCTTCGGCGATTCTCGCCGGGCTGCGGCGACAATTTTGTCCCCCTCCCCGGAAATGCCGCTACGC
>DUSC01000100.1 GCA_012842935.1 Hyphomicrobiales bacterium | reverse complement strand
TCGGTTTCCGCTCGGCCGCGCGAAGGGCGAAGAGGCCGGCGCCGCAGATGAGCGCGGCGCCGACGACCGTCGTGACGCGCGGCACCTCGCCGAAGAAGAGAAACCCCCACAGCGGAGCCCACAAGATGGCGCTGTACTCGAACACCGAGAGGTTGCCGGCGGGCGCCAGCCGATAGGCCTGCGAGAGCAGCGTCATGCCGGCAGCGGCGATGACGCCGCAGGCCGCCATCAGGGTCAGGTCGACGGCCGGCGGCCAGGACCACGGGCGCGTGAGGAAGGCGATGCTGGGATGCAGGCCGCTCGTGGAGTCGCCGCCGAACAGGAAGGCCAATGCCGGCGCGCCCGCGAGGAAGGCGAGGTTCTGATAGAAGGTCATCACGGCGGCGCCCTCGCCCTCGCCCATCTTGCGCGCCACGATCTGCGCCGAACCGTAGAGCACTGCGGCGAAGAGCGACAGAAGCGACGCCCATTCGAACAGTCCGGAGTCCGGCCGAAGGGTCACGACAACGCCGGCGATGCCGACGAGGAGCGCGGCGAAGGTGGCGCGATGCGGCCGCTCGCCGAGTGCGACGATGCCGAGCGCGGTGATGTAGAGCGGGGCGATGAAGAACAGGGCGACCACATCGGCCATCGGCAGCGCGGCGAGCGCCATGTAGTAGGACAGATAGGCGCCGAACGACATGGCCGCGCGCAGGACCAGCAGACGGAAATTCCTTGACCGGAGCGTGAAGCCGCTGGCGCGGACGAGCAGGAACAGGATCGGCAGCGCCACGACCGAGCGGACGGTCATCGCCTGGGTGACCGGATAGTCGCCCGAAAGGTCCTTCAGGATGAGATCCTGAAGCGAGAATACGAGGATGCCCAGGCACAGGTAGCCAATCGCTGCGAGGGTCCTGCTGGGCATCGGTGGCTCGGGCTGGCGGGTCGCCGAATAGTCGCGGTTCGCCCGGTTCCGGGTAGGGCCTGCCTCGGCCCGGTTCTGGGCCACGGCGGTCCGCGGCGGTCGCGCTTCGCCGACACCTTCCCGTCGGCGGGAGCGGCGGGGAAGCGGGGGCAGGCGAACCCGCTATCGACAATCGGTAGCCCGTCGGGTAGGGCAGCAGGACGCCAGCCCTTCCATGGAACGGATCGATGCGCGAAAAGACCCTGATCGCTCCTTCGGTGCTCGCCTCCGACTTCTCCCGGCTGGGCGACGAGGTCGAGGCCGTCGACCGGGCGGGCGCCGACTGGATCCATCTCGACGTGATGGACGGCCATTTCGTTCCCAACATCCCCTTCGGCCCGCCGGTGATCAAGGCGATCCGCAACCGCACGGCGAAGGTGTTCGACTGCCACCTGATGATCGCCCCGGCCGATCCCTATCTCGCCGCCTTCGCCGACGCCGGTTGCGACATCATTACGGTGCATGCCGAAGCCGGGCCGCATCTCGACCGCTCGCTGCAGGCGATCCGCGCGCTCGGCAGAAAGGCCGGCGTCTCGCTCAATCCGTCGACGCCCGAGAACGTCATCGAATACGTGCTCGACCGGCTCGACCTCGTGCTGCTGATGACCGTCAATCCGGGCTTCGGCGGCCAGGCCTTCATCCCTTCGGTCGTCGAGAAGGTTCGCCGGGTGAAGGCGATGATCGGCACGCGGCCAATCCGTGTCGAGATTGACGGCGGCGTCACGGCGGAGACGGCCCCGCAGCTCGCCGCCGCCGGCGCCGACGTGCTGGTGGCCGGTTCGGCGGTGTTCCGAGGCGACGGCGTCGATGCCTACAGGAAGAACATCGAGGCGATCCGGACTGCCGCGGACCTGGCCGTCGGCCGGATCGTGTGAACGCCGCCGCCGGACGGGACCGGCGCGTCGTTCTTGATCCATGGACGGCGGAATGCGAGCGCCGGGCGGGGGATAGATCGGCTGTCTATTGCCCGCACGCGAAGAAATTTCCTCGCAAGATCAACTGCGGGACATTTTTTCGTGCTCCCGTTTGTCCCCCTCCCCGTAAGCCCGCCCTAGACTCGCCCGCCGGAAAGGAGGTCCGCAATGGACGGTGGCATGGACGGGCGAAACGACAGGATGCTGCTGAAGATCGCGGCCCTGCTCGTCTCGCTGGCGCTCGTCGCCGAACGCGCTGCCGGCCGCTCCTTCCCCGTGCGCTTCCTCGTGCTCGCCGTCCTCTCCCGGGCCGAGGCGATCGCGCGATCCTTCGTCGCCCGCGAGACGCAGATCGACTGGCCGGACTGGGCGAAAGCGCCGGAGTTCCGCGGCCATCCCGTCGATGCCGCATCGCTGGCGCTGAAGCTTCGCCTGCTCGCCCGGATCCTCGCCGATGTCGTCGAGGCGGGTTGTCCGTCCGCCGGCGACGAGGCTTTCGCCGGCGTCTGGCCTCGCGACCCTGCGCCGATCCTGCTGCTGG
>DUSC01000099.1 GCA_012842935.1 Hyphomicrobiales bacterium | reverse complement strand
TGTTCGCGCTGCCCGACGACGACTTCGACGTCCTGGTGACGCCCCTCGAATCGGCGCCCGCCGACATGGTCGGCAGCAGGATCGCCCACCTCGACTGGGGCCTTTACGCCGGCCAGGCTTGGCTCGACCGCCATCCGGCGCCGCCGGCGGCGGGACGTCTCGCCGGATATGCCGTCATCGCCGCTTCGGGTTCGCTGGCCGAGGTCGAAGCCTACCGCTGGTTCGCCGGACTGGGTGGCGAGCCGGTGGCATCGGCGACGAGTCCGCTCGCCATGGCCGAACTCGCCGCGCACGGCGTCGGCATCGCCCTCCTGCCGCGGCTGGTCGCAGCGGGCGACGGGCGGCTGACGGAACTCGCCTTCTCCGGCCTGCCGAGGAGCGACGTGTGGATGGTGGCGAAGCGGGCGACCGCCGAGCGGCCGCCGGTTGCGGCATTCCTGAAGTGGTCCAGACGGAACCTGAAGGAGAGGGCCAGGGCCGAAAGCTGAGCCGGCGGCGCGGGCCGGCGGCGGTCGGCCTTCTCAGCCGAGCCCGCGCACGGGCGTGAACAGGTTCATGTCGCGGAAGGTGCAGAAGGCCGGCGGGGCGAGTTCGAGCTGCGGGACTTCCGCGGCCACGTCGCGGCCGATGGCGTCGAGCGCCGGCAGGTAGATCGCGTCCGCGCCGGCCGGCAGCCATTGCTTCACGTAGGCCAGCGTGACGTGGAAGGTGTAGTCCTCGTGGTCCGGATGGCGGTAGCCGAAGACGTCCGCGAGGCGGTCGCGCAGCGCCCGCAGCGTCCGCTCGTCCTCGGGCGTGGCGCCGGCGACGACGAGGCCGAGCGGCGTCACCTCGACCGGCTTCACGGCAAAGGGCTGGGCCGGAGCGAAATTCGCCAGCCGGGCGTCGAGCAGGCGCGTCGTCTCGTCGATTGGCGCGTCGAGCCCCATGCCCGCCGGCCAGAACGGGGCCGAACGGCGGCCCTCGATCGTTCCCTGGAAGACGGTCATGTGCCAGCTCTCCACCGGCGTCCAGGCGAAGCGATCCGCAAAGGGCAGCGCCTCCAGCCGCTCGCGCAAGCGGAAGAGCGCGGCCTGCGTGGCCGAGCCGGGGACGACGTGGCTCACGACCGTGTTGCCGGGCTCGAAGAGGAAGCGTCCGTCGGCATCGAAGCGGCGGCCGAGATAGAAGGGCGGGCCGTCCTTGCCCGTCTCGAGGAAATGCGTGGCGAAGGTGTCGTTGGTCGGGTAGCGCATCGTCGTGTCCTGCCGCGGGCTTCGCCGTGTAGCCGCCTTTGCTGACGAGTTCGTGACGGCTCTTGCCTGCCGCGATCAACCGTCTAAGGGTGATCGCCATGGCCTTCTCCCCGACCGACCTCGTGCGCGGCCTGCGCGACTTCCGCCCGGCGACCGTTCCGGTGGTGATGATCGCCATCGCCGCCGCCGGCATCTTCGCCTTCCTCGCCATCGCCGACGAGATGGCGGAGGGCGAGATCGACGCGTTCGACACGGCGCTGCTGCTCGCCCTGCGCAATCCGGCCGATTCGTCCGACCCGATCGGCCCGTCCTGGCTGGAGGAGACGGCGCTGGAGATCACCGCGCTCGGCGGCTACCCGCTGATCGTGCTGACGCTCGCCGCCGTGATCGGCTTCCTCCTGATGACGCGTCGGCCCGGACCGGCGTTCTACGCATTCCTCTCGGTCTCCGGCGGCACCATCGTCAGCCAGCTGCTGAAATCCTTCTACGACCGGCCGCGTCCGGATCTCGTCGCCCATCTCGACACGATCCATACGGCGAGTTTCCCCAGCGGCCACGCCATGATGTCGACGGTCGTCTATCTGACGCTCGCCGCCCTCATCGTGCGCATCGTCGAGTCGTCCGCCGCGCGGGCCTACGTGCTTGTCGTCGCCGTCCTCGTCTCGGCTGCGGTCGGGGCGAGCCGCGTCTATCTCGGCGTCCACTGGCCGAGCGACGTCGCCGCCGGCTGGGCGATGGGCGTCGCCTGGGCGAGCCTGTCGTGGCTGGCGGTCTCGGTGCTGCGGCGCCGGGCCGGTCGTTCGGGCTAACCTCGGGCGAGGCAGCCGCAAACGCGCTTGCCGAAGGCCCCTTTCGGCGCTATGGAGGCTCCATGCTCATGACTTCGACCCAGAACAAGTGGTGGCGGGCCTGCTGACAGCGGCCTCTCGAAGCGCGTGCGCGTGAAAATTGAAGGTGGCCGCAGGAGAAGTCCGGGCGGCCATTTGCTTTTTGGC
Source organism: Hyphomicrobiales bacterium (assembly GCA_012842935.1). GTDB lineage: Bacteria > Pseudomonadota > Alphaproteobacteria > Rhizobiales > Rhizobiaceae > DUSC01. The sequence goes on along the minus strand of DUSC01000099.1, from coordinate 17,863 downwards.
GCCTCCGGACCGCCCGCGGCAGGACACAGGAGACGGGAATGACGGTCGAGATCCTTGACGACGGCGCCGAGAGGTTCGTCACCGCCGGCGGCGTCGCCATCCGGCGCGAGCGCCACGATGTAGCCTATGCCGGGGCCATCGAGCCCTATGTCGACGGGCTGAACAGCCGCCGCGGCGCGGTATTCTCGTCGAACTACGAATATCCGGGCCGCTACACGCGCTGGGACACGGCGATCATCGATCCGCCGCTGGCCATTTCGGCGCGCGGCCGTGCCATGGCGATCGAGGCGCTGAACGGGCGCGGCGAGGCGCTGCTGGTGCCGATCAGGAAGGCGCTCGCCGGCCTCGCCGAGGTCGCCGTCACCGAGGACACGGCGTCCGCGCTGCGCCTCCAGGTCGCCGAGCCCGGCCGTGTGTTCACCGAGGAGGAGCGCAGCCGCGTGCCATCGGTGTTCACCGTGCTGCGCGCCATCGTCGCGCTGTTCCGCACCGCGGAAGACCCCAACCTCGGCCTCTACGGCGCCTTCGGTTACGATCTCGCCTTCCAGTTCGACCCGGTCGACTATGTGCTCAAGCGCAAGGAGAGCCAGCGCGACCTCGTCCTCTACCTGCCCGACGAGGTGCTGGTGGTCGACCACTATTCGGCGAAGGCGTGGAAGGACCGCTACGACTATTCGGGCGAGGGCTTTTCCACCGCCGGCCTGCCGCGGACGGTGACGGAAGAGCCGTTCCGCCCCTCCGACCGCATCCCGCCGCGCGGCGACCACGAGCCGGGCGAGTATGCGAAACTGGTGGAGAAGGCCAAGGAGAGCTTCCGCCGTGGTGACCTCTTCGAGGTGGTGCCCGGGCAGATGTTCTACGAGCGCTGCGAGACGGCGCCTTCTGAGATCTCGCGGCGGCTGAAGGCGATCAACCCGTCGCCCTACTCCTTCTTCATCAATCTCGGCCAGCGCGAGTATCTCGTCGGCGCCTCGCCGGAGATGTTCGTGCGGGTCAACGGCCGCCGCGTCGAGACCTGCCCGATCTCCGGCACGATCCGCCGCGGCGACGACGCCATCTCCGACAGCGAGCAGATCCTCAAGCTGCTCAACTCGAAGAAGGACGAAAGCGAGCTGACCATGTGCTCGGACGTCGACCGCAACGACAAGAGCCGGGTGTGCGAGCCGGGCTCGGTTCGCGTCATCGGCCGCCGGCAGATCGAGATGTATTCGCGCCTGATCCACACGGTCGACCACATCGAGGGGCGGCTGCGCGAGGGCATGGACGCTTTCGACGCCTTCCTCAGCCACGCCTGGGCGGTGACGGTGACAGGCGCGCCGAAGCTCTGGGCCATGCGTTTCATCGAGAACAACGAGAAGAGCCCGCGCGCCTGGTACGGCGGCGCGATCGGCATGGTTCATTTCAACGGCGACCTGAACACCGGGCTGACGCTGCGCACCATCCGCATCGAGGACGGCATCGCCGAGGTGCGCGCCGGCGCCACGCTGCTCTACGATTCCGATCCGGCCGAGGAAGAGGCCGAAACCGAACTGAAGGCATCCGCCATGCTCTCCGCTATCCGCGACGCGAAGGCCGGCAACTCCGGCGCAAACGAACGCAAGACCGCCCGCGTCGGCGAAGGTGTCAACATCCTGCTCGTCGACCACGAGGACAGTTTCGTCCACACGCTCGCCAACTACTTCCGCCAGACCGGCGCCAACGTCTCGACCGTGCGCACGCCGGTGGCCGAGGAGCTGTTCGACCGGCTGAAGCCCGACCTCGTCGTGCTGTCGCCCGGACCCGGCATGCCGAAGGATTTCGATTGCGCGGCGACCATCCGCAAGGCGCGGGCGCGCGACCTGCCGATCTTCGGTGTCTGCCTCGGCCTGCAGGCGCTCGCCGAGGCCTATGGCGGCGAACTGCGGCAGCTGCACGTGCCGATGCACGGCAAGCCCTCGCGCATTCGCGTCTCCAAGCCGGGCATCATCTTCTCCGGCCTGCCGAAGGAGGTCACGGTCGGCCGCTACCATTCGATCTTCGCCGATCCGGTCCGCCTTCCGGACGACTTCACGGTGACCGCCGAGACCGAGGACGGCGTGATCATGGCCTTCGAGCACCGCAAGGAGCCGATCGCGGCCGTGCAATTCCATCCCGAATCGATCATGACGCTCGGCCAGAACGCCGGCATGCGCATGATCGAGAACGTGGTCGCGCATCTGCCGCGCAAGGCCAGGGAAAAGGCAGCTTAGGGAGCGACCCGCATGCCAGCCAAGGAGACGATCGCACGCCTGGCCGCCTGGTCCATCGTCGTCGCTCTCGGCGTGATGGCGCTGAAGTTCGTCGCCTGGCGCTTGACGGGATCGGTGGCGCTCTATTCGGATGCGCTGGAATCCATCGTCAACGTGATCGCCGCGGCGGCCGCCTTCTGGGCCATCCAGGTCAGCCACAAGCCGGCCGACAGCACCCACCAGCACGGCCATCACAAGGCGGAGTACTTTTCCGCGGTGCTCGAGGGCGTGCTGATCGTGCTCGCCGCCTTGCTCATCATCGCCGAGGTGTGGAAGGCCTGGCAACATCCGGTCGCCATGGAGCAGCCGTGGCAGGGCCTCGCGGTGAATGCGGGCGCCGCGCTGGTCAACGGCACCTGGGCCGGCCTGCTCATCCGCACCGGACGGAAGGGCCGCTCGCCGGCTCTCGTCGCCGACGGCAAGCACATCATGACCGACGTCGTCACCTCCGTCGGCGTCCTCGCAGGTCTCGTCGGCGCGGTCGTGACCGGCTGGACCGTGCTCGATCCCCTGCTGGCGCTGATCGTCGCGCTCAACATCCTGTGGCAGGGCTGGGGCGTCATCGGCTCCTCCATCGACGGGCTGATGGACAAGGCGGTCGAGCCGCAGGAGCACATGCGCATCCGCGACATCATCTCGGCCAATTCCAGGGGCGCGATGGAGGTCCACGACCTGAAGACGCGCATCGCCGGCCGCGCCACCTTCATCGAGTTCCACATGGTCGTCGATGCCGACATGAGCGTCGGCGAAAGCCATGTCATCTGCGACCGCATCGAGGAGGCGCTGAAGGCCGAAATCCCCTCGGTGCGCGTCATCATCCACGTCGAACCGGACGACGAGGCGAAGCTGCCCAAGGGCACGGTCGCGGTGCCCTTCGCCTGAAGGCGCTACTTGCCGAAGGGCACGACGAGAAAGCGCCGGTCGGGACCCTCGAAGCCGTAGGGATAGGTCGAGACGATCGCCACGGCGTTCTCCAGTCCGCCGCCGAGATAGGGAAAGATGACCGCATAGATCGCGTAGTCCGTCACGCAGCCGCGCGATTTCGGCAGCGTGCCCTTGTCGCGGTGCAGTTCGCGGGCCGGCCCGTCGCCGGTGAGCGACAGGGCGAAGCCTCTGGTTTCGCCGACCAGTCCGGGATCGCATCCGGCAGGCGCCGGCGCGGCGAAGGTCTCGATCGACAGCGTGAAGTCGCCCTCGGTCTGCCCGGGCAGGCCGTAGGCCGGGTAGCCGAAGCGCATCGACGGCTTCGGGTCGAGCACGCCGTCGCCCATCAGCGCCACGACCTGGGCCGGCATGTCGATCTTGAGCGCGTCGAGCCTGGCCTTCGCAGCCGCGGCGACCTTGGCGCGGACCGCGGCGAGGGGCACCTCCTCGCTGTCGGCCCTTTCCCGATAGGGGGTTCCGGCGACCCACTGGTCCTTCACGAGGTCGACGACGTAGAGGCTCGAATAGGCGAAGCCTGATCCGTCCTGGACGCCGAACTCCTCGAAGGCGAGGTGGCGGAGGTCCGCCGAGTAGCCGATCACGTCGATTAGCGCGCGGTCGCCGGCGCGGGCGGGCGCTGCGGACGACAGCGCCGCGGCGCCGGTCAGAAGCAGGGCGGCGAAGGCTCGTGTGAAATCGGTCGGCGTCATTCCGGTCTCCCTCCCGTCCGACACAGAGGATCGCCGGCCGGCTTCTGCGTCAAGGGGCGGGGAGGCCGGTCCGCCCGCACGGCTGGCGTCGCCGGTTTGCGAATCGGGCCGGGCGGCGTAAGGGGAGGGCATGATCGACGCTTCCGCGACACCGCCCGGCTTCTTCTCGACGAAGCCGCGCGGCGTCCAGTGGGCGGCGCTGGTCGTTCTTTCCCTTGCCCTGTCGGCCGCGATCGAGCTTGCCGGCCTGCCCGCGGCGGCGCTGATCGGGCCGATGCTCGCGGCGATCGTGCTCGGCTCGTCGGGGTCGGGCGAGCGCGTGCCGCGGCCCGTCTTCGCCACGGCGCAGGCGATCGTCGGCTGCCTGATCGCCGCCTCGATCGAAATCGAGATCGTCATCGCCTTCCTCGACGACTGGATGCTTTTCCTCGGCGTCGCCGCCCTCACCGTCGCCGCGTCTTCCATCCTCGGCTACCTGATCAGCCGCTGGCGCATCCTGCCCGGCACGACCGGGGTGTGGGGTTCCGCGCCGGGGGCGGCCAGCGCCATGGTGCTGATGGCCGGCGCGTTCGGCGCCGACCAGCGGCTGGTCGCGTTCATGCAATACCTGCGCGTCATGATGGTCTCGGTCGCGGCCGCGCTGGTCGCCGGGCTGTGGGTCGATACGAGCGGCATTCCGGCGCCGGCCCATCCGTGGTTCCCGCCGATCGCTCCCGGACCCTTCGCCACGGCGCTCCTCGTCGCCGGCGCCGGCATGGCTGCGGGCCGGCTGCTGCGCCTGCCGACGCCCAACTTCTTCGGCGCCATGCTCGCCGGCTTCGCCGTGCATCTCGGTCTCGGCCTGCCCCTGCAGCTGCCGCCCTGGCTGCTCTCCGGCAGCTATGTCGCGATCGGCTGGACGATCGGCCTCAACTTCAACCGCCGGATCGTCGCCCACGCCATCCGCGCCCTGCCGAAGCTCGTCGCCTCGATCGCCGCGCTGATGGCGTTCTGCGCCGGGCTCGGCTACCTGATCCACCGCCTGCTCGGCGTCGACCCGCTGACCGCCTACCTCGCCACCAGCCCGGGCGGCATGGATTCGGTCGCCATCATTTCGGCCGCCTCGCGCGATGTGAACATCTCGTTCGTCATGGCGCTGCAGATGGCCCGCTTCCTCTTCGTGCTCGTCTTCGGCGCGCCGATCGCGCGGCTGGTGGCGCGCACGATCAAGCCCTGACGGCGGACGGTCGCGCCGCAGGCTCAAGCACTCGACACGATTGGCCGTTGTGTCGCGTCGATGCGGGTGTATAGGACGGCGTCACCCCGGAGTCCCTCCCGCCTTGACCGACACGACCGCCGCCCGCTACCGCCTGCGCTCCGACCCGACGGTCTATTCGGTGATCCTGGCAGTGTCGCTCTGCCACTTCATCAACGACATCATGCAGTCGCTGCTGGCGGCGATCTACCCGATGATCAAGGAGGATTACGGCCTCGACTTCTGGCAGATCGGCCTGCTCACCTTCACCTTCCAGGTGACGGCCTCCCTGCTGCAGCCGCTGATCGGCATGTACACCGACAAGCGGCCGCTGCCCTATTCGCTCCCCTTCGGCATGGGATCGAGCCTCGCCGGCCTGCTGCTGCTCGGCTTCGCCACCCACTACTGGGTACTGCTCGTCGGCGCCGCCTTCATCGGTATCGGCTCGGCGATCTTCCACCCCGAATCCTCGCGGGTTGCCCGCCTTGCGTCCGGCGGGCGCTACGGCCTGGCGCAGTCGCTGTTCCAGGTCGGCGGCAACGCCGGCCAGGCGGTCGGGCCGCTGCTCGCCGCCTTCATCGTCGTGCCGCGCGGCCAGGCGAGCGTGTCGTGGTTCGCCTTCGCCGCGCTCGCCGGGATGGTCATCCTCTGGCGGGTGGGCGTGTGGTATGCGCGCAACCGCGTCGCCGCCGCCTCCCGCCACGGCGCCGGGCGCCCACTGCCCTTCGCCCGCAGCCGCGTCGTGCTGGCGCTGGCGGTGCTCGGCATCCTGACCTTTTCCAAGAACGTCTACATGGCCAGCCTGTCGAGCTACTACACGTTCTACGTCATCGAGAAGTTCGGGGTCTCCATCCAGAATTCGCAGGTTCTGCTGTTCGTCCTGCTCGGCGCGGCGGCCGCGGGAACCGTCGTCGGCGGTCCGCTCGGCGACCGCTTCGGTGCCAAGACGGTGATCTGGTTCTCGATCCTCGGCGTGCTGCCGTTCACTTTGGCGCTTCCCCATGTCGACCTGTTCTGGACGGCGGTACTGTCGGCGGCGATCGGCCTGATCATGGCCTCGGCCTTCCCGGCGATCGTCGTCTTCGCCCAGGAGTTGCTGCCCGGCCGTGTCGGCATGGTCGCCGGCATCTTTTTCGGCTTCGCCTTCGGCATGGGGGGGCTGGGAGCGGCGGTGCTCGGCGTCGTCGCCGACATCCGCGGCATCGACTACGTCTACGGTATCTGCGCCTTCCTGCCGGCCCTCGGGCTGCTCACGGTCTTCCTTCCGGACATGAAGCAGGCGCAGCACTGACGCGGCGCCGGCATCGCAGGCCGGCCGCGGATCAGCGCATGCCCGAGACGTCGCCCAGCGATGCGACCAGCGGACCGCCGCCGCCCCCGCCGGGCGCGAGGTGGACGACCTTGTAGCCGCGCCGGCGCAATTCGGCGAGGAAACCCGGCAGCATCGCTGCGGTGCGCGCGTGGATGTCGTGAAAGAGAATGATGCCGGATCCGCGCGCGCCGAGTCGCGACAGGGTGCGCTCCTTCACCTGCTCCGGCGAGGATGGGAAATAGTCCTTGGAATCGATGTCGGCATCGATGACGACGATGTTTTGCAGCGCCAGCTGGCGGCGCAGTTCGGGGGTATCGGCCAGATAGGGAAAGCGGAAGAAGTTGGCCGGCCGGTTGAGCGACGGACCGAGCGCGTCGGCGATGCTCTGCCGGCCCTTCTCGATCTGCGCCATCGCCGCGGCGCGGTCGAGGCCGCGCAGGTTCCTGTGGTTCTGCGTGTGCGAGCCGATCGAGTGGCCGGCTGCGGCGACCTTGCGCGCCGTGGCCGGATAGGCGTTCGCCATCTGGCCGACCATCAGGAAGGTCGCCTTGACGCCATGCGCGGAAAGGATCGTCAGCACCCTGTCGGTCTTGCCCGGCATCGGGCCGTCGTCGAAGGTGAGCACGACCTCCTTCGGCCCGAGGCGGATGTCGGAAAGCGATCGAACGCGGATCGTCCGGCCGGCGAGGCTGCCGCCGCCGGGCGACAGGAAGCTCGCCGCGCTGCCGGCGGGGGCTTCGGACGCGAAAGCCGTCCTTGCGGCGCCGGGATCGCCGGCCGTCGCGCAGGCGGACAGGGAGAATGCAACCAGTATCGACCCGAGAATTCCTGCAAGCCCGCGCATCGAAACATCCGCCTCGTTGATCCGCCTGGATGATTGCGCGAATTATGGTTAACGGATTGCCAACGGCGGCCCCGGAAAGACGCGCGGCTGCCGTCAATCACCGGTTGCGCCCGCAAGGGGCCTGACGGCGCGGCCGGCCAGTCATGCCGCGAAAGACGACACCGGACACGCTTGACGCAACCCGAACCGTGGTCTTTCAGTTGAAGGGTTCGCAGCGCCGGGAGGGCGCGACGAGCGGAAAGGGAGTTCGCATGCGCTGGAGAGGCCGCCGCCAGAGCGACAACATCGAAGACGCGCGGGGGCGCGGCGGCGCCGGCATTCCCGGCGGCTTCGGACGCTCCGGACCGGTGCGCATCCCGGTCGGCCGTTCCGCGGGCGGCGGGCTGTCGACCATCATCATCCTCGTCGTGCTGTTCTTCGCGCTGCGCGCCTGCGGCATCGACCCGATGGAGATCCTGTCGGAGGGCGGCGGCGTGCCCGGCGGCGGGCAGGTGACGGAGCAGGATGCGCCGGCCTCCGACGAGATGCGCCAGTTCGTGGCGACCGTGCTCGCCGAGACCGAGGATGTGTGGAACGGTATCTTCCAGGCCGAGGGCTCCACCTACGAGGAGCCGAAGCTCGTCATGTTCTCCGGCCAGATCGCGTCGGCCTGCGGTTACGCGTCGTCGGCGTCCGGGCCGTTCTACTGCCCCGGCGACAGGAAGGTCTATCTCGACACCGCCTTCTTCGATCAGCTCGACCGCCAGTTCGGCGCGGCCGGCGACTTCGCCCAGGCCTACGTCATCGCCCACGAGGTCGGTCACCACGTGCAGAACCTGATCGGCGTGCTGCCGAAATTCAACCAGATGCGCCAGGAGATGAGCGAAGCGGAAGCCAACAGGATGTCGATGCGCGTCGAACTGCAGGCCGACTGCTTCGCCGGCGTCTGGGGCCACTACACCGCACAGAAGGGCCTGCTCGAGCAGGGCGACATCGAGGAGGCGCTGAATGCCGCGCGGCAGATCGGCGACGACACGCTGCAGAAGAGGATGCAGGGCTATGTCGTGCCCGAAAGCTTCAACCACGGAACGTCGAAGCAGCGGCAGGCCTGGCTGGCGCGCGGGCTGAAGTCGGGCAAGCTGTCTGACTGCGACACGTTCAGCGGCGACATCTGAGCCGAGCCGGCGGGTTCCGCATTTCCCCGGCCCGCCTGCGGCCCGGCGACGATCGGCCATCGCCGGGGCGGGAGAAACCTGCCGCGCGAGGGACGGGGTCGGGACGTTTCGCATCCGCGCTCCCCTCGGATCGGGCGTCCGGATAGCGCCATGCACATCGGGATCGCGGATCGGCCCGCCGAGCGCGGCGACCGTTTCGTCATCATGACGGCAGTGCGCCGTGGCGATCCTGTTCGCGGCTGCCGGCATGATCGACGCGGCGACCGGCACGATGCCGAAGGAATGTGCCGGCGCCGAGGATTACCGTGTCGCAGTCGACGTGCCGAACCGCAACCGGCTCGACAATGCCTTCGCCAGGATCCGGTACCGCATCGTCAAGGGGAGGATCCCGTCCGGAGACGGCCGAGGCAGCCTGGCCGGAGCCGTCCGCCTCGAGGCCGCCGCGTCAGAACCGGATGCCGAGGCTGACGGAGACCGGCGTGTTCTGCACGTCGACCGTCCTGTCCAGGCCGGACTTGCCGATGTACTCGTATTCCGCTCGCAGGAAGGCGCGGTCGCCGAAATCCTGCTCGAAGCCGAAGCCGAGGACGAAAGCCGGGCCGCTGTCGCGCAGCGGGGCCGCTCCGGGATAGGTCTGGCGCGTCCAGCGGAAGGCCGCGCCGGCCCGCGCGTACAGGCGGGCGTCTTCGAGAAACGTCCCTGCCGTCCACGGCAGGTCGGACAGCGGCTGCTTCGCAATGAGCGACACGGCCACGGCCTGAGATCGGAGCGTCGACAGGGCATTGGCCGAACCGGGGCCGTCGGCGGCGACGCTGCCCAGTGCATGGTAGGCGATCTCGCCCGAGAAGGCCTCGGAAAAGCGAAAGCCGGCGAACGCCTTCGCCGCCTCTTTCCACTGCTCCGTGGAGCTCAGCCCGCCGGAGGCGTAGCCGGTGTGATGCACGTGGGAAAAGCCCGCGCCCGCATAGGGTTCGGAAAGCGTCCATGGCCCGAGCAGCCGGTCGAGCATGTCGGCGCGCGCGTCTGCCGTGCAAGCGGGCAGCACGACGGCGAGCAGCACCGCGCTTGTCCACAAGCGTGCCAAGGGCTCCTCCTGAACCCCCCTTAAGATAGCATTGGCCGGCGCGGTGCACCACGTCCGCCGACAGGCTGCGGCCAGCCGCCGCGGAATGCCCTTCGAGACGGTCCGGGGATGCGTAGGTCAGCGTTCGGCGATCGTCGGCTCGCCGCGCCGCTCGCGGATCATGTTGACGAAACGGCGGAACAGATAGTGCGAATCCTGCGGGCCGGGCGATGCCTCGGGATGGTGCTGGACCGAGAAGACCGGCCGGCCGGCAAGTGCGATACCGCAGTTCGAGCCGTCGAACAGGGATACATGGGTCTCCTCGACGCCGTCGGGCAGCGTGTCGGCATCCACGGCGAAGCCGTGATTCATCGACACGATCTCGACCTTGCCGGTGGTGTGGTCCTTCACCGGGTGGTTGGCGCCGTGGTGGCCCTGGTGCATCTTCACCGTCCTGCCGCCGAGGGCGAGCGCGAGCATCTGGTGGCCGAGGCAGATGCCGAAGGTCGGGATGCCCGTGTCGATCAGTGTGCGGATGACGGGAACCGCGTATTCGCCGGTGGCCGCCGGGTCGCCCGGGCCGTTCGACAGGAAGATGCCGTCCGGCCGCAGGGCGAGGATCTCGTCGGCGCCGGTCGTGGCCGGCACCACGGTCACCTTCGCGCCGAGCCCCGCGAGAAGACGCAGGATGTTGCGCTTGACGCCGTAATCGATGGCGACGACGTGCATGGTGGGCGCCTCCTGGGCGCCGTAGCCTTCGTCCCACTTCCACGGCGTCTCCGTCCACACCGAGGACTGGCCCGACGTGACCTCCCTGGCGAGGTCGAGGCCGACGAGGCCGGACCATTCGCGCGCCTGCCGTTTCAGGTCCTCGACGTCGAAGACGCCATCCGGCGCATGCGCAATCACGGCATTGGGCGCGCCCTTCTCGCGGATCAGCACGGTCAGCGCCCTGGTGTCGATGCCGGACAGCGCAATGACGCCACGGCGCTTGAGCCACTGGTCGAGCGCACCCGACGCCCGGTAGTTGGAAGGATTGGTGACGTCGGCGCGGAAAACGGCGCCGACCGCTCCGGCGCGCGCGGCCGGGTTCAGGTCCTCGATGTCCTCGTCATTGGTGCCGACATTGCCGATGTGCGGGAAGGTGAAGGTCACGATCTGACCGGCATAGGAGGGATCGGTGAGGATCTCCTGGTAGCCGGTCAGCGCGGTGTTGAAGCAGACTTCGGCGACCGCGCTTCCGGTGGCGCCGAGGCCGCGGCCCTCGACGACCGTGCCGTCGGCCAGCACCAGCAGTGCGGTCGGCGTCCGGGTTGCCCAGGGGGCGGTGGTCGCGCTCATCGTCTCGTTCCTTCGCAACGGGCCGCGCCTTGAACGGGGCGGTACCGGGGGCCATATCACGCAGCGAAAAACACGGGGCTCCGCGATCTCCGCAAACCCCGTGCGCAACAATCCAGCTGTGCAAGGCCGCGACCATAGGCGAAGGGGTGGATTCGGTCAATGACCGGCAATCAGCCCGAGCCGAAATTGAATTTCTCGTGAAAACAGCACGTTAGTCTGATGCGGCCGGTTTGATTTGGCGGCGCGGGAAGGATATGGTCGGCCGTGCCGAAGGAGAACAGCATGCGCGACACGATCGACGCGGCGCTCAAGGACGCCTTGAAGACCCAGGACAAGCGACGGATTTCCACGCTCCGGCTGATCCGCGCGGCAATCCAGGACCGCGACATCATCAACAGGGGCGCCGGCAAGGACCCGGTCTCCGACGAGGAGATCCTGCAGATCCTCGCCAAGATGGTGAAGCAGCGCGAGGAATCGGCGAAGGCGTTCGAGGAAGGCAACCGCCTCGAACTCGCGGCGCAGGAGCGCGGTGAGATCGCCATCATCCGCGATTTCATGCCCAGGCAGCTCGGCGACGAGCAGCTCCGCCAGGCCTGCGAGAAGATCATCGCCGAGGTCGGTGGCGGCGGCCTGCGCGACATGGGCAAATGCATGGCTGCGCTGAAGGACCGCTATCCCGGCCAGATGGACTTCGCCAAGGCGAGCGGCGTCGTCAAGGCGCTGCTGCAGTAGCGGCCGGCGGCGAAAACGCGCGGAGCGGCCGCTGCGCGACCGCCCGTCTCCACATCTTCCCCCCGGGCAGTCGGCTCGCCTGCTTCGCCCACGCCGCGATCGGCGCGCCGCCGACGGCCCCGCCCGATCCCCGGGCGGCCATGCTCTTCGGCGAACGGTTCCCGGTCGCGGCATCGTCTCCCGCCGCCCCGGGCGAGGCCAGGGAGTGGCGGCTGCCATCGCGATCGGCCGGGCCGCCGGCGGCCGGCCTCACGAGGCACGCAGCCGCGACCCGCGCAGCATGCCGTGCTCCTCCAGCACCGGATAGGCCATCGAGGCGAGCAGCGCGTTGATCTGCTTCAGGTCGCGGATCGTGTCGAGATGGATCGAACTCGTCTCCACGCTCCGCGCGGTCCCTTCGCCGAGCCGGGCGAAATGGTTCCGGCTCGACGATTTCTCCAGATCGCGCAGACGGTCCTTCTCGATCACGAGCTGGCGCGCCGTCTCCGCGTCGCGCGACACGAGGACATTGAAGGCGAGCCGCGCATTGGCCAGGACCGAGCGGTGGAAGGCGAGCAGTTCCCGCCAGCCCTGGTCGGTGAACTCGACGCCGCGCTCGAGCTTCTTCTTCACATGGACGAGCATGTTGCGCACGATGATGTCGCCGACCTGCTCCAGCCGCACGCAGGCGCCGATCAGTTCCTGGCAGCGCAGCGCCTCCTCCTCGGTCATGGGATGCTGGGTGACCCTGGCGAGGTAGAGCTTGATCGCGGCGTGCCGGCTGTCGACGCGGTCGTCAAGCGCGGCGAGCGCGGCGATCGACTCCTTGTCGGCCTCCTCGTAGAGGCCGATGATGCGCTGGAGCATGACCTCGATGGTCTCGCACACGCGCACCACCTCGCGGGTGGCGTTGGCCAGCGCCTGGCTCGGCTTGTCGAGGGCGGCCTCGTCGAGCGCGCTCAGTTCAACCACCGCAAGCGCCGCCGGCTCCGGCGGGGCACCGAGCGAGACGATTTTCTGTGCGGTACGGCTGACCAGCCCGGCCAGGACGAGCCCGCAGGCGGCGAGCGCCAGGTTGAAGGCGATGTGAGCGTTGACGATCCGGCCCGCCGGCGTGTCGCCCAGCATGTCGAGCGGCGGCCGGATCGCGATCACCGCGGCGAGGGCGACGACCGCCCCGGTCCCCCTCAGGATCAGATTGCCGATCGGCACGATGCGCGCCTGCGCCGGCGAGGCGCGCGACAGCAGCGCGGCGATGACGCCGCCGCCCAGATTGGCACCCAGTACCAGCACCACGCCGAGCTCGACCGGAACGAGACCGCGGGCGGCGAGCGCCGCGACCAGCAGGATCGCCGCCACGCTCGAATGGAACAGCCAGGTCATGACGCCGGCGAGGAGGAACGCGGTGACCGGATCGCCCGACAGATAGTTGACGACCACCGGCAGGATGCGGCTCTCGCGCAGCGGTTCGGAAGCCTCGCCGATCAGGCGCAGCGACAGGATGAGCAGGCCGACACCGACGAGGATGCGGCCGAACTGGCGCCACCTGCGCTGCTCGGTGGCGAAGAAGATCGAGGTGCCCGCGACGAGGCACAGCGGCACCAGGATCTCCAGGTCGAAGGAGAGGATCCTGACCACCAGCGCCGAGCCGAGGTCGGCGCCGACGACGGCGAGCAGGCCGGCGGTGGCCCCGACGAAACCGGAGCCGACGAACGAGCCGACGAGCAGTGTCACGGCAGTAGCGCTCTGCAGCGCGATCGCCAGAAGCGCGCCGGCCGCGATCGCAAGGACCGGATTGCGCACCACGCCGCGCAGCCGACGGCGCAGGACGTCGCCATAGGCGCGCTCGACGCCGGTCCTGACCATGCGCGTGGCGAACAGCAAGAGCGCCACGGCGCCGGCGAGATGGACGAGGAAGACCGCGCCGTTCATCGCACGACGGTCCAGGCGGGGAGGTTCGGGAATCGGGCGGGTCTCATGGTCCGATCATATTAGCCGGATAATCAAATCCGTCCACCGGCCGATCCGCGACGCGTCCTGTCGGAAACGCGTTGAGCGGCCGGTCCTGGCCGACCGGTCGTGCGGCGAAACGCGCGATCGGCGCCACGGTTGCAGGTCCGGGCGATGCGCGGTCGGGCGGGTGGATCTCAGCCCCGCGGTAGCGGCGGCCTCTCGCCGCTCCGGCGTTCGTGGACGTGGGAGAGTGCGGCCACGCACGCGGCGACCAACATGGCGAAGATGCCGAGGACCGGCAGGCTGCGGTAGCCGAAGCCGGCTTCCAGCAGTGCCGCGCCGATCGAGGCGGCAAGCGCGATGCCGAGGTTGAAGCCCGACGGGATCAGCGACGAGGCGAGGTCCGGCGCATCCGCCGTCCATGTGAGGATGCGCGTCTGGATCGGCGTGCCGATGGAAAAGTTGATCGCGCCCCACAGGACGATGATTGCGACCATCGGCAGCGGGTTCTCGCTCGAGAGATACATGGCCACGAGCACGGCCGACTGAGCCACGAGCAGCGCGATCAGCGACGGCATCAGCCGCCAGCCGGCCAGCCTTCCGCCGACGAAGACGCCGAGGGTTGCCCCGATGCCGTTCAGCAGCAGCACCCACGGCACGGTCGCCGCCGAGAGGCCGGTCACGTCCTGGAGCAGCGGCGCGATGTAGGTGTAGGGCACGAACTGGCCGATCATCAGCAGCAGCATCAGGATCAGCGACGTCCAAACCTGCTGGCGGCCGAGCACGCGCACCTCGCCGGCAAGGCCTGCCGGCGCCGCCGCCGCGCCGCTGCGGCTTGGCGGCAGGAGCGCGATCATCGCCGCGGTGGCGACGATGCCCAGCGCGAACATCGCCCAGAAGGTGGCACGCCAGCCGAACAGATTGCCGATCGCGGCACCCGCCGGCACGCCGACGATATTCGATACGGTCAGTCCGGCGAGGACGAAGGCGACCGCCATGCCGCGCTTCTCCTCGCCGACGAGGCCGACGGCAACCACCATGGCGACGCCGAAGAAGACGCCGTGGGCGACGGCGACCGCGACGCGGATCGAGAGCATCGAGGCGAAACCGGGCGCCAGCGCGCAGGCGACCTGGCCCGCGGTGAAGACGAGCGCCAGCGAAATCAGCAGGGTGCGCCGCGACATGCCCGTCGTCGCCAGCGTGGCGAGCGGACCGCCGATGGCGATGCCCAGCGCGTAGCCCGTGACCAGGTAACCGGCCGCGGGAACGGACACGCCGAGTCCCTCGGCGACCTGCGGCAGGATGCCGGCGATGACGAATTCGGTCGTGCCGAAGGCGAAGGCGGCGACGAACAGGGCGATGAGGGGCAGCGGCATGGGGGTGACGCATTGAGACGAGTGCCCCACAAACCATTCCCGGCCACCCGCTGCAATCGCAAATTGCGGGACATGGCTTCAGTTTTTCTAGATCGGTCTTCTCTCTCGGCTCGGGAAAGGCCGGGTCGGCCGCGCCGCACCGCCGGGCTGTGAAAAGCGGGCACGCGTCCGATTTGCCGTCGCGCCGGCGTCCCACTCCTATATAGAACAAGTCTGGAACCCAACATGCGCTTCACCGACTCCTTCCTCGACGAGATCCGCGACCGCGTGCCGATATCCTCGGTGATCGGCCAGCGCGTGACGTGGGACCGCAAGAAGACCAACGCCCCGCGCGGCGACTGGTGGGCGTGCTGCCCGTTCCACGGCGAGAAGACGCCGTCCTTCCACTGCGAGGACAGGAAGGGCCGCTACCACTGCTTCGGCTGCGGCGCCTCCGGCGACCATTTCCGCTTCCTCACCGAGCTCGAGGGTCTGAGCTTTCCCGAGGCCGTCGAGCGCGTCGCCGCCATGGCCGGCGTGCCGATGCCGGCGCGCGACGAGGGCGAGGAGCGGCGCGAGAAGGAGCGCGCCAGCCTGACCGACGTCATGGAGATGGCGACACGCTTCTTCCAGGACCAGCTGCACTCGGCCGCCGGCGCCAGGGCGCGCGCCTACCTGCGCGAGCGCGGGCTTTCCGCCGCCACGCAGCAGGCCTTCCGCCTCGGCTATGCGCCCGACAGCCGCAATGCGCTGAAGGAGCACCTGGCTTCGAAGGGCGTGGAGAAGGCCCAGATCGAGGCGTGCGGGCTGGTCGTCTTCGGCGACGACATCCCGGTCTCCTACGACCGCTTCCGCGACCGCGTGATGTTCCCGATCCCCGATTCGCGCGGCCGCGTCATCGCCTTCGGCGGCCGGGCGCTGTCGCCCGACGTCTCGGCGAAGTACCTCAACTCGCCGGAGACCGAACTCTTCCACAAGGGCAACGTGCTCTACAACTTCGCCCGCGCCCGCAAGGCCGTGCAGAAGGAGGGAACCGTCATCGCCGTCGAAGGCTACATGGACGTGATCGCGCTCGCCCAGGCCGGCTTCGAAAACGTGGTGGCGCCGCTCGGCACGGCGCTGACCGAGAACCAGATGGAACTGCTGTGGCGCATGGCGGGCGAGCCGGTGCTCTGCTTCGACGGCGACCAGGCCGGGCTGAAGGCGGCGTGGCGCGCCGCCGACCTGATCCTACCGTCGATCCGGCCGGGACGCAGCGCACGTTTCGCGCTTCTGCCGGAAGGCCAGGATCCCGACGACCTGGTGCGCGCCGCCGGCGCCGACGCCTTCCGCGCCGTGCTCGCCGAGGCGCGGCCGCTCGCCGACCTGCTGTGGATGCGCGAGACGTCCGGCGGCGTCTTCGACACTCCCGAACGCCGCGCCGAACTGGAGAAGACGCTGCGCGACCTGGCCTCGCGCATCCGCGACGAGAGCGTGCGCTACCATTACCAGCAGGAGATGCGCGAGCGCGTGCACGCCTTCTTCGGCGCCGCGCGCGGGCGTGCGCGGCGGCAGGGCGAGCGCGGGCAGGGGGGGCGCGCCGGCTGGGGCCCGAGTGCGCCTGCGGGCCGCGAACAGGGCGGCCGTCTCGCCGTCTCCGACAGCCTCGCCCGTTCGGCGCTTGTCAGGCGCGCCGCCGGCGTGCTGCCGCTGCGCGAGACGGTGCTCGTCACGGCGCTGTGCAACCACCCGCAACTGATCGACGAGAACTTCGAAGCCGTGGAGACCCTCGACCTGGCTCATCCGGACCTGCGCCGTCTTCATGCGGTGCTGATCGACGCGCTGGCCCACGGCGTCGCCCACGAGCGCCGTGCCCTCGTCGAGGCGCTCGAGCGCGCCGGCCTCGCCGGGACCTGGCAGAAGGCGCTCGAACTGGTACGCCGCGCCCGTCAGTGGCCGGCGCTGGAGGATGCGGCACTCGAGGACGCCCGCGACGCCTTCGCGCAGGCGCTTCACTTGCACCGCAGCGCCCGCACCCTACATAGGGAACTGAAAGCAGCGGAAGCTGCCCTGGCGGCCGAACCGACCGACGAGAACTACCGTCACCTGATCGAGATCCAGGCGCAGTTCCGGGATGTCCAGGCGACCGAAGCGCTGATCGAAGGCTTCGGGGTCTCGTCGGGACGTGCGGGCCGGGGTTACTGAGGGTCTGGGGCATTTGATTCGCTTTTTTGCAGCGAATCATGCGACAGCCGCTTGACCTTCTGCCGGATTGACGGAATCAGGACGGATTCGAAAATGCCGCGGGCCCGCCCGCAATCGGACAGCTACGAGATGCGACGCTGCCATCTGGACGGGAAGCGAAGCCTACACCAGATATCAGGGTTAATCGGGATTTAACGCAAGGTCGGTTACGCCCGTCGATGGCGCAGGGATTGTCCGCAAATCGCTGACTGCACGGCCTGGGGTGCCAAGGGCGCCTCGCGGCCGTTTCGACCGATTGGAGACGACGAAGAATGGCGACAAAGGAAAAGGAAGAGGTCGAGACCGAGCGCGAAGGGACGGCCGACGGCCCCCTGCTCGACCTTTCCGACGACGCTGTCAAGAAGATGATCAAGCTCGCCAAGAAGCGCGGCTACGTCACCATGGACGAGCTCAATGCCGTGCTGCCGTCCGAGGAGGTCACCTCCGAGCAGATCGAGGACACGATGGCGATGCTGTCCGACATGGGCATCAACGTCGTCGAGGACGACGAGGCCGGCGAGGAGGCCGAAGCCGCCGACAGCGCCGCCGACGCCGAGGACGATGCCAACGAGCTTGCCGAGCAGACCGGCACGGCCGTCGCCGCCGTCGCCAAGAAGGAGCCGACCGACCGCACCGACGATCCCGTGCGCATGTATCTGCGCGAGATGGGGTCGGTGGAGCTCCTGTCGCGCGAGGGCGAGATCGCCATCGCCAAGCGCATCGAGGCCGGCCGCGAGACCATGATCGCCGGCCTCTGCGAGAGCCCGCTGAC
>DUSC01000098.1 GCA_012842935.1 Hyphomicrobiales bacterium | reverse complement strand
GATCGAGCAGGGTCTCGTGCCCCAGCCCGCCGATGCGGGCATGGCCCCCGAGGGAAGCGTCAAGCGCCTCCATGCGAACCTCGCCGACGCGGCTCGGGCCTTCGCCGCCTCGGACTTCTGCGCGGAGGCCTTCGGAACCGAGTTCCGGGACCACTATGCCACCAGCCGCCTGAACGAGGTCGCCGCATTCGACGCCTGGAAAGCGCAGCGCATAACCGACTTCGAATGGCAGCGATATTTCCTGTAGGGCGGCGCCTCAGCCGCGATAGCGCGTGGCGCGCAAGGCGAGCGCCGCCGAGCCGACCGTGGTCACGAGGATCACCGTGGCGATCGCGTTGATGGAAGGGTCGAGCGCGGTGCGCATCTTGCCCCAGACGAATGTCGACAGCGTGTTGCCCGAGCCGATGGTGAAGACGGTGACGATGAACTCGTCGAGCGAGATCGCAAAGGCGATAAGGGCCGCCCCGATCACGGCCGCACGGATCTGCGGCAGGACGACCTTGAAGAAGGCCTGGGCGGAGGAGGCGCCGAGGTCGCGCGCGGCGTCGAGGCAGGTATAGTCGAAGGTCGCCATCCGCGCCGCCACCACGAGGGCGACGAAGGGCTGGGTGACGAGCACATGGCCCGCGATCACCGCCGGCAGGCCGAGCGGCACCGAGAGCCAGCGCACATAGAGCACGACAAGACCGATCGCCACGACCAGCGGCGGAATCATGATCGGCACCGAAAGCATGGTGAGCAGCGGAAAGGCGAGCCGGCTCCGCCACTGGACGAGCGCGAAGGCCGTCATGGTGCCGGTGACGGTGGAGAGGAACGCGACCGGCAGCGCGATCAAGAGGCTGTTCGACAGCGCGTTCCAGAATTCCGGCGTCCCGGCGAGCACCGCATACCAGCGGAGCGTGAAGCCGCCCATGGGAAAGCTCACCAGCGCCCCGTCGTTGAAGGAGAAGAGGACGACGAGCACCAGCGGACCCAGCATGAAGCCGGCGAAGAGGGCGAGGACGACGAACCAGAGGAAGCCGGAGGCGCGCGTCATCGCCGGCCCCTCAGGACGAGCATCGCGGCGGCGGCGAGCACGAGCAGGCAGGCGCCCATCAGCGTGAAGGACATGGCCGCCCCCGCCGGCCAGTTGAAGCGGGTCGAGAATTCCTGGGCGACGAACTGGCCGAGCATCATGCCCGAGCCGCCGCCGAGGAACATCGGCGTCACATAGTCGCCGGCGGCGCTGAGGAAAGCGATGGCGAAGGCCGAGAACAGGCCGAGCCGGCATTGCGGCAGCACGACGCGGAAAAGCGTCTGCGCCGGCGTGGCGCCGAGGTCGCGCGCCGCCTCGATGGTGATGTCGCGGACATTGCGCAGCTCCGCATAGATCGGCAGGATGGCGAAGGGCAGGAGGAAATGCACGAGCGCGACGACCACCGCGCCGGGATTGTAGATCAGCCACCCGACCGGGGCGCTGGCGATCCCGGCCCCGAGCAGCAGCGAATTGACGAGGCCGTCCTGGCTGAGGATCGCCTTCCAGGCATAGATCTTCACCAGATAGCCGCCGAACAGCGTGATCAGCGCCATGACGATCAGCGCGTCGCCGAAGCGGCCGGCGCGGAAGCGGACGCCATAGGCGAAGACGAAGCCGAGGAATGTGCAGAGCAGCGCCGTCGCCACGCCGATCGAAAGCGTGGTGGCGAGGACGCCGGCATAATCGCCGAACACCCGCTCATAGGCGGCCGTCGTGAAATCGGGCCGGAGGCGGAAGCTCCGCACCGTCCAGAAGCTGACGGCGAAGAGCAGCGCCATCGGAACGAGGAAGAGGCCGGCCAGCACCGAATAGGCGGGCGCAAGCAGGAGCGCCCGGCGCAGCGCGCCGCCGGTTTCGCCGGCGACCGTCACGGGGCGACCTCCGCCATGGCCTGACGCGGCCAGGACAGGGCAAGCGCCGCGCCCGGCTCCATCGTCAGCACCGTGTCGGGTTCGGCGACGTTCACGAGCAGGGTGCGGCCGCCCGGCAGCGTGGCGGTCAGGCGTCCCGTTCCGCCGAGATGGACGGCGTCGCGCAGCACGCCGCCCGCCGTGACAGCGTCCGGCGTCGGGGCGCCGAGCCGGATGTCCTCCGGCCGGAGCACGAAGGTCACGCGCCCGTCGCGGCCCTCGCTCTCGAAGGCGGGGCCGTCGTCGAGCGTGACCCGGCCCGCCTCGCGCCTGCCCTCCAGCACATTGGCGTCGCCGACGAAACGCGCCACGAAGAGGCTCTTCGGCCGGCGGTAGACCTCGTGCGGCCTGCCGATCTGCTCGATGCGGCCGGCATTCATGACGATGAGCCGGTCGGCCAGCGAGAAGGCCTCGCCCTGGTCGTGGGTGACATAGATGAAGGTGCCGCCGGTCTCGCGGTGGATGCGGCGGAACTCCTCCTGCATCGCCTGCCTGAGCTTGAGGTCGAGCGCCGAGAGCGGCTCGTCGAGCAGCAGGATCGCCGGGCGCATCACCAGCG
>DUSC01000097.1 GCA_012842935.1 Hyphomicrobiales bacterium | reverse complement strand
GTGTGGATCTCGTCGATGAACATGATCGCGCCGGGCGTGGCCTCGATCTCCTTGATCACCTGCTTGAGGCGCTCCTCGAAGTCGCCGCGATAGCGCGTGCCGGCGAGCAGCGTGCCCATGTCGAGCGCGAAGATGGTGGCGCCGGCGAGCACTTCGGGCACATCGCCCTCGACGATGCGCTTGGCGAGACCCTCCGCGATCGCGGTCTTGCCCACGCCGGGGTCGCCGACATAGAGCGGGTTGTTCTTGGAGCGCCGGCAGAGAACCTGAATGGTACGGTTGATCTCGGATTCGCGCCCGATCAGCGGATCGATCTTGCCCGACTTCGCCTTGACGTTGAGATTGACGCAATAGGCGGTTAGCGCGTCCTGCTGCTTCTTCTTGCCGCCTTCGTCCTGGTGTTCGCCGCCGGGTCCCTGCTGCTCCTCCTCGGCGCCCCGCGGCGTGCGGCTTTCCGACGCGCCGGGGCGCTTGGCAATGCCGTGGCTGATGTAGTTGACCGCGTCGTAGCGGGTCATCTGCTGTTCCTGGAGGAAATAGGCGGCGTGGCTCTCGCGCTCGGCGAAGATGGCGACGAGCACGTTGGCGCCGGAGACTTCCTCGCGTCCCGACGACTGGACGTGGATCACGGCACGCTGAATGACGCGCTGGAACCCGGCCGTCGGCTTCGAGTCCTCGTCGTAGCCGGTGACGAGATTGTCGAGTTCGGTGTCGATGTAATTGAGCACAGTCTGCTTGAGTTCTGGCAGATCGACGTTGCAGGCGCGCATGACCGCCGACGCGTCCGCGTCGTCGATCAGGGCCAGAAGCAGATGTTCCAGCGTGGCGTATTCGTGATGCCGTTCGTTCGCGAAAGTCAGCGCCTGATGGAGCGCTCTTTCCAGTCCCTGCGAGAAAGCCGGCATGTTACCTCACTTCTTTTCCATCACGCATTGCAGCGGATGCTGGTGCTGGCGGGCGAAGTCCATCACTTGCGCGACCTTCGTCTCAGCCACTTCGAATGTATAGACGCCGCACTCGCCCACGCCATGGTTATGGACGTGCAGCATGATGCGGGTCGCCGCTTCCCGGTCCTTCTGGAAGAAACGCTCCAGGACGTGGACGACGAACTCCATCGGCGTGTAGTCGTCGTTGAGGATGAGTACGCGGTAGAGGTTCGGCTTCTTGGTTTTCGGCTTGGTCCGGGTAATGACCGCGGTCCCGCGGCCCGGTGCGTTCCCGCGGGCGTCGTCTGACTGCATGTAAGCCGCGCCGTCGCGCATGGCAGTGCCGCCGATGTCCAAGTGCCTTCCTAGTCGCCGAATCCCTTGCCGGATCGACATGTATGTCGTCTTTCGTCGATTTTAAGGCCTTCTGATCCTCTGACAATACGGCCTTCGTCTGCCATGCGAGATTTTAGAGCGTCCCGCGGCGACAAAAAAGGCCCGGCTGCGATCATGCAACCGGGCCCTTTTGTGAAGCTTGCGCCGCCGCCCGTGGCGGCCTTCGCCTACTTCGTCTTGGTGACGAGGCCCTCGAACGGCTTGTAGGCGTCGCGGGCGGTCTCGACATAGAGCTCGCCGAGCTTGGTCGCCTCGGCGACGAAGCCCTCGTAGGCCTGCTTGGCGAAATCGGTCTGGATTTCGAACGCCTTGTCGAGCGACTTGGCGGAAAACAGCTTCTCGAGCGCGGCGCTGCCGCTCTCGAACGACTTCTTGGTATATTCTCCGGCCTCGACGGCGATCGCCTGGACGCTCTTCGACAGGGTCGCGAGGCTTTTCAGGTTGGCGTCGAGGAATTCCTTGCCAAACTTGTTGGCGTCTTCGAACGGCTGCGGCATGCGTAGTTCCTTTCCTTGGCGGGGACATCCGGCGCACGCGAATGTGCGGTGCATTAAAAATATTGTGCACTGCACAATTTGTCAACATGCGCCCGAAATTGTCGAAAATTCGCGGAAAACTGCGATGCCCCCGTCAACACCTCGGTTACCATAAACCGTTTGGTAACGACGCACCCCTAGCATCGATCCCAGTCGGGCCGGACGCCTTTGCCGGTCCCCGTGGGTTGAGAAGACAAAGGGTGTTCGTAGTGCGTCAGGCGTTCGGGGCTCTCGCCCGTTTCGTTCGGTTCCCTGCCCGAATATCAATCGCGCTCCTCCTCGCTGCCGCCATTGTCCTGCCGGCGCAGGCGGCCGGCGGCAAGTACGCTGCGATCGTCGTCGACGCCAACACCGGCAAGACACTCTTCGGTGCCAACGAGGACGCGCGGCGCTTTCCCGCGTCGCTGACCAAGATGATGACCCTCTACATGGTCTTCGAGGGCATGGCAGCCGGCAGGTTCGGCAAGTCCACCCCCGTCCGGTTCTCGGCTCACGCCGCCTCGATGCCGCCGACCAAGCTCGGCGTGAAGGCGGGCGGCTCCGTGCCGATGGAGGTCATCATCTACGCCCTGGTGACCCGGTCGGCGAACGATGCGGCCGCGGCCGTCGCCGAGTTTCTCGGCGGCTCCGAAGCGGAGTTTGCGCGCATGATGACGGCCAAGGCGCGCAAGCTCGGCATGCGCAACACGGTGTTCCGAAACGCCTCCGGCCTGCCCGATCCCGGGCAGTTCACCACCGCGCGCGACATGTCGACCCTCGGCATCGCCCTGCGCGAGCACTTCCCGCAGTACTACGCCTACTTCTCGACGCGGTCGTTCACCTTCGGCCGCCAGCGCATGGGCAACCACAACAAGCTGCTCGGCCGGGTCGAGGGTGTCGACGGGATCAAGACCGGCTATACCCGCGCATCGGGATTCAACCTCGTTTCGTCCGTCAAGATCGACGGACGCAAGGTCGTCGCCGTGGTCATGGGTGGCGAAAGCGGCGGCGCGCGCGACCGCCACATGGCCGAGCTGCTCCGCAAGTACGTGCCGCAGGCCTCGTCGCGCGGCGGCGGTACGCTGGTGGCGCGGTCCGACGCGGCAACGCCCGGTATCGGCGATGCCGCCGCGACCGCCCGCGCCGATGCCGGCCCGGTTACCGTCGCCCTGCCCAAGAAGAACGCGCCGACGCCCGATACGCGTCCCGATGCCGTGGCTGATCTGGCCTCGGCGGCGACGTCGCGCATCGAACAGGCTTTTGCCCAGTCGCAGCCCAGGCCCGCCGCCGGGGCAGTCGAGCGGAAATCCCCTGACGTCGACCCGGTGAAGACGGCGTCTATACCGTCCGGCTGGGCCATCCAGGTGGCCGCCGCCCAAAGCGAGTCCGACGCCCGCAAGCAGCTTGCCGCAACAAGCCGCCAGGCGCCGGCGATCCTCGCCGATGCGGCCGGCTACACCATGGCGTTCGACAAGAACGGCGTCACCTATTTCCGCGTCCGTTTCGGCGGCTTCTCGTCCAAGGCCGAAGCCTGGAACGCCTGCAATGCACTGAAGAAGAAGAAGATCGCCTGTTACGCGGTCCAGCAATAGGAAGGCACCCCTTCTCCAGGTTCGTACGCAGTCGAAGGAGATCAGTTGTGATTGGAGAGCAGGACGTCCTTGGCCTCGTTGATACGCGCCGCAAGGAAAGACGATCCGCCAACATCGGGGTGCAGGCGTTGCATCAGGCTGCGATGCGCCTTGCGGATATCCGCCGCGGTAGCCCCCGCTTCAAGACCAAGGACCTTGTAGGCCTCCTCCTTAGTCATGGGGCCCGAACTTGGCGTAACTCGCTGCCCGTGACGAATGTCCGCCTCCAGGTCTTCGCGCCAAGCGGGATGACGGCCGTCAAGATACGCCTCAAGTAGCTGGCGGCTTTCCGAATCGCCGGAAAGCTCCCCATGGAGCGCCAGCAGGTCGGACGGCGTCATCGAGGCAAGCGTGCGCCCCTCGAATGTGCCTGCGAGCACCAGGCCCTCCAGGTCGCCGCTGTCGTGATCGAGCTCCATCTCGAGTGCTGCGGTGCGCACGGTGGACCGCTTGCCTGCGCTCGGCGTCCGAGCGCCCTGCCGGCGGCGCACGAAGCCGTACCAGCCGAGCGCGGCGGAGACCAGCATGCCGCCCGTCCCGGCCCTTCCGACGAGCATGAGTACGGCGCCGACCAGGACGAGGACGATCGGTCCGGCAAGCCTGACGGCATCCGCCAGACGCGCCGGACTGGCGCGCAGGAACGCGGACACCAGCACGGCCACCCCCAGTGCTGCCGCGACGAGATAGAACGCAGCCGTCATTTGCCCCTGCCCCCGAGGTGTTCGAGCATGAGCAGGTCCTCGGGGCGCCCGCGAGCGGCGAGTGCCTTCGTTCCGCCCGCGGCGAACACCGCGACGGAGGCCAGCAGCTTCGCCAGCGTTGAAGCTGCGGCATGGTCGAAGCGGAACCAGGCGCCCCGCGAAAGCCGCGCGATCTCGCGAAAGCCGCGTTCGGCGACGGGGTCCGCGCCTTCCTGGAAGACGAAGACCGGAACGCCGCGCAGACCGAGCTGGCCTGCCTTGTCGGCGAGGTCGTCGATCGCCTCCTCGAGCGCGTCGCCGATATAGACCAGGGCGGCGACCTTGTCCCTCGCGGTCTCCTTCAGCGCATGCGCCAGCACCTTGCCGATCTGCGTCTGCCCGCCGCGACAATCGATCCTGAGCATCAGTTCCTTCAGTGCCCCGGTGTCGCTGACGAACCGCGACGCCCGGCATTCGTTGTGTCCGCGGAAATAGACGAGCTGTACGGCCAGCCTGCCGGTGTCTGCCACGGCGTCGAACATGTCTGCCTGCACGCGGCAGGCGAGATCCCAGGTCGGCTGCCGGCTCATCGTCGCATCGAGGGCGAGAATGAGGCGGCCCCTGCCCGCCCTGTCCTGGCCGAGCGACCTCGCCGCCCGCAGGAATGCAGCGACCTCGCGCGGGTCGGAGCGCATGGGCGCCGGCTCTTTGCCGGTCCCGGTGACGACTGGCGACTTCTTGTCGTTCATGCAGGGAATGTGCGGTCTGATCTTGGCGCTTGCAAGGCCCGCGACGGGGCCGGCCGATCAGCCGGCGAAGATGTCCGGCATCGCGAAGGGCCGGGCCAGCACCTCGGCATAGCGGCGGCGGGTCTCGGCACGCCTGCGACCGTTCTCGTCGACCGGCAGGCGCAGCGCCGCGACCAGCTGACGGATCTCCTGGCGCGCCGCGAGGTGCGACAACGTCGGCTTCGTGCCGAGCACATGCTCCTCGAAATCGTCGAGCGCGGTCAAGCCGATCGGGAAGAACTCGCGGTAGACGACGCGCTCGGAAATGCCGTCGGCGATGCGGAATCCCAGCTGCATGGCCAGCTCGCGCAGGCACGCGTCGATCTTCTGCTCGTTACGCGAGGTGATGCTCGACATGCGGTTGCGGACCACGACCCAGTCGAGAATGGCATTGTCGGCCTGTCGCCGCTCGCGCCGCGCGTCGCGGACCGCCGAGGCGTACTGTGAATGCTCGATGATCTGGTGGCCGACCGGGTCGATGCGCGCCAGCACGTCGAAGTCGATGAAGCTGTCGTTCATCGGCGTCACCAGCGTGTCGGCGATGCGGTGCGCAAGGCGGTTCAGGTAGGTGTCCGAGCCGGGCGTGTCGATGACGACGAAGTCGTGGCGGTGCTCGACGTCGCCGATGCCGTCCATCAGGCGGCGGAACTCCTCGCCCTCGGCCTCGGCGACCGTCTCGCGGCGCGCCGGTGAGACGTGGAAATGCTCGGGCGTGGCCAGGTCGATGCCGGCCGAACGCGCCCAGCGGCGCCGGTTCTCGATATAGCGGGTGAGCGAAAGCTGGCGGCCGTCGAGGTCGATGGTGGCGACCTTCTGGCCGGCCTTCAGCAGGGCCACCGCGACATGCATGGCGGTCGTGGATTTTCCCGAGCCGCCTTTTTCGTTGCCGCAGACGATGACATGGGCGCCGCTCTTGCGGCGGCCCTCGGTCCTCGTCCCGGGTTCCGTGTACGCCATGCCACTCGATACTCCACCCCGTCCCTATTCTGAGCGGATTGTCGTGGCGTTTCAATCGCCGCGTCGATCACAAGGCCGAAATCCGCGCGCCTTGGTAAAGGCGGATGGTTACGGACGGTGTTTACCCGGCGCCGGCGAAAGGCTCCGGAACGGCTAGAGGAGACCGAGTTCGGCGAGCTCGCGGCGCAGCTTGGGCGGCAGTTCCGCCAGCGCCGCCCTGCCCTTGCCGAGATCGGCGGGCGCGTCCTCGGGCTTCAGGTAGCGCCAGCCCTGGAAGGCGCGGCGCGGCTGCCATTCGGTGCGCACCACGACCGGATCGAGCACCAGGTGGCAGCGGCCGATGCCGTCGTCGTCGGTGAACGGCCTGATCTCGGTGACGAGCTGCCGGCACTGCACGGATCCCTTGATGACCCAGTAGAGCGAGCCGCCGTCGACGATCTCGGCGGCGCGCGTCGGCACCATGCGGGTCGTGTGAAACTGCTCCTCCGGCCGCCCCTGCCGCCGGCAGTCGGCGAGCCGCGAGGCGATCCATTCCTCCAGGTCCTCGACGCTTTCGCAGCCGACGCAGAGTTTGATGAGGTTGAGGGCCATCGCGGGAAACTAGCGATGTGGCCCGTGCGGTTCAACGGCGCGTTGCGTTATGCACAGGCACCTGGCCCTCAACACTCGACAACGCTGACCGCCAGGCCGCCGAGGCTCGTTTCCTTGTACTTCTCGTGCATGTCGAGGCCGGTCTGGCGCATCGTCGCGATCGCCGCGTCGAGCGGGACGAAGTGCTTGCCGTCACCCTTGATGGCGAGCGAGGCCGCGGTCACCGCCTTCACCGCGCCCAGCGCGTTGCGCTCGATGCAGGGCACCTGGACGAGGCCGCCGACCGGATCGCAGGTCATGCCGAGATGGTGCTCCAGCGCAATCTCCGCGGCGTTCTCGACCTGCTCCGGCGTGCCGCCCATGACCGCGCACAGCCCCGCTGCGGCCATCGCCGACGCCGATCCCACCTCCCCCTGGCAGCCGACCTCGGCGCCCGAGATAGAAGCGTTGTGCTTGATGATGCCGCCGACGGCGGCCGCCGTGAGAAGGAAATCGCGGATCGATTCCTGGTCCGCTTCGACATGGAAATGGAGCCAGTAGCGCAGCACCGCCGGGACGACGCCCGCCGCGCCGTTGGTCGGCGCCGTGACGATGCGCCCGCCCGCGGCATTCTCCTCGTTGACGGCCATGGCGTAGATCGACAGCCAGTCGTTGGCGAGAAGCGGGTTGGGCCGATTCTGTTGCCACTGTTCCTGCAGCTTTTCGTGGAGTTGCCGCGCACGCCGCCGCACTTTCAGCCCGCCGGGCATGATGCCATCCTGCGAGAGGCCGCGATCGATGCAGTTCGACATGGCCGTCCAGATGGCATCGAGCCCGGCATTGAGTTCCTCACGGCTCCTGTGCACCTCCTCGTTCGCGCGTTTCATGGCGGCGATCGAAAGGCCGCTCTGCGCCGCCATGGCGAGCATCTCCGCGGCGTTGCTGAACGGGTAGTGCACCGGTCGCGCATCGTGATCCGGCCCGCGCGTCTTGATACGCTGCAATTCCTCCTCGGAGACGACGAAACCGCCGCCGATCGAATAGTAGACGCGCCGGAGCAAGAGGTGGCCGTCGGCGTCGTGGGCGGTGAATGCCATGCCGTTGGCGTGGCCGGGCAACGGCGTCTTGCGGTCCAGCACGAGGTCGCGGTCGGGATCGAAGCGGTAGCCCGGGTGGCCGGGCGGCGACACGCGCTTCTCGCTCCTGACCGCCGCGATCTTGGCATCGGCCGTATCCGGATCGACCGTCTGAGGGGTCTCGCCGGTGAGACCGAGGATGACGGCGCGGTCGGTGCCGTGGCCAATGCCGGTGAAGGCGAGCGATCCGTGGAGGCTGGCACCCAGCCGGTCGACTTTCGCTCCTGCCGGCCGCGGCCAGTCCGGAGACGCGAGTTCCGACAGGAATCGCGCGGCCGCGGTCATCGGCCCCATCGTGTGGGAGGATGAAGGGCCGATGCCGATCTTGAACAGGTCGAAGACGGAGAGGAACACGGGCGGGGGCTCCAGGGACAGCAACTCTATCGCCGTTTGGCGGGCCGCGTGCTAGGCGGCGGCCGACCTCTCCTACTCTCGCCGCGACATCGGCTCCATGGCGGACAAACGAAGGGGCGCGACGTGATCGCCGCGCCCCTTCGACTGGTGAACCTTCGCTCAGCCCGCGGTCGCCAGGACCGCTGCCGTCTCCGACCCGCCGCCGGCGAGCCAGATGATGAGGATGACGCTGGCAAAACCGATCACTGCCTTGGCCGTCAGGCCCCAGCAGGATTTCTGTACTGATTCTTCCATGATTTCCTGTTCGTCGCCCGGCCGGGGATTCGTTCCGGCCCAACCCGCTGCGGCGGCGTGAATACGCCTTTCGGCGTCTCTTCGCAACTGCAAAAGAGGCGTAAATGTGGCGCCGACGGAGCCGCACTTGTCCGTCGGTCCGCGGCATTCTAATAAAATCAGAACGTTGGCGCCGTTTCGCCGGCAACGGATTTTCAACGGTTCGGGCGGGAATGTGTCGAAGCGTCTGGCGGCGGCACGATTCGCAAGGAGGTCGGTCTTGGGCGGAACCCTACCCCTGACGTTGCCGGACGTCGCTGCGATAGCCCTGTTCGCCGCCGTCTGGTTCGTCTACGCCCTTGCCGTCGAAGGCAAGGTCACGTCCCGTGTCTCCCTCACGGCGGCAATGAACCTTCAGCGCGAGGCGTGGATGCAGACGATGGCGCGCCGCGAACTGCGGATGATCGACACGAGCATCATGGCCGGCCTGCAGCAGGGCACGGCGTTCTTTGCCTCCACCTCGCTGATCGCGCTCGGCGGCAGTCTGGCGCTGATTCGGCAGACCGAGGAGGCCCTGTCCGTCCTTGCCGGCCTTCCCTTCATGGCGCCCGTTTCGCCCGGGCTGTTCGAGATCAAGGCGGTCGGGCTGACCGTGCTGTTCGCCTATTCCTTCTTCAAGTTCGCCTGGTCCTACCGGCTCTTCAACTATTGCTCGATCCTGATCGGCGCCGTTCCGGTCCTGCGCGAAGGATCGTCCGAACTCGACGCCGCGGTCAGCCGTGCGGCGCGGATGAACGTGCTCGCCGGCCGCCACTTCAACGCGGGCCTGCGCGGCATCTTCTTCTCGATCGGCTATCTCGGCTGGTTCGTCGGTGCCGCGCCGCTCGCCGCGGCGACCCTGCTCGTCGCCGCCGTGCTGGTCAGGCGGCAATTCTTCTCGGCGGCCCGGCTTGTCGTCTGCGAGTCGCCGGATCAGTCCGGTCCCGGCAGGATTTGATCGATGCGCCCGGCTGCTCGGTAGGCGACGAGGCCGATCCACTCGCGCACCGCCATTGTGGCGGTCTGCAGCGAGTCGGCCGGGTTGTCGCGAAATAGGCCGATGCCCTCCACGCCCGAGGTTCGGTAGTCGACCGGCCAGGGAACCACGTCGAACCCGACGGCGCGGAAAAGGCCGACCGAGCGAGGCATGTGGAACGCGGACGTCACCAGCAACCAGGTTTCGCCGGGCTGCGGGCTGGCCAATTCCCGCGCGAACAGCGCGTTTTCGTAGGTGTTGCGCGAGCGGTTCTCCAGAATCAGCCGGGCCGGGTCCACGCCGAGCGCCGCAAACAGCCTTGGCGCCGTGTCGGCATCCCCCTCTCCGTCCAGCATCAGCGTGCCGGTGCCGCCCGACACCAGCACGCGGGCGTCCGGATAACGCCGCGCCAGGATGGCGGCCTCGACGAAGCGGTCGCCGCCGCTGTTCAGGTCGTAGCCGCCCCTGGCGAGATTGATCGCCCCCTCGAAGCCGCCGCCGAGGACCACCACGCCGTCGACCCGCGCGGGCATGTCCGCGGGCCGCGCGAAGCGCTCCTCGAGCGGATTGAGCATCAGCGCCCCGATGGATGTCCACGCGCACAGGACGAGCAGGAGGACCGCGGCCGCCGTCATCGCCTTGCCCGTTCGTCTCAACCTCGTGACTGCGAGGGCCGCGCCTGCCAAGAGCAGGATGATCGCGAGGTTGAGCGGCTGGATGAAGAACCAGAACGCCTTCGACAGATAGAAGAACATGTTCGTCCTCGCGCCCCGTGCCGCCGCTCCTCTACCGGCTGAATTCGCCGCTCGAGGTTGACAAGGGGAGGCCTTTCGCTGATAGCGGCACTCCCTCTCTAGCGGCCATCGCCTTCGTGAAGCTTTCGCCCGCACTATCGACCTCCCTGCACGGGGCGCTCGCGCCGGTCCTTCCGCGCGTGCTCGCGCTGAGGCTGTCGGCGATCGCGCGCGCGCCGATCCGCATCGGCGACAGCGGCGAGCGCGGGTCGACGACGCTGGTCATCGAGAAGACGGCGCGCGGGCGCCTCGCGGCAAGCCTCGACATGGCCGCGCTGGCGTCGGATCGCCGCGTCTTTTCCGGCCTTTGGCGGCGCGCCGGCGTGTTCGTCGACCTGTTGCGCCACCCGTCGATCGCTCCGGGAGCCTATCGCTGCGATTACAATGACATGGCGCGGGAAGCCGGGCCTGTCCTCGCCTTCTGCTCGAACCTGCCCGGAACGATCCTCGTTCCCGACAGGGGGTTCTATGCCAAGCGCGGCTATGCCGCCGAGCGCACCAGGGCGGCATCGGCCCCCGCGTGGGAGTCCCGCGATCCGGTCGTTCTGTGGCGCGGCAACCACAGCGGCGCCGGAAGGGTGTTGACGGAGACGATGTCGCCGCAGGACGGCGAACTGATTCAACGGGCCCGGATGTGCCTGCTCGCCCGCGACATCCCTGGAACCGACATATCCTTCGCCGTCGGCCCCCGCTGGCCCGCGCCGATCGCCGAACGCTACCGTGCCGAGGGCATCGCGGCTGGATTCGTCGATGAATCGGCCTGGCTCGGACGGAAATTCGCCATCGACGTCGATGGCAACGCCAACGCCTTCTCCAACCTCTTCATCCGCATGCTCTACGGCTGCTGCGTGATCAAGATCGCCTCGCCGCTCGGTTTCCGCCAGTGGTACTACGAGGATCTCGTTCCCTGGACGCATTTCGTCCCGGTCGCGGCCGACCTCTCCGATCTTGCCGAGAAAATCCGCTGGTGCCGGGACAACGACGAGGCGTGCCGGGCGATCGCGGCGAACGGCAAGGCCTTCGCCGAGGCCAGGACCTTCGAACGGGAACGGCGCGCGACCGTCGAACGCATCCGCAAGGTCTTTTCCGCCTGGCCGGCTGGCCTCCCCGCTGGGTCCGGCCGCGACGGTCCGGGCAATAGCCTCACCACCAGGGATCGGGCCTGAACCGGCCGGCGGCCTGTTCGATGACATGCGCGGTCTGGAACAGCGTCTCCTCGTCGAACGGCCGGCCGATCAGCTGCAGGCCGAGCGGCAGGCCGCGCTGATCCAGACCGGCGGGCACGGCGATCCCCGGCAGTCCTGCCATGTTCACCGTCACGGTGAACACGTCGTTCAAATACATCTTCACCGGGTCGGCCTTCATGTCCTCGTCGGCCAGCCCGAACGCGGCGGACGGGGTCGCAGGCGTCAGGATGACGTCCACGCCGGCCTCGAACGCGATCTCGAAGTCGCGCTTGATGAGCGTCCGGACCTTCTGCGCCCGCAGGTAGTAGGCGTCGTAATAGCCGGCCGAGAGCACGTAGGTGCCGATCATGATGCGCCGCTTCACCTCGCGGCCGAAGCCGGCGGCGCGCGTCTTCTCGTACATTTCGACAATGTCCCTGCCCGGCACGCGCAGGCCGTAGCGAACGCCGTCGTAGCGGGCGAGGTTGGACGAGGCCTCCGCCGGCGCCACGATGTAATAGGCCGGCAGCGCGTACTTCGTGTGCGGCAGCGAGATGTCGACGATTTCCGCACCCGCATCCTTCAGCCAGGCGATGCCGGTCTGCCACAGCGCCTCGATCTCGGCCGGCATGCCGTCGACCCGGTACTCCTTCGGGATGCCGACCTTCATGCCCCTGACAGGGCGGCCGAGCGCGGCCTCGTAGTCCGGCACCGGCCGGTCGACCGAGGTCGTGTCCTTGGGGTCGACCGAAGCCATCGACTTCAGCAGGATGGCCGCGTCGCGGACGTCGCGGGCGATGGGCCCGGCCTGGTCGAGGGAGGAGGCGAAGGCGACGATTCCCCAGCGCGAGCAGCGCCCGTAGGTCGGCTTGATGCCGACCGTGCCGGTGAAGGCCGCCGGCTGGCGTAT
>DUSC01000009.1 GCA_012842935.1 Hyphomicrobiales bacterium | reverse complement strand
GACGGCGGGCCGGGCAGGACCATCGCCGAGGGCGGCGTCGGCTATTCGTGCCTGGCCGAGCTGCGCATCGTCGAGCAGCTGACCAAGGGCAAGGCGACCAGCGACTTCCTGCGCTTCGGCGACACGGTGCGCATCGAGATGAAGGACAGGAACGGCCATTCGATCTTCGGCGCGATCGAGCAGACCGTGAAGAAATACGAGAAGGGGGAATAGCCGGATGGCCAAGCAGTTCGCCTCAGCCGGAGACCTGGCGGAGAAGACGATCTCCTTCACCGAGGTCGGCCGCGACCTCTGGGCGTTCACCGCCCAGGGCGACCCGAACACCGGCGTGATCATCGGCGACGATTCGGTGATGATCGTCGACGCCCAGGCGACACCGAGGCTCGCCGGCAAGGTGATCGAGAAGGTGCGCTCGGTCACCGACAAGCCGATCAAGTACGTCGTGCTCACCCACTACCATGCCGTGCGCGTGCTCGGCGCCTCGGCCTATGGGGCGTCGGAGGTGATCATGTCCGAGATGGCGCGCGCGCAGGTGGTCGAGCGCGGCCAGGAAGACTGGGATTCGGAGTTCGGCCGGTTTCCCCGCCTGTTCCAGGGGCACGAATCGATCCCCGGCCTGACGTGGCCGACACTGACCTTCGCCCACCGCGCCACCTTCTATCTCGGCAGACGCCGCGTCGACCTCAGGTTTCTCGGCCGCGCCCATACGGCGGGCGACATCATCGCCCATGTGCCGGACGCCAACGTCATGTTCACCGGCGACATCGTCGAGTACCACTCGGCCTGCTACTGCGGCGACGCCCATTTCGCCGACTGGCCGGCGACGCTCGAGGCGATCCGCGCCTTCAGCCCCGACGCCATCGCGCCGGGCCGCGGCGACGCGCTCGTCGGGGCGAAGATGGTCGGCGAGGCGCTCGACAACACCGCCGACTTCATCCGCTCGACCTTCAGGCCCGTTGCCCGCGTGGCGCGCGGCGGCGGCTCGCTGAAGGAGGCATGGGACGCCTGCCGCGCCGAGTGCGACCCGAAGTTCGCCTACTACGCGATCTACGAGCATTGCCTGCCGTTCAACGTGGCGCGCGCCTATGACGAGGCGCTCGGCATCGACACGCCGCGCATCTGGACGGCCGCGCGCGACCGCGAGATGTGGGAGAGGCTTCAGGGGTGAAGCAATGGCCGGGTCGCCCACCTATTTCCGCGCCATGGCCCGCAACGACGCCTGGGCCAACCGGCGGCCCTCGCGGCCGCGCAGGCCGATCACGACGCCGCGCCGGTCGCTTTCTGCGACGCCCGTCGAGGACGGCGGTCTTGCGTGGCGCGTCACCGACGACCGCGGCGCGGGCGGCGTCTGGCTGGAGCGCATCGGCCTCGTCCTGCTGCACCTCTTCCAGCACCAGGTCCACCACCGCGGCCAGGCCCACGCCATGCTCTCGGGGAGTTCCGTGAAGCCGCCGCAGCTCGACGCGTTCTTCATCGAAGACGACCGCGATCCCGCCGCCGACCCGGGTCGTTTCCGGTGATTGCTCGGGACCATTGAAAAAGCCGCACCATGGAGGAATAAGGTGACGCGCATCTTCGAAACGCCGCTCTATCCCTACCGGCGCTCGCCCGACCAGGACCAGGCGGAACCGGCGCGGCACGCCGCCGTCGTCGTCGGCGCCGGGCCGGTGGGACTGGCCTGTGCCATCGACCTCGCCCGGCAGGGCGTCGAGGTCGTCGTCCTCGACGAGAACGACAAGGTGTCGTTCGGCTCGCGCGCCATCTGCTTCGCCAAGAGGCCGCTGGAGATCCTCGACCGGCTGGGCTGCGGCGAGCCGATGGTCGAGAAGGGCGTCGTGTGGAACCTCGGCAAGGTGTTCTTCGGCGACCGCAAGGTCTACGACTTCAACCTCCTGCCGGAGGACGGCCACCGCCGCCCGGCCTTCATCAACCTGCAGCAATACTACTTCGAGAAGTATCTGGTCGACCGCGTGCGTGAACTCGAAGCCGAGGGCGCGCCGATCGAGCTGCGCGGCAACAGCAAGGTCACGGCGGTCGATCCCGGCGAGAAGGACGTGACGCTGACGGTCGACACGCCCGACGGCCCCTATCGTCTCGTTGCCGACTGGCTGATCGCCTGCGACGGGGCGAACTCGCCGGTCCGCGCCATGATGGGCCTCGATTTCGTCGGCCGTGTCTTCGAGGACAACTTCCTCATCGCCGACGTGATCATGGAGGCCGGCTTCCCGACCGAACGCTGGTTCTGGTTCGACCCGCCCTTCAACCGGGGCCAGTCCGCGCTCCTGCACAAGCAGCCGGACAATGTCTGGCGCATCGACCTCCAGCTCGGCTGGAACATCGACAAGGAGAAGGAGAAGAAGCCGGAAAACGTCATCCCGCGGCTGAAGGCGATGCTCGGCGAGGATGCCAGGTTCGAGCTGGAATGGGTGTCGATCTACACCTTCCAGTGCCGGCGCATGGAGAAATTCCGCCACGGCCACGTGATCTTTGCCGGCGATTCGGCGCATCAGGTGTCGCCGTTCGGCGCGCGCGGCGCCAATTCCGGCCTCCAGGACACCGACAATCTCGTCTGGAAGCTGAAACTGGTCATCGACGGCAAGGCGCCGGAGAGCCTGCTCGACAGCTACGACATCGAACGCATCCACGGCGCCGACGAGAACATCCTGAATTCCAGCCGCTCCACCGACTTCATCACGCCCAAGTCGGAGACGAGCCGCATCTTCCGCGACGCCGTCCTGGACCTTTCGGCGCGCTACGCCTTCGCGCGGCCGCTGGTGAATTCCGGGCGGCTGTCGGTGCCCTGCACCTATGACGGCTCGCCGCTCAACGGTCCCGACGTGGCGTCGATGCCGCCGCGCACGCGGCCGGGCTCGCCGGCGCCCGACGCCCCGGTGAAGGGCGGCTGGCTTCTCGACCGGCTGGGCGACCGCTTCGTGATTCTGACCATCGACGCCGACGCGCCGGATGTGCTCGACTGCGGCGGCATCGCGGTCGAACGGCTGGCGCTGTCGGCCGCCGACGATCCGAGCGGCGCCTTCGGCGAGCGCTATCTCGGCAGCGCGCGCTCGGCGGTCTACCTGATCCGGCCGGACCAGCACGTCGCGGCGCGCTGGACCGCCTTCGACGCGGCGGCCGTCGCCGCTGCCGTTGCCCGCGCCACCGGCCGCTGAGAGGGGGAACGCCATGGCCACGCTCAACACCAATCCGAACCTCGCTCGCCCGGACGATTTCTATGCCGAGCTGCTCGCTTTGCACGAGGGCCGCAGCAAGGCCGAGAGCGACGCGATCAACGCCCGCCTCATCCTCCTGCTCGCCAATCACATCGGCGATCGCAAGGTGCTGACCGAGGCGATGCAGGCGGCGGCCGGGACCGGCTGAACCGGCCGCACGACGACCCCGAGCCGGCAGCGCCGGCCGGACGACAAGGAAAGATGCCGGGGGAGATGCGGCGGGGACATGGTGTCCCCGACCGATGGACCGATTGGGAGCCCGTTCCGATGAAGATAGAAAAGATCCACCACGTCGCCTATCGCTGCAAGGACGCCAAGGAGACGGTCGAATGGTACGTGAAGAACCTCAACATGGCCTTCGTCCTGGCGATCGCCGAGGATTTCGTCCCCTCAACGCATGAACCCGATCCCTACATGCACGTCTTCCTCGACGCCGGCGACGGCAACGTCCTCGCCTTCTTCGATCTGCCGACCAAGCCGGAGATGGGCCGCGACCCGAACACGCCGAAATGGGTGCAGCACATCGCCTTCAAGGTGAAGGACCGCGACACGCTGCTCGCGTTCAAGGATCATCTGGAGAAGAACGGCATCGACGTGCTGGGCGTCACCGACCACTCGATCTTCCATTCGATCTACTTCTTCGATCCGAACGGCCACCGGATCGAGCTGGCCTGCCCGGATCCGCAGGAGGAGGCCCTGATCGAGCGTCTCGACGCGGTGAAGTGGGACATGCTCGAGGAATGGTCGAAGACCAGGCGCGCGCCAAAGCATGCCGAGTGGCTGCACGCCAGGGAACTGTCGAAGGTCTGAGGAAACGCCCGCGGCGCCTCCCTCAGGCGACGCGCCGGCCCCCGGCGTCGATCACGACTTCGCCGTCCTCCTTGGTGAAGGGACCGATGTCGGGATTGGGCAGGATGTCGAGCACGGCTTCCGAAGGCCGGCAGAGCCGCGTGCCGAGCGGCGTCTCCACGATCGGACGGTTGATCAGGATCGGGTGCGCCATCATGAAGTCGATCAGTTCGTCGTCGCTCCACTTCGGGTCGGCGAGGCCGAGCTCGGCATAGGGCGTGCCCTTCTTGCGCAGGAGTTCGCGCGGCGAGATGCCCATCGCGGCGATCAGCCCGACGAGGCGCTGCCGGGTCGGCGGCGTCTTCAGGTATTCGATGACTTCCGGCTCCTCGCCGGACCGGCGGATCATCTCCAGCGTGTTGCGCGAGGTGCCGCATGCGGGATTGTGGTAGATGGTGATGGTCATTCTGCCTCGCTCACGGCCGCCCTCGGCGGCCCTTCCCTAGCGTTCGATCTGGCGGATGATGTTGGGCAGCGCCGCCTCGATGCTGGCGCGGCCCTCGGCGATCACCTCCGCGCCGCGCTGGAACTCCAGCAGGCCGACGTCGCGCAGCCGGGGCAGCACGACGACGTGCGGCGGCTCGCCGGCGAGCCGGGTACGCGTGATCTGGTCCTGCATGATGTTGATCGAGTTGGCGAGCACGTCGAAATAGCCCGGCGTCTCCGGTCCCTGGCGGAGGAGCTTCGGTCCCATCTCGCCGACGAACTGGCGCAGCCCTTCCGGCATGCCGTCGAGCAGGCGGGCGACGGCGCTGCCCTCCGCCGCCCGTTCCGGCCGCCCGGGCGGCAGTTCGGTTTCCCTGGTGAACCGCCGGCCGACGAGGTCGCCGTTGAGGTTGACCGCGATGATGAACTCCGCGCCGAATGCGCGGCAGACGGAGACGGGCACGGGGTTCACCAGGCCGCCGTCGACCAGCCAACGGCCGTCTCGCCGCGCCGGGCTGAAGATGCCCGGCATGGCGATGGACGCCCGTATGGCATCGTCGATCGCGCCTTCCCTGATCCAGATCTCCCGCCCCGATGCGAGGTCCGTGGCGACGGCGGCGAAAGGAACGCCCAGCGTCTCGATCGGCGACGAGACGCCCAGGCCCTTGAGAAAGTCCTGGATCCTGCTTCCGTCGATCAGGCCGCCGCCGGTCAGCCTGACGTCGAGCAGGGGGGCGATCTCGCGCCATGTCGCGGCCTCGGCCCAGGCCCTCAGTTCCCCGAGCCGGCCGCAGACGTGGGCGCCGCCGACCAGCGCCCCGATCGACGTGCCGCAGACGACGTCCGGCCGAATGCCCGCGTCGAGCAGGCCCTCGATCACGCCGATGTGCGACCAGCCGCGGGCCGAACCGCTGCCGAGGGCGAGGCCTATGCGGGGACGGGTCATCGGAAGATCCTCTGCCTGCGCGTCGCTGCGACGCTGCAGGGTGGCTGAAACCGGCCCTCCGATGCAAGCCTCGGCGTGCGCCGTCGCTCACCGCTCGGGCCGCACGCGCGGCCCGCGCTCGTACCAGCCCTTCGAGCGGTTCACGATCCAGACGACCGACAGCATCACCGGCACCTCGACCAGCACGCCGACGACGGTGGCGAGCGCCGCCCCGGATTCGAGACCGAACAGGGCGATCGCCGCGGCGACTGCCAGCTCGAAGAAGTTGGATGCGCCGATCAGCGCCGACGGTCCGGCCACGCAGTGCCGCTCCCCGGAAAGCCTGTTCAGCAGGTAGGCCAGGCCGGAGTTCAGGTAGACCTGGAACAGGATCGGCACCGCGAGCAGGGCGATGACCGCCGGCTGGGCGACGATCTGGCCGCCCTGGAAGGCGAAGAGAAGGATGAGCGTCGCCAGCAGGGCGAGGAGCGAGAGCGGCTGCATGCGTGCCAGCAGCCGGTCGAGCGCCGCCCGGCCTCCCGTGGACAGGAGCCGTGCGCGCACGGCCTGCGCCACGGTGACGGGCAGGACGATGTAGAGCACCACCGAGAGCACCAGCGTGTCCCAGGGTACGGTGATCGCCGACAGGCCGAGCAGGAGCCCGACGATCGGCGCGAAGGCGACGACCATGATGGCGTCGTTGAGTGCCACCTGCGACAGCGTGAAGTTGGGCTCGCCGCGGGTCAGCGCCGACCAGACGAAGACCATGGCGGTGCACGGCGCGGCCGCGAGGATGATGAGCCCGGCGATGTAGGATTCGATCTGCTCGGCCGGCAGGAAGGGGCGGAACAGCCAGCCGACGAACAGCCAGCCGAGCAGCGCCATCGAGAACGGCTTGATCGCCCAGTTGATGAACAGTGTCACGCCGATGCCGCGCCAGTAGCTGCCGATCTTCGCCATCGAGGCGAAGTCGACCTTAAGGAGCATCGGCACGATCATCAGCCATATCAGCACCGCGACGGGCAGGTTGACCCGCGCGATCTCCGCCCCGGCGACGACGCCGACGAGTCCCGGGAAAAGGTATCCCAGGGCGATGCCGGCGACGATGCACAGGGCCACCCAGATCGTGAGGTACTTCTCGAAGAAGCCGATGCCGGCCGGGGCGGCGCGCCGGTCGTCGATGGTCACGTCGGTCACGTCCGTTGCCCTCAGCCGGCCTTGGGCAGGTTGCGGCCGATCTCGTCGAGCCTCTTCTGCAGGGCGAGCCTGTCGAGCGAGCTGATCGGCAGGCTGACGAAGATCGAGATGCGGTTGTTGAGCATGCGGTAGGCGTCGGCGAAGGCGAGGTGCTTCTCGGCGTCGGTCCCCTCCACCGCGGCGGGATCGGGCACGCCCCAGTGCGCGGTCATCGGCTGGCCGGGCCACACTGGACAGGCCTCGGCGGCGGCGTTGTCGCACACGGTGAAGACGAAGTTCATCTCCGGCGCGCCGGGCGCGGCGAACTCGTCCCAGCTCTTCGAGCGGGCGAAGGAGGTATCGTGATTGAGCTGCTTCAGCAACTGAAGCGCGAACGGGTGGACCTCGCCCTTCGGATGCGAGCCGGCCGAATAGGCGCGGAAGCGCCCGGCACCGACCCTGTTGAGGATGGCTTCGGCGAGGATCGACCGCGCCGAGTTTCCGGTGCACAGGAACAATACATTGAACACCTTGTCGTTCATGACATCAGATTCCCTGTTTCGATTTCGCTCGGCCCGCCTGCGCGCCTGCAGTCGCAGGTCACCGCCTCGATCACCGGCCGGCACAGTTCCGGCGCGCCGTTGCAGCAGTCTTCCATGAGGTAGGCGAGCAGGTCGCGGAAGCCGGTCATGTCGGCGGCATAGCGGACGACGCGGCCGTCGCGCGTGGCGCTGACCAGGCCGGCATGGTGGAGGGCCTTCAGATGCGCCGACGTCGTGTTCTGGATCGTGCCCAGGCGGGCGGCGATCTCGGTCGCCGGTACGCCGTCCGCTCCCGCCCTCACCAACAGGCGGAAGATGTCGAGCCGGGTCTCCTGGCCGAGCGCGGCGAGGGCCGACAGGGCGTCGCGTTTGTCCATCGGAATGAGCCTTATATATCGAGATATCCGGATATAACTGATGGCGAAGCCCGTCAAGCCGCCGGCGATCGCGGAGAACCGGAATCGCGCGGCCGGTCGTGGGCCTCGACGCGCCCGTGGCATCGGCCGGCCGAATGGTTCGGTGGAGCGACGCCGCGACGCCAGGTTCGCGCGCCTGCGCCGCGCCCGGGCATTGGGCGACGTCGAGCCGATGCTGTCGCTGGCGCCGAGCCCGCCCGCCTGGGGCCGGCCAACGTGGTGGATCGCACGGACTTCGCCATGCGACAGGCGGCTCAGGCGGGGTTGGCTTCCGGTCGGCCGGGCGGGGGTTCGGCGGCGTCGGGCCTGGGCGAGCGTGCCTCCGCCGGCGAGATGCGAAGGGCGCGCAGCGCGTTGAGGATCACGGCGACGTCGATCGCCTCCTGGATAAGCGCGCCCTGGACCGGCGTGAGGTAGCCGAACGCGGCGGCGACCATGCCCAGCACCGAGAGGCCGATGCCGACGACCACGCTCTGCAGCGCGATGCGGCGCGCGCCGCGGGCGATCTCGATCCCGGGCCCGAGCCGGTCGACGCGGTCGACGAGCAGGACTACGTCCGCGGCCTCGGCCGACGCGGCGGCGCCGCGTGCGCCCATGGCGACACCGACGTCGGCCGCGGCCAGGGCCGGCGCGTCGTTGACGCCATCGCCGACCATCATCACCGGGCCACGCTTGCGTTCGGTGAGCACCAGCAGCACCTTCTGGTCCGGCGTGAGGCCGGCGCGGATGCCGTCGAGGCCGAGGCCCTCGGTCACCCGTTCGGCGACCTCCCGGCGGTCGCCCGTCGCCAGCAGGATCCGGCCGGTCCCCTGGCGCCGCAGCCGGGCCAGCATGTCATGCGTGCCCTCGCGTAGCGGGTCGGCCATGACGAGATGGCCGGCGAGCCGTCCGTCGACGCCGACGCCCACGAGGACCGACCCGGCGGAGAGGACCGGGTGCTCCTCCGCGGCGCCGCCGACGCGGCCGGTGACGAAACCGAGCCCGCCG
>DUSC01000096.1 GCA_012842935.1 Hyphomicrobiales bacterium | reverse complement strand
GTCTCTCCGCCTTCACCCCTGAGGAATGCCAGAACTATTTCGAGGCCGCCGGATATGACCCCGAATAAGTCGAATCTGCTCTAGCGGCGTCCGGAAGGCGCTCGGCAGCGTACCGTTCAGACCATCGCCAGCGGCTCCTTGCGCCGCGGCGGCGGAAAGGCCGCGTCGATTTCGGCAAGATCCTCCCTTGTCAGCCGGATGTCGGCAGCGGCGCGGTTGGCGCGGACATGGGTTTCCCGTGCGGCCTTGGGAATGGCGATGACACCGCCGCCGCGCAGGGTCCAGGCAAGCGCCACCTGCGCCGCCGTCGCGCCGTGCCGGTCGGCCACCGCCCGCAGGCGCGGGTCGCCGGCCAGCTCGCCCTCGCCGAGCGGCGAATAGGCCATCACCGGGATGCCGCGGCGGCGCTGCCACGGCAGCAGGTCGAAGTCGATGCCGCGGCTGCCCGGATGGTAGAGGACCTGGTTGGCCGCCACGGCCCCGCCCTTCGGCAGTGCCATCAGCTCCTCGAGATCGCCGACGTCGAAGTTGCTGACGCCCCAGTCGCCGATCTTGCCGGAAGCCTTCAGCGTCTCGAAGGCCTCGACCGTCTCGCCGAGCGGCACGCCGCCGCGCCAGTGCAGCAGGTAGAGGTCGATGCGCTCGGTCCGGAGGCGCCTCAGGCTCGCCTCGCAGGCGCCGATCGTCGCCGCCCGGGAGGCGTTGGAAGGCAGCACCTTGGAGACGAGGAACACGCCGTCGCGCCGCCCGGCGATCGCTTCGCCGACCACCTCCTCGGCCCCGCCCGATGCGTACATCTCGGCGGTGTCGATCAGCGTCATGCCCAGCTCGATGCCGAGCCTCAGCGCCGCCACCTCGCCGGCGAAGCGGTCGTGCCGCTCGCCCATCTTCCACGTGCCCTGGCCGAGCACGGGCACGGCGACGCAGGACGGGAGGGTGGTGGTGGGGATGGGCATGGCGAGACCCTTCGATCGACGGAACGGTTGCCCAGCGGAGCCTAACCCCGCAACACCCCGCCCGTCTGCTTCCTGACATTGTCGACGATCCTGCCGGCGAGGGCCTCGAAGTCCTCCTCGGTCAGCGTCCTGTCGACCGGCTGGATGGCGACCTCGATGGCGACCGACTTCCTGCCCTCGCCGAGCGACGCCCCCTCGAAGACGTCGAACACCGACACGCCGGCGATCAGCTTGCGGTCGGCCGCCGTCGCCGCGCGCAGGATCGCGCCCGCCTCGACGCCGCGGTCGACAACGAAGGCGAAATCGCGCTTCACCAGCTGGAAGGCCGACAGGTCGAGCCGCGGCCTGGTGCGCGTCGCCTTCGCCTTCGGCTCGGGAATGGCGTCGACATAGATCTCGAAGCCGCAGATCGGTCCCGACGCGTCGAGGGTCTCAAGCGTCCTCGGATGGAACTCGCCGAACGTGCCGAGTACGGTCTTCGGCCCGAGCTTGATCGTGCCGGAGCGGCCCGGATGGTACCAGGTCGGGCCGCCGGCCTCGACCTGCAGCTTGTCGACCGGTGCGCCGCACGCCTCAAGAACGGCAAAGGCGTCGGCCTTGGCGTCGAAGACACCGACCGCGCCGGCATTGCCGGCCCAGTGGCGCCCCGAGCCGTCGAGCCGGGCGGTGCCGCGGCGCACGCCGGCGGCGACCCGGCGCTGCGTCTCGGGTGTGTCGCCCTCGTAGGTGCCCGACACCTCGAACAGGGCGACGTCGCCGATGCCGCGGTCCGCGTTACGCTGTGCGGCGGCGACGAGGCCCGGCAGCAGCGACGGCCGCATGTCCGACATGTCGGCGGCGATCGGATTGGCGAGCTTCAGCGCCGGGCTTCCGCCGCCAAAGGCCTCGGCATGCCTCGCCGGGATGAACGACCAGGTGACAGCCTCCATCATGCCGCGCACGGCGAGCGCGCGCTTGGCCGCGCGGGTGCGCACCTGCAGGGTGGTCAGGATGCGCCCGTTGACGGCGTCGTGGACGCCGAGCGGCTGCGGCCCGATGTTGTCGACGCCGTGGATGCGCATGACCTCCTCGACGAGGTCGGCCTTGCCCTCGACGTCGGGGCGCCAGGACGGCACCGTCACCGACAACACGCCGGCCCGCGGCGTCGTGCGCTGGTGCTCTTCGGTGACGTAACCGATCGTGCCGGTCGGCGGGCCCGAGCCGAACACCTCGGTCCCGACGGCATCGGCGACGCCGAAACCAAGCCGGCCGAGGATCGAGCGCACCTCTTCCTCCGCCACCCTGATGCCGGTCAGGCGCTTCACCTCGGAGATGGGGAACTCGACGACCTTCGCCCGATGGCCGGCATAGCCGACCACCTCGGTCTCGGTCGGCGTGCCGCCGCAGAAGTCGAGCACCATGCGCGTCGCCAGTTCCAGTCCCGGTACCATGAATTCCGGGTCGACGCCGCGCTCGAAGCGGTAGCGCGCATCGGTGATGATGCCGAGCGAGCGGCCGGTTCGCGCGATGTTGAGCGGCTCCCACAGCGCCGATTCGATCAGCACGTCGGTCGTCGCCGCATCGCAGCCCGAATGCTCGCCGCCCATGATGCCGGCGATCGATTCGACTCCCTTGTCGTCGGCGATGACGCACATTTCGGGCGTCAGCTCGTATTCGCGCCCGTCGAGGGCGAGCACCGTCTCGCCCTGCTTCGCCCGGCGGACGACAAGGTCGCCGGTGACTTTCTTCGCATCGAAGACATGCAGCGGCCGGCCGCGATTGAAGGTCAAATAGTTGGTGATGTCGACCAGCGCGTTGATGGGTCTCAGCCCGATGGCGATCAGTCTGCGCTGCAGC
Organism: Hyphomicrobiales bacterium; assembly: GCA_012842935.1. Taxonomy (GTDB): domain Bacteria; phylum Pseudomonadota; class Alphaproteobacteria; order Rhizobiales; family Rhizobiaceae; genus DUSC01. The sequence continues at coordinate 21,221 of DUSC01000096.1, read as the reverse complement.
CATTTCGGCGACGGCCCGTTGGTGACGCCGCGCACCAGGCGCAGCGCGAAGCCGCGGCACAGCGGATCGGTGTCGCCGAAATCCAGCGAAACCTTCACCGGGGTCGGGCCGGATCCAGCGACCGGCTCCACCGCGCCGTCCTTCAGCCGGCCGAGACCGGCGGCGGCGAGGTCACGGGCGATGCCGTAGACGCCGGTGGCGTCGGGGCGATTCGGCGTCAGGTTGATCTCGATGACCGGATCGTCGAGATGCGCCCACGCGGCGAAGCTCGTGCCCACCGGCGCGTCCTCGGGCAGGTCGATGATGCCGTCATGCTCGTCGGAGAGCTGCAGTTCGCGCTCCGAGCACATCATGCCGTGGCTCTCGACGCCGCGGATCTTGCCGACGGAAAGCGTCACGTCGATGCCGGGTACCCAGGTGCCGGGCGCGGCGAAGGCGCCGACCAGGCCGGCGCGCGCATTCGGCGCGCCGCACACCACCTGGACCGGCTTGCCCGATCCGGTGTCGACCGAGAGCACGCGCAGCTTGTCGGCGTCGGGATGCTTTTCCGCAGTCAGCACCCTGGCGATGACGAAGGGCTTCAGGGCGGACTTGTCGTCGACCGATTCGACCTCCAGGCCGATCGCGGTCAGCCGCTCGACGATCTCGGCGAGCGAGGCTTCGGTCTCGAGATGGTCCTTGAGCCAGGAGAGGGTGAATTTCATTGTCTTTCTCCTGCCGATATCAGGCCGCGCTCAGCCCGCCGAACAGCGTCGGCATGTCGAGCGGGCGGAAGCCATAGTGCTGCAGCCAGCGCACGTCGGCGTCGAAAAAGGCGCGCAGGTCCGGCATGCCGTATTTCAGCATGGCGATGCGGTCGATGCCCATGCCCCAGGCGAAGCCCTGGTACTCATCTGGATCGAGCCCGCCGAAACGCAGCACGTTGGGATGGACCATGCCGCAGCCGAGGATCTCCATCCAGTCGCTGCCCTCGCCGAAGCGCACCTCGCCCGGTCGCGAGCGGTCGCACTGGATGTCGACCTCGAGGCTCGGCTCGGTGAACGGGAAGAAGGACGGGCGGAAGCGCATCTTCACGCTCGGCACCTCGAAGAAGGCCTTGCAGAACTCCTCCAGCACCCATTTCATGTTGGCGACGTTCGCCGTCCTGTCGATGACCAGGCCCTCGACCTGATGGAACATCGGCGAGTGCGTGGCGTCCGAATCCTGCCGGTAGGTCTTGCCCGGGATGACGATTCGGATCGGCGGCTTCTGCGCCTCCATGGTCCTGATCTGCACCGGCGAGGTGTGCGTGCGCAGGAGCTTGCGCTCGCCCGCGGCATCAGGGTTGAAGAAGAAGGTGTCGTGCATCTCGCGGGCCGGATGGCCCTCGGGAAAGTTCAGCGCGGTGAAGTTGTAGTAGTCGGTCTCGATATCCGGACCCTCGGCGATCGAGAAGCCGAGGTCGCCGAAGATCGCAGCGATCTCGTCGATCACCTGGCTGATCGGATGGATTCGGCCGCGCTCTGCGGGAGACTGGCGCACGGGGAGGGTCACGTCGACCGTCTCGGCGGCGAGCCGGGCGGCGATTGCCGCGTCCCTGAGTTCGGCCCTGCGGCCGGCGATCGCCTCGGCGATGCGGGTCTTCAACCCGTTGATGGCGGGACCCATCACCTGACGCTCGTCCGGGCTCATCGAGCCCAGCGTCTTCAGAAGTTCCGAGACCGAGCCCTTCTTGCCGAGGGCGGCTACGCGGACAGCCTCGATCGCCGTTTCGTCGGCGGCTGCGGCAATGTCGGAAAGCAGTGAGGCTTCGAGGGCGGCGATATCGCTCATGTCACGTCTCGTTGGACTCTCGTCTCGGCAAGGAAAAACCCGCGCCGGCCCTGCCAGCGCGGGTTTCCCAAACCAGAATTTCGAATGCTTGGGAAGCGCTGGACTCAGGCCACAGCGCTCTCGAACGCGTTCGGGGTGGTGTTCTTCAGGTATTCGAGCGCGACCTTGGCCCTGGCGACAAGCGCGGCGAAGGCCTGCGGCTCGTGAATCGCCATGTCCGACAGGATCTTGCGGTCGATCTCGATGCCCGCCTTGTTGAGGCCGTCGATGAAGCGGGCGTAGGTCAGTCCCTGCTCGTGGACCGCGGCATTGATGCGCTGGATCCACAGGGCGCGGAACGAACGCTTGCGGTTCTTGCGGTCACGATAGGCGTACTGCTTCGACTTCTCCACAGCCTGCTTGGCGATGCGGATGGTGTTCTTGCGGCGGCCATAGAAGCCCTTGGCGGCTTTCAGGACCTTCTTGTGCTTGGCGTGGGCGGTGACGCCTCTCTTGACGCGTGCCATGGCATGATCTCCTTAAATCGCGTGTCCGACTGCCGGGCTCTACAGGCCGTTCGGCAGGAAATTCTTGATGACCTTCCTGGCATCCGGTTCGGCCAGAACCATCATGCCGCGGGCATCGCGAATGAACTTGTTGGAACGCTTGATCATGCCGTGACGCTTGCCCATGGCCTGCGCCTTGACCTTGCCGGTCGCGGTGATCTTGAACCGCTTCTTGGCGGCCGATTTGGTCTTCATCTTGGGCATTTTGCTACTCCTTTCGAGGCGTCGAAGCGCCCCTTGTCGCCGTTCCCGCGCCGACCAAAGCGCAGGAAGCAAATGAAACCGCCACGGCATGCCCTGCCGGGCGGTCCTTTCTGGAACGCGGCCTCATATCAGCAGCCGCGGGGAATCGCAACAGGGGCTTACAAACGCAAGAAGCGCCGTGCGCGAGGCACGACGCTTCGCGGCGTCGGCAACGGCGTGCCGCGGCTCAGCGCGGCGCCAGAACCATCATCATCTGGCGGCCTTCGAGCTTGGGCTCGGCCTCGACCTTGGCGATGGACGCGACGTCTTCCCTGACCTTGTTGAGGAGCTTCATGCCGAGTTCCATGTGCGCCATCTCGCGGCCGCGGAAGCGCAGCGTCAGCTTCACCTTGTCACCATCCTCGAAGAACCGGCGAACGGCGCGCATCTTCACGTCGTAGTCGTGGTCGTCGATGTTCGGCCGCATCTTGATCTCCTTGATCTCGATGATCTTCTGGTGCTTGCGCGCCTCGGCGGCCTTCTTCTGGTTGGCGTATTTAAGCTTGCCCAGGTCGAGAATCTTGACCACCGGCGGGTTCGCGTTCGGAGAGATTTCGACGAGGTCGAGACCCGCCTCCTCTGCGGCATTCAGCGCCTCGTGGATCGAAACCTCGCCGCGGTTCGTGCCGGTTTCGTCGATGAGCTGGACCCGGGGCACCCGGATGTCCCTGTTCGCGCGCGGCCCTTCCTTGGTCGGCGCGGTAGCCTTGAATGGTCTGCGAATGGCCGTTGTCTCCTTCTGCCGTTGACGTTCTTTGATTGCGTCGCGCCTATGTCGTGCCGGCGCGCCGCGAGTCAATAACACAGGCAGGGAAAGAAATCGACCGGCCTGCTGCCGCGCCGCGAGGCGAGAAGGTCTTTCCGCGCCGGGTTTCCTGTGCCAGACAGCGGCGGAAGGAGGAGCGGAGGAATGACCGGCGAGACACGTACGGAGATCGAGGTCGGGGGCGTTCGGATCGCGGTGCGCCATCGTGCCGGCCGTTCGCCGGGTGCGGTCTGGCTCGGCGGCTTCAGGTCGGACATGGCCGGCACCAAGGCAGAGACGCTCGACCGCTGGGCAGAAAGCGCAGGCCATGCCTTCACGCGCCACGATTACTCCGGCCACGGCGAATCGGGCGGCCGCTTCACCGACGGCACAATCTCCAGATGGCTTGCCGAAAGCCTCGCCGTTTTCCGCCGGTTCACGCATGGCCCACAGGTCCTTGTCGGCTCGTCGATGGGGGCCTGGATCGCCCTGCGCATGGTTGCCGAATTGCGCAGGGCCGGCGAGTTCGGCCGGGTTGCGGGGATGGTGCTGCTGGCGCCCGCGCCCGACTTCACCGCCGAGCTTGTCGAACCAAGGCTATCGCCGGCGCAGCGCGTGGCGCTCGCGGAAAAGGGCTTCTTCGAGGCGCCGTCCGACTATTCGCCGGAACCCAACATCTATACCCGCGCTTTGTTCGAGGACGGGAACGCGAACCGCGTCATGACCGGGCCGATCGACACGGGCTGCGAGGTCCGCATCCTGCAGGGCGACGCCGACCCCGACGTGCCGCCGAGCCATGCGCGGAAGCTCGCGGCGCTGCTGCCGGCCGAGAAGGTGACGCTGACGCTCGTTGCCGGTGGCGACCACCGCCTGTCGAGGCCGGAAGATCTCGACCTCCTCGTTGCCACGGTCGCGGCGATGGCCGGCGCGACGGCCTGAGACCGCGGGATCAGAAGTCGAGCGGCGCGCCGTCGACGACCTCCTTGATGACAAAGAACGTGCGCGTCTGGCGCACGCCGGGCAGCGCCAGAAGATGTTCGCCGTGAAGCCGGTTGTATTCCGACATGTCGCGCAGCCTGATCTTCAGGAAGTAGTCGAAGTCGCCGGCGACAAGGTGGCAGTCGAGCACGAAGGTGAGTCTCTTCGCGGCGGCCTCGAAGGCGGCGAAACTCTCCCTCGTCGAGCGGTCGAGTACCACGCCGACGATGACGAGCGCGCCGCGCCTGACCTTGTGCGGATCGATCAACGCGCGCACGCCCTTGACATACGCGCGTTCGAACAGGCGCTGCGTCCTGCGGTGGCACGTCGCGGGACTGATGTTCGCCCGGGCGGCCAGTTCGGCGTTCGTCAGCCGCCCGTCCTTCTGCAGCAGGCGCAGGAGCTTCACGTCGATCCGATCAAGAGGCTGCTCGGTGGAAGGATCTTCCGCTTTCATGATGTTCCTCGAACGATATCGTAACCAGTCTTTCTTTTCCGATCCGCCGGCTACCAGACTCGGCCTGATAATCGAAAGCACCTTCCATCGCTGCTGGTGTAGCTTCCGCACATCGCCTCGGCAACGGAATCCCCGCCATGCTTTCAAAGTTTCCCCGCTATCCGCTCACCTTCGGACCGACTCCGATCGAGCGTCTGTCCCGCCTTTCGGCCCATCTCGGCGGCGCGGTCGAGATCTTCGCCAAGCGCGACGACTGCAATTCGGGTCTCGCCCTTGGCGGCAACAAGCTGCGCAAACTCGAATACATCGTTCCCGACGCGATCGCGTCGGGTGCCGATACGCTGGTTTCGATCGGCGGTGTCCAGTCGAACCACACCCGGCAGGTCGCAGCGACCGCAGCCAAGTTGGGCATGAAGTGCCGGCTCGTGCAGGAGAGCTGGGTGCCTTTCCAGGATGCGGTCTACGATCGCGTCGGCAACATTCTCATGAGCCGTGTCATGGGCGCCGAGATCGAACTGGTCGACGAAGGCTTCGACATCGGTATTCGCGAGAGCTGGGAACGTGCGATCGAGGACGTGAAGCGCAAGGGCGGCAAGCCCTATGCGATTCCGGCGGGCGCCTCCGTCCATCCGCTGGGCGGGCTCGGCTATGTCGGCTTCGCCGAGGAGGTACGCGCTCAGGAGGCCGACATGGGAATCATGTTCGACTATATCGTCGTCTGCACCGTCACGGGCTCGACCCATGCGGGCATGGTAGTTGGCTTCGCCAAGGATGGGCGACAGCGCAACGTCATCGGAATCGACGCCTCATTCACGCCCGAAAAGACGCGCGCGCAGGTGCTCGACATTGCACGTAAAACCGCCGACCTGGTCGGCCTTGGCCGCGAGATAACCGCGGACGACGTGGTGCTGGAGGAAGGCTACGCCTACCCCGTCTACGGCGTTCCGTCGCAGGAGACCAACGAAGCGATCCGGCTCGCCGCACGGCTGGAGGGCATGATGACCGATCCGGTCTACGAGGGCAAATCCATGCAGGGCCTCATCGACCTCGTGCGAAAGGGCTTCTTCCCCGCCGGCTCGAAGGTGCTCTACGCGCATCTCGGCGGTGTCCACGCGATCAACGGCTACAGCTACATCTACCGCAACGGCTGAGCCCCGAGACTTTGCATTCGCGATTTTGAAAAGTGAATCCAATCGCTTGTCCGGTTTTTGCCGGACCGTTCTTGAAGGCGGGTCGAATCGCCACCATTTCGATTCCACGCAGCCGCGGTTCGGCTGCCTCGAACCAAGGAACGGGAAAACGATGAACACGACTGCACTGATCCGTCCGGCCTGGACGCCGGCGACCATCGCACTGATGGTGATCGGCTTCATGGTGTTCTGGCCGCTCGGCCTCGCCATGCTTGCCTACATCATCTGGGGCGACCGGCTTGACGGGTTCAAGCGCGACGTCAACCGCGCCACCGACGGCGTCTTCGCCGGCTGCCGCCGCGGTGCCGACAGGGCGCACCGCTGGGGCCACGGCTCGAGCCGCACCGGCAATGTCGCTTTCGACGATTGGCGCGAGAAGGAACTAGAGCGACTCGCCGAGGAGCGCCGCAAGCTCGACGAGACGCTGGCCGAGTTCGACGAATACATGCGCGAACTGCGCCGCGCCAAGGACCAGGAAGAGTTCGACCGCTTCATGGCGGCGCGCTCCAGGTCCACGCCGGCGCCGACCGCCCAGCCCAAGGCCAAGGGCGGCTCGACGAACAAGGACACCCTGCTCGACGACTGATCCGGCAAGGCTCCAAGATCGAATGCGGGCGGCGCCGCTTTCGCGACGCCGCCCTTTTCGTTCCCCGACCGCCGCCGCCCCTGTCGCTGCCGGCCGAGAATCACCTATCCTCGCGCCATGTCCTTCGCCTTCCTCCGCCGCCCGACCGAGCCGACGCCGGCCCCGCCGCGCGAGCGGCTGCATGAGGTCGCCGGCCGCACCCTGCCGCTGAGGATCGTCGAGAACGGCCGCGCCCGGCGCCTGACGCTAAGGATCGACGCCGGCGGCAGGGGCCTGCGCGTCACCGTTCCGCCCGGGATCCCGGCGCGCGAGGTCGACCGCTTCCTCGAACGGCACCGCGGCTGGCTGGAGCAACGCCTGGCAAAGGTACCCGACCGGCCGAAGGTGCGGCCCGGGGTCAGGGTGCCTCTTCGTGGAGTCGCCCACACGATCGTCCACGAGCCGGCCCTGCGCGGCACCGTGGAGATCGGCTGTGACGAGCGGGGCCCCACCCTGGTCGTCCACGGCGACCGCCGCCACCTGCCGCGCCGGCTCGCCGACTTCCTCAAGCGCGAGGCCAAGCGCGACATCGAGGCGCTTGTCGACAAGCACACCGCCGCCGTCGGCCGCCGGGCCAAGGCGATCCGCTTCAAGGACACGTCGAGCCGCTGGGGCTCGTGCACCTCCGACGGCTCGCTGTCGTTTTCCTGGCGCATCATGATGGCACCGGCGCCGGTCATCGATTACCTCGTCGCACACGAGGTGGCGCATCTCAGGGAGATGAATCACGGGCCGCGATTCTGGAAGCTGTGCCGCCAGCTCTGTCCGCGGACCGACGAGGCCAAGGCCTGGCTGAAGCGCAACGGCAACGCCCTGCAGGCGATCGACTTCGACTGAAGAAGGTCCGGCCGCCTTTCGCGACCGGCCGGACGCGGTTTGCACCGCCGGCTCTTTGCCGTCCTTGCCAGCGTCCGCCGACTGCCGCACATTGACGCACGAGTCGCCGGCCGGATAACACGCCCGACGATGCGGATGCCGAGGGAGCGAGCCGCCATGCACATCGAACCGGGCGTCGTCGACGGCGCGAAGATCGCCCTGAGCCATGCGACGGCAGCCGCGGCGTTCGGGATCGCCGCGCGCATGACGCGCGATGCGCTCCGCGGCGACGGCGGCTTCCTTCCCTTCGCCGCGCGCAGCCTGGTCTCTGCCGGCCTCGTCTTTTCGTTCTTCGAGATCCTGCCGCACTACCCGGTCGGGGTCTCCGAGGTGCATCTGATCCTCGGTTCGACGCTGTTCCTGTTGTTCGGCGCCGGCCCGGCGGCAGTCGGCCTTGCCGCCGGCCTGCTTATCCAGGGCCTTTTCTTCACGCCCTCGGACCTGCCGCAATACGGCATGAACGTGACCACGCTGATCGTGCCGCTGGGCGGCGTCGTCATGCTGGCGAAGCGCATCGTCGCACCGGGTACCGCCTATGTCGACCTCGAATACCGGCAGGCGCTGGCGCTGTCGGCTGCCTACCAGGGCGGCGTCGTCATATGGGTGGCGTTCTGGGCGTTCTACGGCCAGGGTTTCGGAGCCGGCAACCTCGCTGCGGTGGCCGCCTTCGGCGCCGCCTACATGAGCGTGCTCCTGATCGAGCCGCTTGCCGACCTAACCGTGCTGGCCGCGGCGAAGGCGTATTCCGGGCGCGGCGACCTCTTCCTTCAGCGTCGTCTGCGCGACGCCGCCTGAGGCGGGGCGCGATCCGGCGTCGCCGGGACATTTGCCCGCTGCGCGACTGCGCGGCGGCCTAGGCGCGCCGGACGCGGACGGCACGCATTCCTCGACTCGGGCCGCGATTCGTGCCACGGGAAATCCATGTCCACCGATGTCAAGATCTGCGGCCTGAAGACCGCCGAGGCGCTGGACGCCGCGCTTTCCGGCGGCGCCAGCCATGTCGGCTTCATCTTCTTCGCCAAGAGCCCGCGCAACATCGCCCCCGAAGAGGCTGGCCGCCTACGCCGGGCGGCCCTCGGCCGGGCCGCGGCGGTGGCGGTGACGGTCGACGCCGACGACGCCCTGCTCGATACGATCGTCGCGGCGATGGCACCTGACATGCTCCAGTTGCACGGCAAGGAGAGCCCGACGCGCGTCGCCGCCGTGAAGACACGCTACGGCCTCCCGGTGATGAAGGCCCTGCCCGTCAGCGAGGCAGCCGACGTCGCCGCGGCCGAAACCTTCCGCGGCATCGCCGACCGGATGCTCTTCGACGCCAGGCCGCCGAGGGGCGCGGAACTTCCCGGGGGCAACGGCGTGCCGTTCGACTGGCGCATCCTCGACGGCTTTCGCCGCGACTACTTCCTGTCGGGCGGGTTGACGCCGGACAATGTCGGCGCGGCGATCCGTCTCCTCGATCCGCCCGGCCTCGATGTCTCGTCCGGCGTGGAGAGTTCTCCGGGCGTCAAGGATTCCGGCCTGATCGCGGCGTTCCTCGCCGCGGTGCGCGCGACGAAGCGATGAGCCGCACATGGGACGGTTTACTTTTTTTCGCCGACGCGACATAGCCAGAGCCGCCGCCGGACAGGAAAGCCGCCTTGTCCCGGGGCGTGAATCGAGGAGTACGGCATGAACAGGCCGATCGAGCCCAATTCCTTCCGCACCGGTCCCGACGAACAGGGCATGTTCGGCATCTTCGGCGGGCGTTTCGTCGCCGAGACGCTGATGCCGCTGATCCTCGACCTCGAGGAGCACTGGCATGCGGCACGCAACGATCCGGCGTTCAAGGCCGAGCTCGAATTCCTCAACACGCACTATACCGGGCGTCCCTCGCCGCTCTACTTCGCCGAACGGCTGACCGCCCATCTTGGCGGAGCCAAGATCTACTTCAAGCGCGACGAGCTCAACCACACCGGCTCGCACAAGATCAACAACTGCCTCGGCCAGATCCTGCTCGCGAGGCGCATGGGCAAGAAGCGAATCATCGCCGAGACGGGCGCCGGCCAGCACGGCGTCGCCTCTGCGACCGTCGCGGCGCGCTTCGGCTTTCCCTGCGTGGTCTACATGGGCGCGACCGACGTGCAGCGCCAAGCCCCCAACGTGTTCCGCATGAAGCTGCTCGGCGCGGAGGTCCGTCCGGTCACCTCCGGTCACGGGACGCTGAAGGACGCCATGAACGAAGCGCTGCGCGACTGGGTCACCAATGTCGAGGACACCTACTACATCATCGGCACCGCGGCCGGCCCGCATCCGTATCCGGAACTTGTGCGCGAGTTCCAGTCGGTGATCGGCCGGGAGGCCAGGGAACAGATCCTCGCCGCCGAGGGCAGGCTGCCCGACATGATCGTCGCCGCGGTCGGCGGCGGCTCCAACGCGATCGGTCTGTTCCACCCGTTCCTCGACGACAAGAACGTGCGGATCGTCGGCGTCGAGGCCGGCGGCAAGGGGCTCGACGGCGACGAGCACTGCGCGTCGCTGACCGCCGGCTCGCCGGGCGTGCTGCACGGCAACCGCACCTACCTGCTGCAGACCGAAGACGGGCAGATCAAGGACGGCCATTCGATTTCGGCCGGCCTCGACTATCCGGGTATCGGGCCCGAGCATTCATGGCTGAAGGACAGCGGCCGCGTCGAATACGTGCCGATCATGGACCGGGAGGCGCTGGAAGCCTTCCAGCTGCTGACCCGCATCGAGGGCATCATCCCGGCGCTCGAGCCCAGCCACGCGCTCGCCGAGGTGATCAAGCGCGCGCCGAAGATGGGCAAGGACCAGATCATCGTGATGAACCTCTGCGGCCGCGGCGACAAGGACATCTTCACCGTCGGCAAGATCCTGGGCGTGGAGCTCTGACATGACCACCCGAATCGACCGCCGCATGGCGAAACTCAAGGCCGAGGGCCGGCCCGCGCTCGTCACCTACTTCATGGGCGGCGACCCGGACTACGAGACCTCGCTGTCGATCATGAAGGCCCTGCCAAAGGCGGGCAGCGACGTCATCGAGCTCGGCATGCCCTTTTCCGACCCGATGGCCGACGGCCCGGCGATCCAGGCGGCCGGGCTGCGCGCACTGAAGGGCGGCCAGACGCTGAAGAAGACGCTCGCCATGGCCGCCGACTTCCGCAGGACCGACGACGAGACACCGATCGTCATGATGGGCTACTACAATCCCATCTACGTCTACGGCGTCGAACGTTTCCTCGCCGACGCCATGGACGCCGGCATCGACGGGCTGATCGTCGTCGACCTGCCGCCGGAAATGGACGAGGAACTTTGCATCCCGGCGCTGCGTGCCGGCATCAACTTCATCCGGCTGGCGACGCCGACCACCGACGACAAGCGCCTGCCCGCCGTGCTCAGGAACACGTCGGGTTTCGTCTACTATGTTTCGATGACCGGCATCACCGGCTCGGCGCTGCCTGACACGTCCAAAGTCCAAGCCGCCGTCAAGCGCATCAAGGCGCATACCGATCTGCCCGTCTGCGTCGGTTTCGGCGTCAAGACTGCCGAACAGGCGCGGGCCATCGGCGCCTCGGCCGACGGCGTCGTCGTCGGCACGGCGATCGTCAATGCGGTGGCCAGCGTCATCGGTCCGAAGGGGGAGAAGACCGCCGATCCGGCCGAGGCGGTGGCGACGCTGGTCGACGGCCTGGCGCACGGCGTGCGCCGCGCCCGCCTTGCTTCCGCCGGATAGGTTTCCCATCTTTCTCCGACATCCGTCCACCGGACGAAGGACCGCAGGCGATGAACTGGATCACGAACTACGTCCGGCCGAAGATCAACTCGATGCTCGGCCGCCGCGAGATGCCGGAGAACCTCTGGATCAAGGATCCGGAGACGGGCGAGATGGTCTTCCACAAGGATCTCGAGGACAACCAGTTCGTCATCCCGGCGTCCGGCCATCATCTGAAGATCGCGGCCAGAGAGCGGCTGCGCTACTTCTTCGACGAGGGCAGGTACGAGGTCATCGAAAACCCGAAGGTCGCCGTCGATCCGCTCAAGTTTCGCGACGAGAAGCGCTACACGGACCGCCTGCGCGACGCCAAGGCCAAGACCGGCCTGGACGACGCCATCCTGTCTGGCCTCGGCACGATCGAGGGACTGCCGATCGTCGCCACCGTCCAGGATTTCGCCTTCATGGGCGGCTCGCTCGGCATGGCCGCCGGAGATGCGATCATCCGCGCCTTCGATACGGCACGCGACAAGAAGCGACCGATGGTCCTGTTCGCCGCCTCGGGCGGCGCACGCATGCAGGAAGGCACGCTTTCCCTGATGCAGCTGCCGCGTACCACGGTAGCGGTCGACCGATTCAAGGAAGCCGGCCTGCCGTACATCGTCGTGCTGACCAATCCGACGACCGGTGGCGTCACGGCGTCTTATGCGATGCTCGGCGACGTGCACATCGCCGAACCCGGCGCGCTGATCGGCTTCGCCGGTCCGCGCGTCATCGAGCAGACCATCCGCGAGAAACTCCCCGAGGGCTTCCAGCGCGCCGAATACCTGATGGAACACGGCATGGTCGACATGGTCGTGTCGCGCCTCGAGATGAAGAAGACGATCGCCCGGCTTCTCAAGATCCTCCTGAAAGCGCCGGTTTCCGGCGCAGAGGAACAGGAGAAGAAGGTGCTCGCCGTGCTAGGCGCAGGCGAAGAGACGAGGGCCTGAAGGAACGCGCATTCCTCGACCCCCTGCAGAGGCAACCCCCCGGAAGCGGTCGACGCGCTTCAGCCAGCGAGGCGGGACACCCGTGACCAAGACCCTAGCGGCCGACCGCGAAATCGAGCGCCTGATGGCGTTCCATCCGAAAGGTTTCGACCTGTCGCTCGACAGGATCTCGCGACTGCTGGGGCGACTCGGCAATCCGCAGGACCGCCTTCCGCCGGTCATCCACATCGCCGGGACGAACGGAAAGGGCTCGGCCGCCGCATTCTCGCGGGCGCTCATCGAGGCGGAGGGCAGGCTGGTACACGTCCACACCTCGCCGCACCTGGTCAACTGGCACGAGCGCTACCGACTGGCGGCGCCCGGCGGCGGGCGCCTGGTCTCCGACGACGTGCTCGCCGATGCCATCCGGCGCGTCGCCGAAGCCAATCGCGGCGAGACGATCACCGTCTTCGAGATCCTCACCGGGGTGACCTTCCTCCTGTTTTCCGAGCACCCGGCGGACGCCGCGGTGATCGAGGTCGGGCTCGGCGGCCGCTTCGACGCCACCAATGTCATCCGCGAGCCGGCCGTCTCGGTGATCATGCCGATCTCGCTCGACCACGAGGCCTATCTCGGCGACCGCGTCGAGCTGATCGCCGCCGAGAAGGCCGGCATCATCAAGCGCGGCCGGCCGGTGGTGATCGGCGCACAGGAGCACGCGGCGGCGCTGGAGGTGCTCGTCGACACGGCAGCGCGCCTCGGCTGCCCGACAAAAGTCTACGGGCAGGACTTCCACGCCTACGAGGAGAACGGCCGCCTGGTCTACCAGGACGAGGACGGACTGATGGATCTCAGCCTGCCGCGGCTTTCCGGCCGGCACCAGTTCGCCAATGCCGCCGCCGCGATCGCCGCGGTCAAGGCCGCCGGCTTCGATGTCTCCGAGGCGGCGGCCGGAAAGGCGATGGTCAGCGTCGAATGGCCGGGCCGCATGCAGCGTCTGCCGCAGGGACGTCTTTCGGAACTCGCTCCGGCGGGTTCTGAGGTGTGGATCGACGGCGGCCACAATCCCGGCGCCGGGCTGGTCGTCGCAGAGGCACTGACCGAGCAGGAGGAGCGTCTGGCGCGGCCGCTGTTCATCATCGCCGGCATGCTCAACACCAAGGACCAGACAGGCTATTTCAGCGCCTTCCGCGGCATCGCCCGCCACGTCTATACGGTACCCGTTTCGATGAGCGAGGCCGGCACGTCGAATGCCGAACTGGCCGCGCGCGCCGAGGCCGCCGGTCTTTCCGCCGAACCCGTGGCGTCGGTCGCCAACGCGCTGAAGCTGTTGCGCGACACGTGGAATCCGGCCGAGGTCCCACCGCGAATCCTCATCGGCGGCTCGCTCTATCTGGTCGGCGAGGTGCTCGCCGAAAACGGCACGCCGCCGACCTGAACCGGCGGCCGCGGCTCATCGTATCGGAAACGGAAAGACCCGGCGCGGCGGCCGGGTCTTCGGCATCCGTCGTATCGGGCCATCAGGCGATGGCGCCGTTGATCCAGTGCGACAGCGCGGTCTTCGGCGCAGCACCGACCTTCATGTCGGCGACCTTACCGCCCTTGAAGAGCATAAGGGTGGGAATCGAACGGACGCCAAACTGCGCAGCCAGTTCCGGATTCTCGTCGATGTTGAGCTTGGCGACCTTCACCTTGCCGGAAAGCTCGTTGGAAATCTCCTCGAGTGCCGGCGCGATCATCTTGCAGGGCCCGCACCACTCGGCCCAGAAGTCGACGACCACCGGCTCGGCTGCGTCGAGCACGTCGGCCTTGAAGCTGTTCCTGTCGGTCTTGACGGTAGCCATGCGGTGAATTCCTTCTCGGTTCGAGACATGTCGGCTGCGCAAGAAGTGGTGCGCCGACCGGCAGCGTTCAAGCAGCGCTTGTGTCACGCCTTGGTGAGTCGGACAAGAGCCTCGTCCAGGATGGCCTCCGGGACCGCAAGAAGCAGCGGCGCCTCCGTGAAGAGCAGCGCCGCCGAGATGGCGCGCCCCGGATAGATCGGCTCGAGCAGCGCGCGGTAGAGGGCGAGCTGCAGGACATAGGCTTCAGGCACTTCCGAAAGGTCGCGGGGCGGCGGCCGGTTGGTCTTGAAATCGACAATCAGCACCTCGTGCTCGCTGACGGCGACACGATCGATGGTTCCCGACACCGCGCGCTCGACGCCGCGCACGACAAGCGGCCCCATCACCGAGACCTCGGCGCGCGACCCTTCGGCGAAGACCGGCGCGAAACGCGCATCGCCGAGCACGGCCATCACGCTGTCGCGCGCGAGCCGCCGTTCCTCGCCCGGCCAGTCCTCTCCCACCCGGGCGAGGTAGCGATCGGCGGCGGCGGCGCGTTCGCCGGTCGGCAGCACCGGCAGCGCCTCGAGCAGCCGGTGGATGGCGATGCCGCGGCGGACCGCCTGTCCCCGGTCTTCGGCGGCGTCGAGGACCGGCGAGCGGCCGGCGATCACCGCCGGGCCGCCCGGGTCGATCAGCATCGAGGCGCCGGACGGAGCCAGGGGCCGCGGCAGGGGCGACGCGGGCGGCAGCGGCTCGTAGAGCGTCTCCACGGCGGGCAGAGGCACCTTCGGCGCCGGCACCGCGGCTGGCGTCTCGGGCTCGGGAGCGCGGGGCCTGACGGTGGTGCGGAAACGGTGCACGGTCTGCCCGGTCGCCTCGTTGATCCGTTCCACGGTCTCCGGTGCGGCGCAGAGAGCGTGGCTGACGATGCCGTGCCAGGTCATCGGGTCGGGCGCGCGCTTGCCATGGTAGCCGCAGACCACCAGCCGGTCTTCGGCGCGCGTCATGCCGACATAGAGCAGCCGGCGGTATTCCTCTTCGGCCTTCTCGCGCAGCGCGTCGCAGACGCCACGCGAGAACTCGTTTGCGACATCGCTGCCCGAACGCCACAGATAGCCCGGACCGCGCCAGCCGCCGAGCGGCGGTGCAAACGGGATCAGCCTCGGCAGGTGCTGGTCGCTGAACGGCGCGCCGCCGGAATCGACGAGGAACACCACCGGCGCCTCGAGACCCTTCGCGGCATGCACGGTCATGATGCGCACCTCGTCGCGCGTCTGGTCCATCTCGCGCCTAATCTCGGGACTGGCGCTCTCCAGCGTCGACAGGAACGCCTCGAGACCCGGCAGGCCGGTCCGTTCCTGCGCCAGGCAAAAGTTGAGGAACTCGTCGAGGATGTCGCCGGCATCGTGCCCGAGCCGCGCGATCATCCGTTTGCGCACGCCGACGCGGCCGCCGGCCCCGGCAAGTACGCCGGCGTAGAACTCGAAGACCGGGCGGAACGCGGCCTGCGTCGCCCAAGCGTCCAGTTCCGCGACGATCGCCGCCATGCGCGGGTCGCTGCCGCCGGCGCGGCGCAGCGCCGCGTCGAGCGAGATGCCGCGCCCGCGATCCCACGCCAAGCGGAAAAGCTCTTCCTCGGTAAGCCCGAACACCGGGCTGCGCAGGAGCGCCGCAAGCGACAGGTCATCTTCCGGCTGCAGCACGACGCGGCCGAGCGCCACCATGTCCTTTACCGCGATATGGTCGGAAAGGCTGAGCCGGTCGGCCCCCGCGACCTCGATCCTGCGCAGTTTGAGGCTGCGGGTCAGTGCGTGGACGAAGCGGTCCCTCTTACGCACGAGTACCAGCACGTCGCCCGGCTTGATCGGCCGCCCGGACGCCTCCAGTCGCTCGCCGCTGCGCAGCCAGTGCTGAATGGTGCCGGCGATGCGTTCGGCGACCTGCGCGGCAGGGGCGCTGGCATGGTCGATCGCGATCGTCCAGTCGTCCGGTTCGCTCACGGACGCCGCGCCGACCGCCGGCCAGACCTCGACATAGCCGGGCTCGGCGGTGCGGATCGCCTTGTGCTCCACCGGATCGTCGTCGCGGGTCAGCCCCTTGCGCACCTCAGGGCGCGCGAACACCCGGTCGACCGCGTCGAGCACATCGCCCGTCGAGCGGAATGACCACGTCAGCCGCGCCCGGTGGAAATCCTGCGCGGCACCTTCGACCTTTCCTGCGAAGGCGTGGCCGGTCGCGGCGAAAGCTGCCGGGTCGGCGCCCTGGAAGGAATAGATCGACTGCTTCTCGTCGCCGACGGCGAAGATCGTCCGCCGCACGCCGTCGCGGGCGCCCCGACCGGCGAAGAACTCCTCGGCGAGCCGCCGCACAACGTCCCACTGGCGCGGGCTCGTATCCTGCGCCTCGTCGATGAGGATGTGGTCGATGCCCTGGTCGAGCTTGTACTGGACCCAGCTGCCGGCGTCGGGCCGGCTGAGCAGGTTGACGGTCCTGACGATCAGGTCGTTGAAATCGAGGAAGCCGCGAGCCCGCTTCAGCCGTTCGTAGCGCGCGATCATCCAGTCGGCGACGACCAGCGCCGCGCGGCTGCCCTCGATCATGCGGAACAGGGCCAGCCGCTCCGTGGCGGCCATGATCACCTTCGCCGCGGCGAGGTAGCGGTCGCCGATGTCGGGGAGGCGGGCGCGCAGGTCCTTCGTGAATGTGCGGTCGACGGAGTAGGGCGTGCCGTCCTTCTTGAGGAAACCTTCTCCGAGCAGACGCAGCCTGGCGACCGGATCCGCCTCGGCGAAGCCTCTCTGCGCCGCGGGAAGGATGCCGTCGAGCAGGGTACGCGCGCCCGA
The DNA here is from genome assembly GCA_012842935.1 of Hyphomicrobiales bacterium. Lineage (GTDB taxonomy): Bacteria > Pseudomonadota > Alphaproteobacteria > Rhizobiales > Rhizobiaceae > DUSC01. Next base: position 4,401 of record DUSC01000096.1, on the reverse strand, counting down.
CGCCTCGGCGGCGCGCACCAGCTCGGCGAATTCCGCCGCCGAAAACCCGGGCAGCGGCCACGCCTCCGCGGCGATCGTTGCGGCGGTCTCACCTTCGCCGAAGCCGAATCCCTCGAACAGGAGCGGGAAGCCGTCGGAGCAGTCGCCGATCTCGGCGATGAAGTTGCGCAGTTCGTCGCGCCGGCGGACGATTTCGCCAAGCAACTCGTCGAGGCCGCTCTCGCCGCCGCGCTCAAGCACCACGGCGAAGGCGTCGGCAAGGCCGGGTTTTTCCGCGGCGCCGGCGCCGGCGATCATCTCGCGCCGCGCCTCGGCAAACAGCGCCGCCTCCATCCGCCCGTCGAGCAGCTCGAAATGCCCGGCGATATTGGCCTCCAGCGGGAACTGGTGGAGCACCGCCTCGCAGAAGGCGTGTATCGTCTGCACCTTCAGCCCGCCCGGCGTCTCCAGCGCCTCGGCAAACAGGCGCCGGGCGCGGGCGAGCGTCGAACGGTCGGGCGCACGTCCCTCGATTGCCGCGATCTCGGTCGACAGCCGGTCGTCGTCCATCACCGCCCAGCCGGCAAGGTCACGGAAGACACGGTTGGCCATGTTGGCCGCCGCCGCCCGGGTGTAGGTCAGGCAAAGGATCTTCGCCGGGTCAGTACCACCGAGCAGCAGGCGTATGACGCGCTGCGAAAGAACATGCGTCTTGCCCGATCCGGCATTCGCCGAGACCCAGACGGAGTTGGCGGGATCGGCGGCAAGCGCCTGCAGCTCCGCCGTTTCGCGAGGGACGTCGGGCTTGCGCCTCATTCGCCGTCTCCGCCGTCGGAGCCGACCGCCGACCATTCCTGGACCCGGGCGAGGTGGTCGTAGTCGCCGCCGGTATCGCCCTCGCGGAACGGCACGGCGCGCGAAAGGTAGCCGACGGCCGGGTCGGCGTAGTGCGCGAACAACCTTTCCAGCCTTCGCCAGGCTTCCTCCGAAAGGTCCGGCGCGGCGCGCTGCCTGCGGTTGAATTCGAGGATAGATTCCTCCTCGACCTTGCCGTTCGGCCGCAAGCGGACATAAGCGAGGCCTGCCGGCATGCGCGCCTCGATGCCTTGGAAGGCGCCGCGCATGAGGAGCGCGCCTTCCAGTGCGAGCTGCGGCGCGAGCAGTGTGTGCGCCTGTCCCTTCGACGGACCGGATCCCGTCTTGAAGTCGAGGATATCGGCAAGGCCGGCCGGAAGCAGGTCGATGCGGTCGGCATAGCCGGAAAGCGTCGCCCCGGTGGCGCCGACTGCGAGGTCGCGCGCATGCACCTCCGCCAGACGCCGCACGACACCGGCGCCGCGGCCGCGCTCCCAGTCGACGAGCCCCGGGACGAGCGCGAGGAAGCGCGGCCACCATACGGCCTCGATGTCGGCGGGAAGCCCCGCCGCGGCGAAGGCAGCGCGCCCGCACTCGACCAGCCGAGCCGCGGCGTCGTCGGCGAAGGGATCGGCCGCCGACCGGACGAAGCGGCTCAAGACATCGTGGAACAGCGTGCCGCGCTCGACCGCTCCCGGTTCGCGCAACAGCGGGTCGAGGGGACGCAGATCGAGGACCTTCTTCGCGTAGACCGCATAGGGATCGCGGCGAAGGGTTTCGATCTCCGTGACGGAGAAGCGCTTCGGCCGCGCTTCGAGCGGCGGGGCGTGACACGGCCGCTCGAAGGCGGATCCGGCGGCGCCGTCGTCAATGTTCCGCGCGAGCGCGAGATAGCCCTCACCGCGTGCGCGCATTTCGGCGACACGATCGGTACCGAGCACCGCGAACAGCCGCTGCAGCCAGCGCGAGGCAACCGCCGGCGCGTCGTCGGCGCGCAGCGAGCGGGCGAGCACGACATCGCCCGTGCCCATCGCCATGACGAAGTCGTGGGCAGCCTGGCCGATGCGCCGCTCGGGCGGCTCCAGGCCGACGCCGGCCTTCATCATGCGCGACATCAGCCGGTCGGCCTGGGCCTTGCGCGGCCAAGAGCCTTCATTGAGGCCGCCGAGCACGAGCGTGTCGACCGACTGCAGCCGCGCCTCCAGCGCGCCCCAGATGGCGACGCGGCTGTCGCCAGCGGCGGACGGTTTTACCGTCTCGTCGCCGCTCAGCGCGGCGAGCACGTCGGGCCATTCCTCGGCCAGCACCTCGATGGAGGCCTCGGCGCCGAGCAGCGACCGCAATACACCAGCCAGGCGTTCGCCGGCGTCACCGCCATAGAAATGGGCGAGGCCGCCGTCGGCGTCGCGGCCCAGCGCTTCCAGCGCCTGGACGGTGGTGCGCGCCAGGTCACCAAGCGGGCGCGCCGTCCCCCGCGCGGCGACGAGGCACTTCAATGCGTCCCGGAGCGCGGCAAGCACGTCGCGCGCGGCCTGGCGGCGCGGTTCGGTCATGCGCGCGTACCAGAAAGGCTTGCGCGCCTCGCCGGCAAGCGCTTCCAGCCGAGTCTCGAACAAGTCGGCGAGCGCGGCGACGTCCGGCCGGCCGGTCCCGCCGCGGAGCGCGATCAGTTCGACGGCCTCGACGGCGCGCCTGACGATCTCGCGGTCCCGACCCAGCCGCAGCAGCGGGTGCTTCAGCAGCGCCAGGACCGGCACGGGATCGCCGGGGCGGAACACGGCCTCGAGCATCAGCATGAGGAGGCCGGCCGGCGCCGTGGACCAGAGGGGCGTGCCGCCGGAATCGTCGGCGCGGATGCCGTACCGGCCAAGCTCGACCGCCACCCGCCGCGCCAGGTTGCGGTCGCCGGTGACCAGCGCCGCGGTACGCCCCGGTGTGGCAACGGCAAGCCGCAGCGCGGCTGCGATCGCCGCTGCCTCGTCGCGCTCGGTCGGCGCCTCGACAAGAGAAACGCCGGAAAACGCGGCAGCGATATCCGGCTGCGGGAAATCGCCCCGGCGGGCGATCCAGTCGTCGGTGGTCTCGGCCGGGCGCAGCGCCTCGTCGACGATTGCCCGACGCAACGCAAGCGTCGGCGACTGCCGGCCGATCTCGACCACTTCGGTGCGCTCGACGCCAATGCGGGCAATGAGCCGGGCCAGGCCGTACTGCGGATGGCCGAGCACCGACGGCGCCGGCCGCTCGGCACGGATGGCCGCCCATGGTCGATCGTCCATCCCGCGGTCGAAGCCCGGGAGCACGACGGCGCCGGCATCGAGCCGCGCGACGACCGACAGAAGATCGGCCGTCGCGGGGATGGAGCCCGTCGACCCGGCGGCAATCACCGGGCCGGCCGGCGGCCTCGCGGCCAGGCGCGCGGCTTCCGCCCGGATGCGCGCATTCCGGTGTGCGGCGGGATTGCTGCGCCCGCGTTCGGCGAGCGCCTGCGGCCACAGGCTGGTGACGATCTCGAGGAATCCCAGCGTCACCTGCCACCAGCCGGCGAGGCTTTCCGGCACAAGGCCGCCGAGGCGCGTCCAGTCGGCGGCCTCTGTCTCGATGTCGTCGATCAGCGCCGCGAGGTCGCGCGCCAGCCAGATCGCGTCGGCGAGCGAGGCCGGTACGACGATATCCTCGCCGTAGAGCTGCGCCACGTGCCCGGGCAACCGCCGCTTCCATGCCTGCACCAACGGGGCGAGCAGAAGGATCCGCTCCAGGGGTTCGATCGGCGGGGCCGTGTCGGCGATCTCGGGCAGAGTGCCGTCGAGGACGGTGCCGTCCTCGTCGAATTCGCCGAGCGCGCGGATCACGGGCAGGACGGCGGGCCTGCCGCCGGAAAGATCGACGAAAGCGGTGCGCAGCGCCCGCGCCGCGCGGCGGGTCGGAACGTAGATCGTCGCGTCGGCCAGCGACAGCGGATCGCCGTCAAAGCGGAATCCGGGGATGAGCTCGCCGCAGACCAGCGACCTCGCCAGCGTCTCGAGAAAGGGAACCCCGGGGGCGATAGAAAAGACCTTCGCCGGCTTGCGCTCAGTCGCGGTCGGACCCGTCATGTCAGACCCGTGATCGCCGCCGGCTCATGGCCGTACCGACGCCGCCCGTGCCACGGCAGCTTCGGCCGGCGCGATGGCGTCCGGCGTGCCGACCGTGATCCAGTGCCCGTCCATCCTGTGGCCGAAAAGCCGGCCGGCGGCGATCGCACGGTCGAAATAGGCGTTGAGCGAATGCGGTTCGGCCGCAGCCCCGTCGAAGATGCGCGGGTTTACTATCGCCGCGCCGGCATAGATCAGCCCTTCGGCCGCGCCCGCGGCGCGCTTCAACCGCCCCTCGGGTCCGACGAGGAAATCCGTTCCCCCGGTGTGCCCGGTGGCGCAAGCGAGATCGACCAGCATGAGGAGAATATCCATCCGGCCGGCGTCCCAGGCAAGGACGAGATCGCGGAGGTTCGAGCGGCCGCGGTCGATCCAGAAGGTATCGGCGTTGAGCACAAAGAACGGCTCGGCCCCCAGCAGCGGCAGGGCACGGACG
>DUSC01000095.1 GCA_012842935.1 Hyphomicrobiales bacterium | reverse complement strand
TCTCGCGGCTTGCGCCGAAGCCGCCGAGCCAGCCGAACTGACGCGAGCGAGGCCATGTCCGATCCGTTCCTTTCGATCCGTAGCGTGCGCAAGTCGTTCGGCGCCACGACCGTGGTGCAGGACTTCAATCTCGATGTCGCGTCAGGCGAGTTCATCTCTTTCCTCGGCCCCTCGGGCTGCGGCAAGACGACCGTGCTCAGGATGGTCGCCGGCTTCGAGTCGCCGACGTCGGGTGCAATCGTCGTCGCCGGCAGGGACGTCACCAGGCTGCGGCCGAACCAGCGCAACATCGGCATGGTTTTCCAGGCCTACGCGCTGTTCCCCAACCTGACCGTGGCACAGAATGTCGGTTTCGGCCTCAAGGTCGCCGGCATGGGCAAGGCGGACATCGACGCGCGCGTCAAGGAGATGCTGGCGCTGATCAAGCTGCCCGACTTCGGCGACCGCTATCCGTATCAATTGTCCGGCGGCCAGCAGCAGCGCGTCGCGCTCGCCCGCGCGCTGGCACCCAAGCCGAAGCTGCTCCTGCTCGACGAACCGCTGTCCGCGCTCGACGCCAAGGTGCGCGTGTCGCTTCGCGACGAGATCCGCCTGATCCAGAAGAATCTCGGCATCACCACGATCTTCGTCACCCACGACCAGGAGGAAGCGCTGTCCATCTCTGACCGCATCGTGGTCATGTACGGCGGCAAGGCCGAACAGGTCGGCGCGCCGTTCGAGATCTACAATCGGCCCCGGACCCGGTTCGTCGCGAACTTCGTGGGGACGCTCAACGTGCTCGAGGGCACGGTGGCCGACGCCGCGGCCGGCACCGTATCGCTGGCTTCCGGCACGGTGGCGCTTCCCGGACGGCTCGACGGTGCGCGCAACGGCGAGGCCGTCTCGCTGGCGCTGCGGCCGGAAGCGATCTCGCTCGGCGCGCGGACGGGCGCCGACACAAGCCTCGCCGGCCAGATCGCCGACGTTCACTTTCTCGGCTCGGTGATCCGCGTCAAGGTTGCGGTCGGCGGCAGCGTCGTATCGCTGGACACGTTCAACAGCCCGAGTGCACCGCCGCCCGAGATCGGCCAGGAGACCGACATCAGTTTCTCGGCGTCCGACCTGCTCGTCCTGCGCTGACGCGGTCCCGATCCCACCTCATAGCCAGAACTTATAGCACGCGGACGCCAGCGGATTGGACGCGGCGTCGCGTGCGGCCTATCGTGGCGCGAAGAAACGCAGGGGGATCGCGGGATGGCGCGGAGAAGCATCCGGCAATCCCGGTGGCAGGACGCACCAAGGAGGAATTGCCGTGACAGAGCCTTGCTTTGACGTCGCTCATCTGGGCCATGTCGAATTGCTGACCGATCGCTTCGAGGAGAGCCTCGACTTCTTCGTCAGGATCTACGGCCTGACGGAAAGCGGCCGCGACGCGAACTCGGCCTACCTTCGCGGCTGGGACGATTACGAATATCATTCGCTGAAACTGACACGTTCCGCGGCCACCGGCGTCGGCCATGTCGGCTACCGGGCCTCGTCTCCGGAGGCGCTGGTGCGCCGCGTCGCCGTCATCGAGGCGATGGGCTGCGGCATCGGCTGGACCGAGGGCGACGACGGCCACGGGCCGGCCTATCGCTTCAAGGACCCCGACGGCCATGTCTTCGAACTCTACTATGAAACGCGGCGCTACGTGGCGCCGCCAGAGGAGCGGCCGGCGCTGAAGAACGTCGCCCAGCGATTCCACGGCCGCGGCGCGGCGGTCAGGCGCATCGACCACCTCAACCTGCTCGCCCGCGACGTGCGCGCTATCCGCGACTTCATGACCAGGGCGCTTGGCAGCCGCGTCACCGAGCAGATCCTGCTCGACAACGGCCGCCTCGGCGGCTGCTGGTTCACGGTCAACAACAAGACCTACGACATCGCCTTCACCGAAGACCATTCCGGCGCGTCGGGCCGGTTCCACCATGTCACCTACGCGGTCGACAGCCGCGAGGCGGTGCTGCGCGCGGCGGACATCTTCCTCGACGCCGGCGTGTTCATCGAGACCGGCCCGCACAAGCACGCCATCCAGGGCACCTTCTTCCTCTACGTCTACGAGCCCGCCGGAAACCGCATCGAGGTGGCTAACGCCGGGGCCCGGCTGATCCTGCAGCCCGACTGGGAAACCGTCACCTGGACCGAGGCCGAGCGGAAGAAGGGACAGGCCTGGGGACTGAAGACGATCGAGTCCTTCCATACGCACGGCACGCCGCCGGTCGCGGTCAAGCACTAGCGAGGACGCAGCGATGGCAGGCAAGACTTTACTGGTGGTCAGTGCCCATTCGGCCGACTTCGTCTGGCGCGCCGGCGGTGCGATCGCGCTGCATGCGGCCAAGGGCGTGGACGTCACCGTGGTGTGCCTCTCCTACGGCGAGCGCGGCGAGAGCGCCAAGCTGTGGCGCCAGCAGGGCATGACACTGGACACGGTGAAGAGCGAGCGGCAGAAGGAGGCCGAAGCCGCGGCAAAGGTGCTCGGCGTCGCCGACATCCAGTTCTGGGATCTTGGCGACTACCCGATCGAACTCGGCCGGGAGCCGCTGTTCCGGCTGGCCGACCTCTTTCGCCGCATCCATCCGGCGGTGGTGCTCACCCATTCGCGGGAAGATCCGTACAACCGCGACCACCCGCTGGTCAGCCAGTTCGCCCAGGAGGCGCGCATCATCGCCCAGGCTCACGGGCACAATCCCGGCGAGACCGTGCTCGGCGCGCCGCCGGTGATGCTCTTCGAGCCGCACCAGCCGGAGCAGTGCCGGTGGATGCCCAATGTACTCCTCGACATCACTCCGGTCTGGGAGAAGAAGCGCGCGGCGATCGAGTGCATGGCCGGGCAGGAGCATCTGTGGGAATACTACACGCGGGTAGCGCTGCAGCGGGGCGTGCAGGCGGCGCGCAACTCCGACAAGAAGATCACCTACGGCGAGGCCTACGAGGCGGTCTTCCCGCACGTCGTCGAGACGCTGCTGCCGACGGAGGGACGGGGATGAGCGTCGTCGTTCAAAACATCGAGCGCGCCGACGCGGCCGTCATCGCGGGTCTGGCGGACTGCGGCGTCGCCACCGTGCACGAGGCGCAGGGACGAAGAGGCCTGCTCGGCTCGTCGCTGCGTCCGATCTTTGCCGGCGCCCAGGTCGCCGGTTCGGCCGTCACCATCTCGGCGCCGCCCGGTGACAACTGGATGGTGCACGTGGCGATCGAGCAGCTGAAGGCGGGTGACATCCTCGTACTGGCGCCGACCAGCCCCTGCGAGGACGGCTATTTCGGCGATCTCCTCGCGACTTCCGCCATGGCGCGCGGCTGCGTCGGGCTGATCATCGACGCCGGGGTGCGTGACGTGCGCGATCTCACCCGCATGGGTTTCCCGGTCTGGTCGAAGGCCATCTTCGCCCAAGGCACGGTTAAGGAAACCCTGGGCTCGGTCAACGTACCGGTCGTCTGCGCCGGAGCGCTGGTCAATCCGGGCGACGTCGTCGTCGCCGACGACGACGGGGTCTGCGTGGTCCGTCGTGCCGACGCCGAAACCGTGCTCGCCGCGGCGCGAAAGCGCGTGGCCGCGGAGGAAGAGAAGCGCCGACGTCTGGCCGCGGGCGAACTCGGACTCGACATCTACGACATGCGCGGGCGGCTTGCGGCGAAGGGCCTGAAATATGTCTGACGACGGCGTCCGCTGCATGTGGATGCGTGGCGGCACGTCGAAGGGCGGCTACTTCCTCGCCGACGACCTGCCCGCCGACACGGCAGCGCGCGACGCCTTCCTGCTGCGGGTCATGGGCTCGCCGGACCCGCGCCAGATCGACGGGCTGGGCGGCGGCGATCCGCTGACGTCGAAGGTGGCCGTGGTGCGCCGCTCGACACGGACGGGCGTCGACGTCGACTACCTCTTCCTGCAGGTCTTTGTCGACCGCGCCATCGTCACCGACGCGCAGAACTGCGGCAACATCCTTGCCGGTGTCGGCCCGTTCGCCATCGAGCGGGGTCTGGTCGCCGCGGCGGGCGAAGAGACGCCCGTGCGCATCTTCATGGAGAACACCGCGCAGACCGCCGTCGCCACCGTCCTGACGCCCGGCGGCCGCGTCACCTATGCCGGCGAAGCCCGCATCGACGGCGTGCCCGGCACGGCGGCGCCGATCAACCTCGTCTTCGAGGATACGGCCGGCTCGACCTGCGGCGCGCTGCTGCCGACCGGGAATGCCGTCGACACGATCGGCGGCGTCGAGGCGACGCTGATCGACAACGGCATGCCCTGCGTCATCCTCGCCGCGGCGGACTTCGACGTACGCGGCGACGAGAGCCCGGCCGAACTCGACGCCAATGCGGCGCTGAAGGCACGGATCGAGGCGATCCGCCTCGAAGCAGGCCCGCTGATGAACCTCGGCGACGTCGCGTCGAAGTCGGTGCCGAAGATGACGCTGGTCAGCCCGGCCCGCGCCGGCGGCTCGATCTCGACGCGCACCTTCATCCCGCACACCTGCCACGCCGCGATCGGCGTGCTCGGCGCCGTCAGCGTGGCGTCGGCTTGCCTGCTCGAGGCAGGACCGGCGGCGCGGATCGCGACCGTGCCGCCGGGCGCGCGCAAGTCGCTCTCGATCGAACATCCGTCCGGCGAATTCACCGTGATCGCGAGCCTCGGCGCGGACGGCGAGGTGATGTCGGCAGGTGTGCTCAGGACGGCGCGCAAACTCTTCGACGGTGTCGTCTTCGGCTGATCGGCCGACCCGGCGTGGGCGCCCGCCTACCGCGGCGGCCCGGCGACCGGGCCGAGCGATCGTCATCCTGCCGGACGGTCTGGAATTGAGGCACAGAATCAGGAATATTATCCTCGGGGGCGGCTTCCTCACGCCAGCAGGTGCCGCAATGACGACGAGAAGAAAGAAGCCGGAGAAACTGAACGAACGCGAGATCGAGGCCTTCGTGGCCGCTGCCGACGCGTTCCATCGCGTGCTGATGAGGCCGCTGATCTCGCCCTCGGGCGAGCACTACCGCCTGCTCGCCGCTCTCAACGAGACGCTGATGCAGACGATCTTGGCCGTCGCCGGCCAGCCGGCGCCGTGGCTGTCGCGCTCAAGCTCTTCGCCGCGAAAAGGCTCCTGACGGGATCCGTCGCTTCCTGGCGCGGGCCATGGACCTTTCGCCCGCGGGCGACTCTCCGCCCGGCAGGTCGAAGCCGCGCGGAATGCACGGGAGGTTTTCCCGGACGGCGCGATCGGCAACGAAGGCAGCGGCGGCGAGAAGGGTGAAGCGAAGCATGGCGATCTCCGGGCTTCGCGGGAGAACGGGAACCGCGCCGCCCGGTTCCGCGTCGACGGACAAGCCGGCGCCTCGATCGCCTCCGCTGCTGGCCCAACCGCTCCGCGGTCGCCGCTGCATTGCCAGCTAACGATCCTCGCGCTACTGGCTGGGGTGGGGCGGGACCATCGTGAAACTCGTCAGCTACAACATCCAGTACGGCTTCGGCGCCGACGGCCGCTACGATCTCGAACGCATCGCCCAGGTCGTGGCCTGTGCCGACGTGATAGCCCTCCAGGAGGTCGAACGGCACTGGCGGCGCAGCGGCGAAGACGACCAGCCGGAAATCCTCGGACGTCTGCTGCCCGAGCATCACTGGGTCTACGGCCCTGCCTTCGACATGGATGCCAGCATCCGCGATGTCGCCGGCCGCCTGGTCAACCGCCGCCGCCAGTTCGGCACGATGCTGCTGTCGCGACTGCCGATCGTCTGGTCGCGCCTGCATCTCCTGCCGATGCGCCGGATGGTCCGCCCGCTCAACACGCAGAATTCCGCGCTCGAATGCATGATCCGCACGCCCTGGGGGCCCGTGCGTTTCGTCTCGCTGCACCTCGCCCATGTCGGCACCGAAGAGCGTCTCGAGCAGATCGATTTCCTGCTTGCCCGACACCGTCGCGCCGGGCTCGTGGGGGGACCGTGGAGCGGCGAGGACGATGAGCCGCACCGCGACTGGACGCAGGGCGAAGCCGAGCCGGAAGCTCCCCTGGCGGCGGTATGGCTGGGCGACTTCAACAGCGAGGCGGGAAGTGCCGAATACCGGCGCATCGTCGGCGACCAGCCCTACCATGCCGGCGCGCGATATCTCGACGGCTTCGTCGACGCGGCCGTCGCCGCCGGGCAGGGTGCGGGCGCGTTTCATACCCATGTGCGAACCACCGTCGACGGGGTCGAGAAGCGCCGGCTCGACTACTGTTTCGTCGCCGCGCCGATCGCCGATCGTGTGCGCGACTTTCGCGTCGACCATGAGGTCGTTTACTCCGATCATCATCCCGTCTTCGTCGACATCGACCTCGATCGGCCGGCGGCCTGACACGGTGAGGCGCCGGGCGTGACGACTGCCGTCTTCCTCGCCGTGCTCGCTGCTGCCGCGATGCATGCGATCTGGAACGCGCTGATCAAGGTTCGGCTCGATCGCTTCGCCTCGATCCAGCTGATGACGATCGGCATGGGCGTCGCGGCACTGCCGCTCGCCGGCCTCGTCGACGTGCCCGCGGGCCGTGTCTGGTTGTGGATCGCGGCCTCGGTTGCCCTGCATACCGGCTATCGTCTGTTCCTGGTCAAGGCTTACGCGAACGGCGATCTCGCGCAGACCTATCCGCTGGCGAGGGGCACCGCGCCCCTTCTGACGACGCTGGCGGCTGCCGTCATCCTCTTCGAGGTACCGCGTCCGCTTGCCATCTTCGGCATCGTGCTGCTTTCGGCCGGGACACTGCTCATGTCCTTCCGCGGCGGCTCGCCGGCGGGCACAGTCGGCGGTCGCGCCGTCACCTATGCCCTGATCACGTCGCTGTTCGTGACAGGCTATACACTGACCGACGGTTCCGGCGCGCGGCTGGCGGCTACCGCATCGAGCTACGCCGTCTGGCTGTTCGTCACCGACGCCGCGTCGACACTCGTCCTCGTTCTTTTCCTGCGCGGCCGGGCCATCGTGCCCCGGATGCTCGGCGAATGGAGGGCGGGGCTCTTCACCGGCGCGCTGGCCGCGGCCGCCTACTGGATCGCCATGTGGGCGATGACGACGGCACCCATCGCTTCGGTTGCGGCACTGCGCGAAACCTCGATCCTGTTCGCCCTGGGGATATCGGTCGTGGCGCTGCGCGAACCGGTTACCGGCTGGCGCGTCGTCTCGGCAGTCGCGATCGTTGCGGGCGTCGTCGCGCTGAGGCTCGGCTGAGCCGGCGGAAGGCGGGCTGCGAAGCCTCAGCGGCGCCAGAAGGTCGGCGTGAAGACGACGAAGACGGCGAGGATTTCCAGGCGACCGATCAGCATCAGCGCCGAACAGATCCATTTGGCCGCATCCGGCAGAGTGGAAAAATTGCCGGACGGGCCGATGGTGGTGCCGAGGCCCGGACCGACATTGGTCAGTGCCGTCAGCGCGCCGGTGGTCGCCGTGACGAGGTCGAGACCGGTCGCGGCGAGCAGGATCGTGGCGATCGCCCAGATGACGAAGAAGGAGGCGATGAACAGGACGACGGCCCGCTGGGTGTCCGGATCGACCGAGCGATCGCCATAGCGCACAGGCAGAACGACATTCGGATAGATCAGACGACGCAGACCGTTGGCGAGCAATTCGAAAAGGATGAGGAAGCGGTAAGCCTTGATCGCGCCCGAGGTCGAGCCGGAGCAGCCGCCGAGGAAGGTGGCGATGAAGGCGCAGGCCACCGCAAACGGGCCCCAGGAGCTGTAGTCGTCACTGGCGAAGCCGGTCGTCGTGATCACCGAAACGAAGTTGAAGGTCGCGTGGGTGAGCGCCTCGAAGAAGGGCACGTCCATCTTGACGCGCAGATATATGGCGATGGCGACCGAGAAGACGACGACGTAGCCGGCGAAGACGCGGATCTGCGGGTCGCGGAGCGCGTCGAGCCGACCGCGGAGCGCGAACAGCATCATGATCGAAAACGGCAGGGAACCGAGGAACATGAAGGCCATGGCGATCCACAGTATCAACGGACGGTCGGCGAAAGCGCCGAACGAGGCGTCGTGCGTGGAGAAGCCGCCAGTCGCCAGCGTCGCCATGGCGTGGTTGAGGGCGTCGAAACCGCCCATGCCGGCGGCCGCGTACAACAGGGCGCATGCGAGTACCAGACCGCTGTAGATGCCGATCAGCGCGAGTGCGAAGGTCTGGAAGCGTTCGAACGGCCGGTCTTCGATGTCGGAGGATTCGATCTTGAAATAGGATACGCCACCGATGTTGAGGAAAGGCAGGAGGAAGAGGCCGACCGCGATGACGCCGAGCCCGCCCATGAAGTTCAGCAAGGAACGCCACAGCAGCAGGCCCGGCGGCATGGTGTCGAGACCCGACATGACGGTGGAGCCGGTCGTGGTGATGCCCGATACTGATTCGAAGATCGCGTCGGTGAAGCTCATGCCAACGGACGACGCCATGAACGGCACCGCGCCCGCGACCGCCAGCGTCAGCCACAGCATGTTGACGAGCAGGAAACCGAATCGGGTCGTCGCCTGCGGCGCGCGTCCCTGCGTGGCGAGTGCAACCGCCATCGAAAGGCCGCCGAGAAACAATGCCGAGAAGGCGAAGACCTGCCAGTCTGCGTTTCCCGTGGCGAGGTCGACCACCGCCGGAACCAGCATGGCAAGCGAAAGGTAGAGGGCAAATATCGAGGCAATGTGTATTGCCGCGCGAAAGGCGCTTCTGTTCATGGATCGACGGTCTCCGACCGTCCCTCCTTGCTGCCCGGGGCCGGCGTTCGAGGCGACCCCCGACGCGGGCGGCGTCATAGCGCGAATTCGGTCCGCGGCAAAGCCCGGTTTTCCGGGATACCGCGGACGGGGCGCCGCCTGTTGCGGCGCCGCCCGGCGGCGTCCGGCCGTCAGGGGCCGCGTCGTCCTCCGGTCCTTGCCGGCGCCTCGCCGAACAGGTCGGGTCGCAGCTCCTTCAGCGCCAATACCAGGGTGAAGGTCTTCATGTCGGCCAGCGCGCCCGCGCTGGCGCGCGACCAGAGTTCGTCGAGGTCCAGTTCGACCACCTCGATGTTTTCGTGCTCCTCGGCGAGGCCGCCGCCCTTGCCCACGCGGTCGCCGACGCCGTATTCGGCGAGGAAGAGGCCCATCCGCTCGGTGGTGATGCCCGGCGAGGTCCACACCGTTGCGACATGCCTGACGGCGCTCAGGCGAAGCCCGGCTTCTTCCAGCGCCTCGCGCCTTGCGGCGTCGGCAAAGGCTTCCGAATCGACGAGCCCGGCAGGAGCCTCCAGCGACAGACCCTCACCGTCCGACAGCAGCATAGGGCCGCGCAGCAGACGGACCAGCGTTGCCTTGCGCCGGAGCGGATCGTAGGGCAGCACGGCCGCGGAATTGCCGTGGTCCTCGACCTCGCGGAAAAAGGTCGATGCGCCATCCTCGATCGCAAGGCGCAGCAGCGTGGTCCATCCGCGGTAAAGCACGATTTTCTCGATGATGTTGGCCATCGGCCATCACTTCTTCCCCGGCCCGTCATGGACGTCAAACGAAAAGCTCGGCTGCCCACGTAAACTTCTTCCGGTGCCGTTTCGGGAAAGGAGGTCAAGCGGACACGCCGCAGCCTTGCCGGCGGGCCGCTTCGTCCAGGGACGCGAAGCAGACCGGTCGATCGCTGCCGATCGCGGCCGTTTGTGACGGGATGAGCCGGTCGGATCCTGCCGGGATCCGCGGAATGGACCGGCAGACGCTGCAGGACCGGGTGCACCGCTTCAACGCGCAGGGGCCGGCGGGGCTGAAGGACAACCGCCGCCGAGGGAACCCCAGGCGGCTATCGGTTGCGCAGCAGGCGGAACTTGCCCAGATCGTGGAGACCGGCCCGGATCGGACAGCCGACGGCGTGGTGCGCTGGCGGCGCGTCGACCTCCAGCGCGTCATCGAGGAGCGCTTCGGGGTCGCCTATCACGAGCGCACCATCGGCAAGCTGCTCAAGGCTCTGGGCTTCTCGCACATCAGCGCCAGGCCGCGACATCCGAAGCAGGATGGCGAGGTCATCCAGGCATTCAAAAAAACTTCCCGCGCACGCTCGCTGCCCACCTCGCGGGCGTGACGCGCAAGAAGAAGATCGAGATCTGGTTCCAGGACGAGGCGCGGATCGGCCAGAAGAACAGCCCGGCGAGGCAGTGGGCGCGCCGCGGCACGCGGCCGATCCAGCCCGCCGACCAGCGCTACGAGAGCGCCTACCTGTTCGGCGCCATCTGCCCGGCTCGAGGCGTGGGCGCCGCGCAGGCGCTGCCCTTCGCCGACACCGACGCCATGCAGCGCCACCTCGACGAGATCAGCCGGCATGTCGCGAGAAACGCCCATGCCGTGTTGTTGCTCGGCCGCGCCGGATGGCACACCACAGGCAACCTCGTCTGGCCAAAGAACATCACGCCGATCCTGCTGCCGTCGCGCTCGCCGGAACTCAATCCGGTCGAGCAGGTCTGGCAATACCTGCGTGCCAACTACCTCTCCAACCGCGTCTTCGACGACTACGACGCCATCATCGACGCCGCCTGCGAGGCATGGCGAAAACTCATCGCACAGCCACGGCAGATCACGTCAATCGGAATGCGCAATTGGGCGCATCAGGGTCAGTTGTGAAGGCCGTTGGCACAAGGCCAAAAACGAAGCCCAGGACTCTCCCTCAAGCCGGAGGAGATTGGGGTCTCAGGTCAAGCCTGAAGTGTCCCCCGTATCGTCAGGATAGCCGTGTAGAGGTTCGTCTTCCCCCTAGCTGCCGAAGATCTGGTCGATTGGCGCCCGAAGCAAACGCAGCGCGGCCGAGACCCTGTCGCGCTGCTGCGCGAAGCGGCTGGTCGGCACCGGGACCGAGACGGCGTAGCGATCGCCGCGCGGGTCGACGAAGCCGAGCCCCACGGCGGAGATGCCGGGCGTATGCTCGTCCTCGTCGAAGGCCAGCCCGCCGCGGCGGATCTCTGCGAGCATCGCCATCACCGGCTCGGTCATTTGCGAGCCTTCGGCCGCCAGGAGCCGACGCGCTTCGCCGTCGTCGAGCAGGGCGAGGCAGGCCCGACCGTTGGCCGTCGACGCCAGCGGAAACACCTCGCCGACCGCCGAAACCGCCCGCAACCTGTGCGACCCCGGCACCTGGTCGATGAAGACCATCCTGCCGTCGCGCAGGACGGACAGGTCGACGGTCTCCTCCGTCTGGGCGACGAGGCGCTGCAACAGGGGACGCATCACGTCGACGACGTTGAATCGCGCGGCCTCCGAGAGCGCATGCAGTTCCGGTCCGAGGCGAATCCCGCCGCCGCCGCTGGAAGCGATGACCAGCCGTTCCGACTGCAGGGCATCGACGATGCGCTGGATGGTCGAGCGCGGCAGATTGGTCATTTCGGCGATCTGCCCGAGGCTCATGCCCGAGGAACCCTTGAGAGCGCGCAGCACCGAGGCGGCCCGTGCGATCACCTGGATGCCGCCGCGGCTCTCCCGGTCACGGCCCGGGTTCGCCTTCCTGCTCGACGCCATGATCGCCTCCTCTTGTCCGCCATGCTGCTCACGATGCGGTACAGATTGACCGCAATACAATTCATGCATACCGTCTGGCAATACGCGCTCTGGGAGGAGCGTCAAAAAAAACTCAGCCAGTTGATCGCCCGAAGCCGGTTCGGGCGCGGGAGAAGGTACGCATGTCCATTGTTGTGCGCGGCATCGAGTTCCAGTCGAACCTCGACAATCCGATGGGGATCGAATTCTACAACCTGTCGCACCGGTTCGGCTTCCAGTGCCCGAACTGGCCCTATTTCCGCGACGTGCGCATCGAGCGCATGCACTACATGGCGAAGTCGGGCGTGCTGTCGCAGACGATCACGACGACGATGCACGTCACCACCCACATCGATGCGCCCGCGCATGTCGTGCAGGGCACGCCCTTCATCGACGAGATCCCCCTGCCGCATTTCTTCGGCTCGGGTATCGTCGTTTCGCTGCCCAAGAAGAAGTGGGAGCCGATCACCGGCGACGATCTGGAGAAGGCCTGCGGCAAGGCGATCCGCAAGGGCGACGTGCTGATCGTCAACACCGGCTGGCACAAGGTCTACGAGGACGGCGACTATTTCGCCTATTGCCCCGGCTTCGTGCCGTCGGCCGCGGACTGGATGATCGAGAAGGGCATCAAGGTCGTCGGTCACGACACACAGGCCAACGACCATCCGCTGGCCACCGCGATCGGCCCGCAGCGCAACGGCCCGCTGCTGCCGCACCTCGCCGAGGAATACAGGGAATGGTCCGGCGGCGTCGACTGGAAGGACGCCTTCCCCGAATGGGAACCGGTGCACCAGAAGATCTTCAAGGCCGGCATCCTCGGCATCGAGAATGTCGGCGGCGATCTCGACGCCGTCACCGGAAAGCGCTGCACCTTCGCCTTCTTCCCGATCAACTGGGATCGCGGCGACGGCTGCATCATCCGCCTCGTCGCGATGATCGACCGCGGCCAATCCTACCGCATCGAGAAGGGCGAGGCGTTCTGATGCTCGCCAAACGCTTTGCCGACGCGAAGCCCTACGAGGCGCCCAACCACCACGGCGTGGTGGGTCTGCGCCTGCAGGGTTTCGAGGACGGCGGCCCGACGAACCAGTGGGTTGGCCTCTCGCAATTCCTCCCGGGAGGCGGGGCCGGGCCCGATTCCACGCCCTTCGAGAAGGTCTACGTCGTCCTCGACGGCGTCATGACGGTCCTCGCAAGCGGCGTGGAGACCGAGCTTGGCCCGCTCGATTCCTGCACCATCGCACCCGGCGAGGTGCGCGAGCTCGTCAATCGCTCCAACCGTGTCTGCACCATGCTGGTGGTGATCCCCTATCCGCCGGGAGCGCGTCCGTGAGCACCCTGAAGAACCCGCTGTCGCTGTTCGCCATTGCCGGCAAGGTGGCGGTCGTCACCGGCGCCTCTGGTGCCTTCGGCGCGGTCGCGGCTCAGGTGCTGGCGGGTGCCGGCGCCAGGCTTGCGCTGGTCGCCGGCAATGCCGCGGCACTCTCGCAGACCGCGGAGGCCTGCGGAGGCGCCGATATCCTCCCGTTAAATACGCGCCCTACCGACGAGGCCGCCTGCGAAAGGATCGTCGCCGACACCGTGGCGCGCTTCGGCCGTGTCGACATCCTCGTCGTCGCGTCGGGCAAGAACGACGTCGCCAAGATCAACGACATGTCCCCCGCGCGCTTCCTCGACGTGATGGATGCCAACGTCACGCAGAGCTGGCTGATGGCGCGCGCGGCGGCGAAACAGATGCTCGCGCAGGGCGACGGCGGCAAGATCGTGCTGATGTCGTCGGCACGCGGCCTGCTCGGACATCCGGCCGGCTACACCGCCTACTGCGCCTCCAAGGCGGCCGTCGACGGCATCACCAGGGCACTGGGCTGCGAACTCGGGCCGACCGGCATCACCGTGAACGCCATCGCGCCGACGGTCTTCCGCTCCCCTCTCACCGCCTGGATGTTCGAGGAGACCGAGAACGCGCAGGCCGTCCGCAAAGGGTTCCTTGCCCGCGTGCCGAAAGGACGGCTGGGCGAGCCGGAGGATCTCGCCGGGCCGCTGCTGTTCCTGGCTTCGAAGGCGTCGGACTTCTACACCGGCCACATCCTCTACGCCGACGGCGGCTACACGGCGGGATGATGATGGCGCCGCGCGACACGATAGCGATCGTCGGGGCCGGCCTCATGGGCCACGGCATCGCACAGGTCTTCGCGGTCGCCGGCCACGCGGTGCGCGTCTATGACGTCCGACGGGCTGCTCTCGACACGCTGCAAAGCCGCATCCGGGGAAATCTCGACCAACTCGGGATTGCCGGCCGCGCGGAGGCGCGTGTGAGCGCCCATGCC
Organism: Hyphomicrobiales bacterium; assembly: GCA_012842935.1. Lineage (GTDB taxonomy): Bacteria > Pseudomonadota > Alphaproteobacteria > Rhizobiales > Rhizobiaceae > DUSC01. The sequence continues at coordinate 8,773 of DUSC01000095.1, read as the reverse complement.
GACCTCGCCGAGGCCGTCGCCGGCGCAGCCGTGGTCTTCGAGGCGGCGCCCGAGAAACTCGATCTCAAGCGCGCGCTGTTCGCCGAACTGGTGAAGCTCGCCGCGCCGGATGCTCTTCTGGCTTCCAACACCTCCGTCATACCGATCGGCGAGATCGCCTCAGGGCTCGAGACCTCGGAACGCATCGTCGGCACGCATTGGTGGAACCCACCCTTTCTCGTGCCCCTCGTCGAGGTCGTCGCGACCGGGCGAACGGCAGCGTCATCCGTGGAGCGGATGATCGGCCTGCTCGAATCGGTCGGCAAGCAACCGGTCCGGGTCAGGAAGGACGTCCCCGGCTTCGTCGGCAACCGCCTGCAACACGCGCTCTGGCGCGAAGCGATCGCGATCGTGGCCGAAGGAATTGCCGACGCCGAGACCGTGGACACCGTGGTCAAGGCGAGCTTCGGCCGCCGCCTGGCGGTACTGGGGCCGCTGGAGAACGCCGATCTCGTCGGCACCGACCTCACCCTCGACATCCACAATACGGTGCTCGCCCACCTCGACCGATCGCCCGCCCCCTCGCCCTATCTGGCGTGCCTCGTCCGGGAGGGCCGCCTGGGGATGAAGAGCGGCCGGGGCTTCCGGCACTGGTCGCCCGACGAGGCGCAGGCGCTGCGGGCAACCGTGTTTTCGTACCTCAGGAATTTCGATCAATCGCAGAAGCTCTCGGGAGGAGACCATGGCGATGCGACTATGCACACGGGCGATCCGGCGGCTTGAGCCGTCGCGCAGGCAGTTTCTGACGGGAGCCGCCGCCGCTCTGGCGGCGCCGGCCCTATTGCGGGGAAGGGCCTTTGCGGCCGATGGCCCCGTCCGGATCGGTTTCGTCACCCCGCAGACGGGTCCGCTCGCCTTCTTCGGCGAGCCCGACGCCTTCGTCCTCAAGCGCTTCGAGAAGCTGATCGGGGCCGGCGTCCAGGTCAACGGCACCACGCGGCCGATCGAGATCATCGTGAAGGACAGCCAGTCGAATGCGAACCGCGCGGCGGAAGTCGCCTCGGAACTGCTGCTCGAGAACGAGGTCAGCCTGCTGCTGGCGGCGGGCGGGCCGGATACGGTCAACCCCGTCGCCGACCAGGCTGAGGCCAACGGAACGCCGATGATCGCTACGGCGTGCTCGTGGCAGTCCTTCGTCTTCGGCCGCGGCAGCGCGCCGGACAAGGGGTTCGACTGGACCTATCTCTTCGCCTTCGGCCTCGAGGACGTGATTGCCGCCTACATGGGCCTTTGGTCGACCATCGAGACCAACAAGCGCATCGGCATCCTGCTTCCCAACGACGCGGACGGAAACGCCTGGGGCGACGCGAAGTTCGGCTTCCCGCCGGCGCTGGCCGCTGCCGGCTACGAGGTGATCGACACCGGCCGCTACACGCCGATGCTGGACGATTTCACCGCCCAGATCTCGGCGCTCAAGTCCGCCGGGGTCGACATCGTCATGGGCACGATGATCCCGCCGGAATTCTTCTCGTTCTGGTCGCAGTCCGCCCAGCAGGGTTTCAAGCCGAAGGTCGCAACCATCGGCAAGGCGCTCCTGTTGCCTTCCACGCTCGAAGCGGTGGGCGACATCGGCGACGGCCTTTCGAGCGAACTCGGCTGGCATCCGACCTATCCCTTCACCTCGGCGGCGACGGGCGAAACGGCCCGGGACATCGCCAGCGCCTGGGAAGCGGAAACGGGGCGGCAGTGGATCCAGACCATCGGCCTGAAGCATGCGCTTCTCGATCTGGCGATCGACGTGGTCGGCCGTGCCGGCAATCCGCAGGATCCTGCCGCAATGATCGAGGCGATCCGCGCGACCGATCGCGAAACCACCCTCGGGCGGGCAAACTGGGCGGCATCGCCGATCAGGAACGTCGCGAAGGCGCCGATGGTGGGCGGGCAGTGGCGCAAGACCGAAGGCCGGTTCGAACTCGTCGTCTGCTCCAACCCCGGTGGCGCTGCGGCGCCTGCGACCTCCGACCTCCTGCCGCTGAAAGGATAGGACGATGCGTTTCGAAGACCGCAACGATCTGCTGAAGCCGGGCTACCTGCCATTCGAGTCCGGAATCGTCCGCTACGACGACGGCTATGTGACGATCGCCGCACTGACGCGCATGCCGCATTGCCGGGCGAAGATGGTGCACTGGTGGTTCGGCTGGCTGGGCGGAACCGACCAGTACAAGCTCTGGCATCCCCGCGATCATGTCTCCAGCGACTGGGAAGGACGTGTCGGAGGCAACTATGTCGGCGCTCATCACCTGGTCGAGGAGTATCTCGGCGGCACCGGTCCTGTTCACCGTCTGAGGATCAGTTTCCGCGACCCGCACGAATTCTTCGAGCCGGCACGCTATGACGCCTTCGACGGGGTCGCCGTCTGCGCCTTTCCCGGCTCGCGGGACAATCCGGTGAGCCTCGGCTACATGTGCCACTTCGTCCGCAACACCGACTATGGCTGCGAGATGCGTACCCGCTTCTGGTTCGGCGATGTGCGCATTCCGGGCGGACCGCCCCTGCCGGAGGAGCAGAGGGCGCATATTCGCCGGGAGGCACTGGATGACGCGTTCTGCGCCGGGCTCCACAAGCATGCCATCGAGGAAATGGGATACATGGCCGACCTCCTGCCGGTGCTCTACCGCCAGGTGACCGGGGACGCGACGTTCTGATGCCCTCAGGCCGGCAGAAGGCCGGCAACGACCGCCAAACTCGGGAGGAGATCATGGCGACATCGACTGGAACTGGAAGGATGCGGGCCCTGGTGAGCCGTCGGTCGTTTCTGACGGCCGCCGCCGGCGCCGCCCTGGCAGCACCCGCGATCATGCGGCACAGCCGCGCCTATGCCGAAACGCCGAAGCTGAGGATCGGTCACGTCAGCCCGAGAACCGGGCCTCTGGCCGGCTTCGCGGAGGCCGACGACCACATCCTTGCCGGGATCTCGAAGGCCTATTCCGGAGGAATCGACAACAACGGACGCGCCTGGGCGATCGAGATCGTCTCCAAGGATAGCCAGTCCAACCCCAACCGCGCCGCGGAAGTGGCTTCCGAACTGATCCTCAAGGAGGAGGTCGACATCATCGTCGCGGCCTCCACGCCCGACACGGTCAACCCGGTCTCGGATCAGGCCGAGGTCAACGGCACTCCCTGCATCACGACCGATTGTCCGTGGCAGCCCTACTTCTTCGGACGAAACGGCAATCCGGACACCGGCTTCCGGTCCACCTACCATTTCTTCTGGGGTCTGGAGGACGTCATCGCCTCCTTCCTCGCCCTGTGGCAGCATGAAGGAGTGGCCAGGAAGGTCGGCGGTCTCTTCCCCAACGATGCCGACGGCAATGCCTGGGGCGATGCCGAGCGGGGCTTTCCCAAGCCGCTCGGCGAGGCCGGCTTCACGCTGACCGATCCCGGACGCTATCAGCCGATGACCGATGATTTCACCGCGCAGATCTCGGCGTTCAAGGCGGCGGGCGCCGAGATCGTCACCGGCAACATGATCCCGCCGGATTTCGCCGGCTTCTGGAGCCAGGCGGGGCAGCAGGGCTTCAGGCCGAAGATCGTGACGATCGGAAAGGCGCTGCTTTTCCCGTCGGTCATCGAATCGCTCGGCGAACGGGGCGTGGGCCTCAGTTCCGAGATCTGGTGGACGCCAAACCATCCGTTCAAGTCGAGCCTGACGGACGAGAGCGCGCGGCAGCTCGCCGAGAGCTATACCGCGGCCACCGGGCGGCCGTGGACCCAGCCGATCGGCTTCAAGCATGCGCTGTTCGAGGTGGCGGCCGACGTGATCCGGCGCGCCGAGGATCTGGAGGACCCGGAGGCGATCGTCGAGGCGATCCGCGCGACTTCCCTCAACACCATCGTCGGCCCGGTCGACTGGTCGAAGGGCCCGGTCAAAAACGTCACCAAGACGCCTCTGGTCGCCGGCCAGTGGCAGAAGCAGGGCGGCCGGGTCGACCTGGTCGTGACCACCAACGCCAACGCGCCGCAGATCCCGGTCGGCGGCGAATTCGTGCTCCTGGCATGACCCTCATCCTCGCCGCGGAAGATCTGAGCAAGCGCTACGGGGCGCAGCAGGTCACGGACCGGGTGTCCCTGACGCTCGACCGCGGCGAGGCGCTCGGCATCATCGGACCCAACGGCGCCGGCAAGACGACGCTGTTCAACCTGATTGCCGGGACCGCTTGGGCGGATGCGGGGAGGATCGTCTTCGACGGTATCGACGTGACCGGCCTGCCGGCACGCCGGCGCTGCCATCTCGGCATTGCCCGCTCGTTCCAGATCCCGCATCCCTTCGTCGGAATGACGACCTACGAGAACGTCCTCGTGGGCGCCACGTTCGGACGGGGCGCCTCGGAACGAGACAGCGAGGAGCGGGCAGTCGAAGTGCTGGACCTGACCGGTCTGAAGCGCAAGGCCAACACGCTGGCCAGAGACCTGACGCTGCTCGAGCGCAAGCGTCTGGAATTGGCGCGCGCGCTGGCGAGCGGCCCGAGCCTCCTCCTCCTCGACGAGATCGCCGGCGGGCTGACGGAGCCCGAATGCGTCGAACTGATCGCCGCCATCGGCGAGGTCCGGCGCGCGGGCGTTTCCATCATTTGGATCGAGCATGTCGTGCATGCCCTGCTCGCCGTCGTCGACCGGATCGCCGTCATCGACTTCGGCCGGAAGATCGCCGAGGGCGAGCCGCGCGCCGTCATGGGAAGCCCGCAAGTGGCCGAGGTCTACATGGGCATCGACGGAGAAGCCGCCCATGGCTGATGCGCTGCTGGCCTTGTCCGGCCTCAAGGCCGGCTACGGAGACTTCCAGGCCCTGTTCGGCATCGACCTCGAACTCCGCGCCGGGGAGACGCTCGCGCTGATCGGCGCCAATGGTGCCGGCAAGTCAACGCTCCTGCGTGCCGTGACCGGACTGGTGCGCTGCGCGCCCGACATGGTTCGCTTCGAAGGCGCGCCGATCGGCGGCAGCCGACCGGACCGCATCGCCGCCCTCGGCATCGCCATGGTACCGGAAGGCCGCCGCCTGTTCCGTTCCCTCTCGGTCGAGGAAAACCTGGTCATCGGCGGCGAACGCGCGCCGAAAGGCGAGTGGACGCTCCAACGCGTCTACGGTCTCTTCCCCATCCTCGCGGAGAAGCGGCGCAGTCCGGCCACCGCGCTGTCCGGAGGGCAGCAGCAGATGGTCGCGATCGGGCGGGCGCTGATGGCCAACCCCAGGCTGATCCTGTTCGACGAGATCTCGCTCGGCCTCGCGCCCATCGTCACCAAGGACATCTACGCCGCCCTGCCGGCCGTGGTGGCGACCGGGGTATCGGTGATCGTCGTCGAGCAGGACGTCACGCGCGCGCTCTCGGTGGCGCAGCGCTTCGTCTGCATCCAGGAGGGCCGGATATCGCTGGCCGGGCGGCCGGGCGAACACGACCGCGCGGCGATCACCGCCGCCTATTTCGGGATGGCGCACTGATGGACTGGGTCAACGCCATCGTACAGGGTGTCCTGCTTGGCGGGCTCTATGCCCTCTTCGCTGCCGGGCTGTCGCTCATCTTCGGCGTGATGCGGCTGGTCAACATCGCCCATGGCGACATGATCGTCGCCGCCGCCTATCTGGCGATGGTGGTCGTCCAGGCGACCGGGCTTCACCCGCTCGCTTCCGCCGTCCTCGCGGTGCCCCTGATGGCGCTGTTCGGCTACGCGATGCAGCGGCTGCTGCTCAATCCCACCATCGGCAAGGACCTGCTGTCGCCGCTGCTCGTCACCTTCGGCATTTCGATCATCCTGCAGAACGGGCTGCTCGCCGGCTTCACGGCGGACAGCCGGCGTCTGGCGGCCGGCGGCATCGAGACGGCGAGCGTCGAGGTCCTGCCGGGCCTGAGCCTCGGCGTGCTGCCGGTGATGGTGTTTGCCGCTTCGGTCCTCATCATCTTCGCCCTCGAACTGGTGTTCTACCGGACGCCGCTCGGGCGCGCCTTCCGGGCCACCTCCGACGACCAGGAAATCGCGCAGCTGATGATGATCGACCGTCGCCACGTCTTCGGCATGGCCATGGCGCTGTCTTCCGCCATAGTCGCGATCGCCGGCATCTTCCTCGCTATCCGCACCAATTTCGATCCGTCCTCGGGTCCTGCCCGGCTGCTCTTCGGCTTCGAGGCGGTGATCATTGGCGGGCTCGGCAATCTCTGGGGCACGCTCGCCGGCGGTATCGTGCTCGGCGTGGCGCAGGCGATCGGGGCGCAGATTTCACCGGGCTGGCAGATCCTCGCCGGCCATCTCGTCTTCTTCCTCGTACTGGCAATCAGGCCGCGCGGCCTATTTCCGAGGATGGATTGATGGGTACCGCCTTCACCATCCAGCGTTCGACGAGGACCAGCCGCGTCACGGCGATTGTCGCGCTGCTTCTCGTCGCCGTGCTCTTCGCCGCGCCATGGTGGGCCGGCCGGGCCAATGTCCGCCTGCTGGGCGAGATACTGTCCTTCGTGGCGCTGGCCAGCCTGTGGAACCTGCTCGCCGGATATGCCGGCCTCGCGTCGGTCGGCCAGCAGGCCTATGTCGGCTTCGGCGGCTATGCGCTGTTCGCCCTCGCCATGTTCCTCGGCGTCCATCCGCTCGTCGCCATCGCGGCGGCTGGCCTCGTCGGGGCGCTCGTCGCCATTCCGATCGCGCCGCTGCTGTTCCGCCTCCAGGGCGCCTACTTCGCCATCGGCACCTGGGTGCTCGCGGAAGTGTTCCGGCTTTCCTTCGCCCAGGTCGCCGCACTGGGCGGCGGCTCGGGTACCAGCCTTCCCGTGGGGATCGTCGCCGGCATCGCGGCGGACCGGGCCCTGCGGGAAATGCTCCTCTACTGGAGCGCGCTCGCCATCGCCGTAGCGGCCGTCGCCTTCGTGGTCCTGCTGCTGCGCTCCCGCGCGGGTTTGGCGCTCACGGCGATACGGGACAGTGAGATCGCCTCTGAGAGCCTCGGCATCGATATCTGGCGCACCAAGCTTCTCGTCTACGTCTCCGTCGCGGGACTGACGTCGATGACCGGTGCCTTCATCTTTTTGCAGAAGCTGCGCATTTCGCCCGATGCGGCGTTCAGCGTCAACGACTGGACGGCCTATGTCATCTTCATCGCCGTGATCGGCGGCATCGGCACGATCGAGGGTCCGGTCGTCGGTACGATCCTGTTCTTCCTGCTGCGCGAGACGCTGGCCGATCTCGGGACCACCTATCTGATCCTGCTCGGCGCGGTCGCCATCTTCGTCATGCTGCGGGCGCCGAAGGGCCTGTGGGGTCTCGTGGTCCAACACACCGGTATCACGCTGGTGCCCGTGCGCCGTCGTGTCGTCTTCCCGAAAAACAGCTGAGCCGAGGCATGTCAGACCCTACGAAGAAAGTGATCATCACCTGCGCCGTCACCGGCGGCATCCATACGCCGACCATGTCGGATGCGCTGCCCGTCAGCCCGGACGAGATCGCGCAGCAATCGATCGAGGCGGCCGAGGCCGGCGCCTCGATCCTGCACCTGCACGCGCGCGACCCGAAGGACGGACGCCCGACCCCGGATCCGGCGGTGTTCATGCAGTTCCTGCCACGCATCAAAGAGGTGACCGACGCCGTCATCAACGTCACCACCGGCGGCGGGCTCAACATGACGGTCGAGCAGCGCCTGGCCGCGCCGCTGCAGGCCAGGCCCGAGATGTGCTCGCTTAATATGGGTTCGATGAATTTCGGCATCTATCCGCTCGCCGACCGCTACAAGTCGTGGAAGTACGACTGGGAGGAGTCCTATCTGCGCGGCACAGACGACTTCATCTTCCGCAACACGTTCCGCGACATCGAACGCATCCTGAAACTGCTCGGCGAGGAGCACGGGACGCGTTTCGAGCACGAGTGCTACGACGTTGGACACCTCTACAACCTCGCCCATTTCGTCGACCGCGGCCTCGTCAAGCCGCCTTTCTTCGTGCAGATGATCTTCGGCATCCTCGGCGGCATCGGGCCGGACATGGAGAACCTGACCTTCATGAAGCAGAAGGCCGACAAGCTGTTCGGCGCGGACTACCGCTGGTCGGTGCTTGCCGCCGGACGCTTCCAGATGCCGTTCGCCACGCAGGCGGCCATGCTCGGCGGGTCGGTGCGCGTGGGGCTGGAGGACTCGCTCTATATCGGCCGCGGCAGACTCGCCTCCTCCAACGCCGAACAGGTGCGCAAGATCCGCACCATCCTAACCGAACTCGGCCACGAGATCGCCACGCCGGCGGAGGCTCGCCAACTGCTCGGACTGAAGGGCGGCGATATGGTCGGATTCTGAGCAAGCGCTGTCTTTCCGGCTACGCCGACCAGCTTGGAATCAGATCATGTTGCATCGTATCCTGCGGCCTTGAAGAAGTTCCGGCATTCGTCGGGCGTGAAGAGGCCGATCACACGCCCGATTGCGTTCCAGAGGCCGTCGACGGTTCGCTCGGCGGCCTTTCGCAGGTGAGCCTTGAGCTTCGAGAAGGCGTTCTCGATCGGGTTGAAGTCGGGACTGTAGGGCGGCAGGAAGCGGAGCGTGGCGCCGGCCGCCTCGATCATCTCGCGCACTCTCGGCCCCTTGTGGCTGGGGAGGTTGTCCATGATCACGATGTCACCCGGCTCGAGTTCGGGCACGAGCACCTCGCCGACATAGGTCTCGAAGGCGACGCGGCTGATCGGCCCGTCGAGCACGAAGGGCGCGGCGATGCCGCGGCTGCGCAGTCCGGCGACGAAGGTGGTGGTCTTCCAGTGACCATGCGGCACACCC
>DUSC01000094.1 GCA_012842935.1 Hyphomicrobiales bacterium | reverse complement strand
TGCCTGCGGATGCCGCAATCCGTTACGACCGGCGCGATCCGGTCGGCTCGCTGGCGCAAACGCTCGGCCTGCTGATCGCCGACCGCGCGCGGATCGAGCCGCACGGGGAGGCCGTTGCGCTGGAAGTTGGCACGCGCCACCGCGGCGGCCTGCGGGTTGGGCTCGAAGGCGACGACGTTCTCGGCACCGACGATCCGCGCCGCGGTGAGCGAGACCACGCCCATGCAGGCGCCGATCTCGAGGACGCGGTCGCCCGGCCGCAGGACCGCCTTCACCGCCCGGCGCTCGGGGTTCTCGTAGTCGCCGCGCGCGATGCTGTTGACCATGCCCCTGGGAATTCCGTGGCCGTAGCCGAGAAGGCTCAATCCGTCGAAGGGAATGAAGCGGGGCCGCAGCAGCCGGCGAAGCCGGTAACGCCAGCCGGGGATGCGCCGTTCTTCCGCCATGCGCCGGTTCACTCCCACTCATTCATTTTAAGTCATGCTAACGCGTTGAATTTCCGGCACAACTTTTTTTGATCGCGCGTCGCGATCCGAACCGCGCACCGACAAAAATTTTTGGTGATGATTTTCAACAACAAATCACGCGATTCCGATTCAACGAGGTTTCAGCGACTATCGATGACGATCGGTCGATTCTTCGCCTCGTCGATCACGCAGCACGTTGCGCGCCAGCGCGAAAAATACCGTCATCGCTTTAGCACGACCGGCAATCATTCGCCATCGCTCGCTCGCCAACTTTCTCGCTTAGTACCATCTCGACGGCGTGAAGGCGTGATCGTCGTCGTCGCCGAACAAATGCGCGGCCGCGAACCGCTCCTCGATCGCCTGCGCAGAGAGGCGTGCCTCACGCTTTGCCAAGTGATCCTGTGCCCAAGCGAGGAAGGTCGAAAGGCGCGGCGTCGGTTCGGCCGCGACTTCTGTCGTGAGCATGGCGATGAGCCGGCGCAGCCGATCGAGCTCGTCGAGTTCCGCCAGGATGGCCCCAAGCCCGGCGATGCGACGATCCTCGATATGCTTGGCGCGCTCCGCCAGTTCGCGCCGGCGTCGCTCTTCCTCCCTTCTCCGCTCCTCCGCTTCCCTCTTGAGCCGTTGCTCTGTCTTTGCCGCAGCGAGCACCGCCAGCCCCACGCCGATCTCGCTCGCCATGGTCTCGAGCCGTTGGATCTTGGCGTCGCGGAAGCTGCGACGCGGGCCCGTGCCTCCTCCGAACACATAGACCTGTTCGAACTCGAACGAGAGCCGACCTGTCGGGTGATAGTCCCATTCCGGAAATCGCGGCCTGTCGAGGAGCGCCGCATCCCAAGCATTGCGCCGTGCCGCCAGGTCGCGCTTGCGTTGCCACGCCTCCTCCCTGCTGCGCTCGGCGTCGGTCAACACATGCTTCTCGCGCTTGACCAGCTCGGAGATCGAAAAGCCGATGACTTCGGTCTCGGATTTGAAGTGCGCCGCGCCCTCACCGCCGACAAGCTGAAATCCCTGCGAGGAAGCCGTCCGTACGATGCTGTCCCGTCGAGTGGTGTAGCTGGCGCTGATCGTCACCGTGATGTTCGGCGCGGGCCTGCTTGATCAGGATGCCACTGCGGGCAGGCTGATGACGGGATCATCGCCCATCGGCGCAATAGTTTCCAGCGTCATG
>DUSC01000093.1 GCA_012842935.1 Hyphomicrobiales bacterium | reverse complement strand
CCGCCGGCAGCATGGGTCCGGACGTCACCATGATATCGTTCGACAAGGTCACGAAGCGCTTCGGATCGAACTTGGCGCTCAGCGACGTTTCCTTCGACTGCGAGGCCGGCACCGTTCACGCGATCACCGGCGAGAACGGCGCCGGAAAGTCGACGCTCATGAATCTCCTGGCAGGGATCTTCCCCGCGGACAGCGGAGAAATCCGGCTGCGCGGAAAGCCGATTTCGCCCGAAAGCCCCGCCGACGCGCGCCGCCTCGGTATCTCGACGATCTTTCAGGAACTCACCCTCCTGCCCAATCTCACGATCGCGGAAAACCTGTTCCTCGGGCGCGAACCGCTTCGCCGCGGTGCGGTCGATCGCCTGGCCATGCGCGAAAATGCCCGGTCGATGATCGCCCGGCTGGGAAGCGGGATGGACGTGGACGCCTATTGCGGAGAACTCTCGGTCGCCGACCTGCACCTCGTCGAGATCGCCAAGGGCGTATCCGTCGACGCGGACGTCTTCATCTTCGACGAGCCGACGGCGGCGCTCAATGCTCCCGAGGTGGAAAAGCTCGGCGAATTGTTGGCGACCCTCAGGGCCGCTGGAAAGCTTGTCTTCTATGTCAGCCACCGCCTCGACGAGATCTTCCGCTTCTGCGACCGGGTCAGCGTCCTCAAGGACGGACAGCACGTCGAAACGCGCGCGACCCAGGCGCTGACCCGCGACGAGCTCGTGTCGCTGATGGTTGGGCGCGTGCTGTCGCAGTTCTTTCCGGCACGCCCGGCGCGGTCCGACGCGGCGCCTGTGGCTCTTTCGGTCGAGGAGCTGCGGGTCGGAGAGGACGGTCCCGCGGTATCGTTCGAGCTCCGGCGCGGCGAGATCGTCGGTCTGGCGGGCCTGGACGGCCAGGGTCAGCGCGATATCGTGCGCGCCCTGTCGGGGCTGGAGCCTTCCGCCGGGGGAAGGATCACGAAGCGCAGCGAGGCCGGCGCGATGGCGCTCGGCGCCGACGTGGTGAAGACCGTGCTGGCGGGCATCGGCTTCGTGCCGGAGGACCGCAAGATCGAAGGACTCTACCTGCCCCTGTCGATCGGCGAGAACATCATGCTCGGAATGCTGCGCCGCCTGCCGATCTGGAAGATGGTACGCAGCCGCCCGCATGTGATCGCCGAACTGATGCGGCGCCTGAACATCCGCGCGGCCGGCGCGCGCCAGGTCGTCGGCGAGCTCTCCGGCGGCAACCAGCAGAAGGTGATGATCGGCCGATGGCTCGCGGCCGGGATCGACGTCCTGCTGCTCGAGGAGCCGACCCGCGGCGTCGATGTCGGGGCGAAGGCCGAAATCTACGGCTTGCTGCGCGAGTTCACGAACGGCGGAGGAGCCGTCCTGACGGTTTCCAGCGAGTTGCTGGAACTGCTGGGTCTCTGCGACCGCATTCTCGTCGTGCGCCGGAACGAGATCGTGGCGGAGCTCGATGCAGCGCAGACCAGCGAGGAGGAAGTCATGCGCTACGCCCTGGTGGGGCACTCCGATGCTTGAACTTGCCCGCAGATCCCGGCGCACCGGGCTGTCGCCGATCGTTCTGGCGCTGCCGGTCGCGCTCTTCGTCCTGCTCTGCCTGTCGTCGGCCACGTTCCGCAGCGTCGAGAACCTGGCCAACGTCAACAGCCAGATCGCGGCGCTGATGATCGCGGCGCTCGGTCAGGGGATCGTGGCGATCTCCGGCGGCATCGATCTCTCGGTCGGTTCGGTGATGAGCCTGACGAGCGCAATCCTCGTCACCGCAGACCCGGCCTGGGGCGTGCCGCTGGCGCTTGTGATGGGGGTGGGCGTCGGGCTGGTCAACGGCCTCGGCGTGACCCTGTTCAAGGTCCACCCGCTGGTCATGACGCTGGCGACCATGACCTTCGTGCAGGGCGTCGCGTTGCTGATCCATCCGGTCCCGGGAGGCACGGTGCCGCCGTATCTTCGGACGCTGGCCGTTTTTCAGGTTTCCGGGCTGCCTGCCGCGCTGTTCTGGTGTACCGCGGCCATCCTTCTCGCCTGGTTCCTCCTCAACCGTTCACGGTTCGGGCTGCGCGCCTATGCGGTCGGCGCAAACCCGGTCAGCGCCGGTCGCAACGGGATCGCCGTGACGCGACTGAAGGTGGCCTGTTTCGTCCTCTGCTCCCTGTCCGCCGTCGTCGCCGGCATCTTCCTGACGGCGCGCGTCGGTGCCGGCGATGCGACGATGGGCAATCCGTACGCGCTCGACACGGTCACCGCCATGGCGCTCGGCGGGGTCCAGCTCGCCGGAGGTACGGGCAGCGTGCTCGGCATCGTTGCCGGCGTCATCACGCTCGGCCTCATGTCAAACGGCATGAACCTGCTGGGCGTATCCCCGTTCCTGCGAACCGCAGTAACCGGAGCGCTGCTTCTCGCGGCGATCGGGCTGCAGCGCCGGGAGGCGATCGGCGCATGATCGGGGGCGCGCTGTCACCGGCCGTGGCGAAGGGGCAATGGCTACGGGCCGCGGGAAGGACGCTGCTCTCGCTTCCCTTCGCCTATGCCGCCATGGCCATCCTTCTGCTGGTCGCCTGGTTCCTGCGCCCGGCTCTGCTTTCGCCGATGCTGCTGCTGCTGATCGTCAGGCAGGCGGCCCCGCTCGGCATCGCGGTGCTGGGCCAGTCGCTGTGCATGCGTGTCCTGTCGCTCGATCTCTCGATCGGAGGCGTCATCGTCGGCGTCAGCTACATCCTGACCAGCGGTCTCTTGCCCTACGCCGAACCCGTGCTGCTGGCGATCGCCGTCGGCTTCGGCATTGCGGTCGGTCTCGTCAATGCCTTCTTCATCACCCGGCTTCGCGCCTCGTCGGTCATCGTGACGCTGGCGGTCACCCTGGTCATCACCGGCGTCGCGGTCGCCTTCAGCCAGCTTCGCTCGCCCGGCGATGCGCCGGAGATCCTGCGCCAGATCGTGCGCCTGAAGGTCGGCATCGTGCCGGTCGTTCTCGTCGTCTGGGCGGCACTGCTCGTCGCCGTCGCGGTTTTCATCCGCTGGTCGGTGTTCGGCAGGTACGTCGACGCCATCGGCGCCAATCCGCGCGCCGCCTGGGTTTCAGGCATCCCTTACGTCCGGGTCGTCACCGTCGTGCATGTCATGTCGAGCCTGTTCTCGGTGTTCGCCGGGTTCCTGCTCATCGGCTTCGTCGGCGTGGGCAGCATGGATCTCGGCCGGGACCTCGCGCTCAACTCGCTGGCTGCGGTGATCCTCGGCGGGGTCACCTTCGGCTCGGGAAAGGGCGGAATGCTTGGCCCGACGGTGGCAGCCCTCATGCTGACCTTCAGCTTCAACCTGCTCACGAGCCTCGGGCTCGGGGAGCCGGCGAAGCTGATGCTGCAGGGGATCATTATCGGTGTCGCTGCGGCGGCATACTCCGCGCAACGGAACGGCTGACGGCGCGCGCATCCAGAAGGGAGGAACGAATGGCAGACATCATCCAGGGCGCCGAAGCGTTCCGTTTCGAGGCGGAAGGCCGGCCGGCCGTCCTCCTGTTGCACGGCTTCACCGGCACCACCCAGAGCATGCGCTATCTCGGGGAGCAACTTCACCGCAGGTTCGGCTTCTTCGTCTACGGACCGCGCCTCGCCGGACACGGCACTTCGCCGGACGACATGGCAACCACCGGCTATCTCGACTGGTTGGGGACGGCGGAAGCCGCGCTCAAGGAGATGGCCGCATCGCACGGAAAGGTCTTCGTCACCGGGCTTTCGATGGGCGGCACGCTCTGCCTCGCCCTTGCGGCCCGCTTTCCCGAACTCGTTGCCGGCATCGTTCCGATCAACGGATGCGGCGGCAGGCTGGGTGCGGAGATGTCGGAACTGGTGCTGGCAAGCGATGCTCCCGAGCGCATTCCGGGGATCGGCTCGGACATCAAGGCCGAAGGCGTCGTCGAACTCGCCTACCGGGAGGTTCCGGTCCGCTGCGTGCGCGAGGCCAATGCGCTGATGGGGGCGACGGGCAACCTCCTGCACAAGGTCGTCTGCCCGACTCTCGTGATCCAGTCGCGCGAGGATCACGTGCTGCCGCCGTCGAACGGTCCTTTGATCCTGCAGGGAATAAGTTCGCGAGACGCCAGGATTCTTTGGCTCGAGGATTCCTATCACGTTGCCACCCTGGACAACGACAAGGACATCATCGTCGAGCGGATCGGCAGGTTCGTTACCGAAGTCGCGGGATGAAGCGGGACGTCGAATCCCGATTGCGGCGGCCAGAGGTGGCTCGAGAACGACAGAGCGTCTGTCGTCCGGATAGCCGCAACGTCTTTTTCGAGTAGCCCGCCTCACCGCCCGACCGGATAGGGCGCGTGTAGCGGACGGCCGGGCTAGGCGCCGCCGGAAGGTCTTCTCTCGGCTGCAGGCACACCTTGCCTAAACGTCCCTGCCGCAAGCGCCTTTCTGACGAACATTGACGGCCGGACACCGGCAAAGCGAACCGGCGGCCGCGGAGCGCCGTAAGCGAATCCGGCACCTTCTCTGTCCATCCTCCGCCGCCGGTCCATCCTCTGCCGCCTGTCCTGCCGGTCGATGCCCGGAACCCTGACGAATCGCGCCGAGGTCGTCCGACAATGGGGTTGCGTGCGTCTGGTTCTGCAAGTTGGGGCGGCCATGGTGGTGGTCATGCTGCTTTTCTGAGTTCGAGCACCTTGTGCTCTCTCGGGTCGTCCATGTAGAGGCGTCGGCTTGCCTCCATCCAGTTCTCGTTGGTTTCGACGGCGAGCGCCCTGACGAGGCGCAGGCAGCTATCGGCATTGGGGAAGATGCGCGCGACGTAAGTTCGGCGCCTGATCTTCTCGTTGAGTCGCTCCGGAATGTTGGTCGACTTCAGGTGCCTGTGGTGCCGGCGCGGCAGCCGGAAGAAGGTCGGCGTCTGCTCGAAGTTCTCTTCGGCCCAGCCCGTCAGGCGTGGATACCTGCACAACCGTCCGGCGGGCCATGCGGCGAGATCGGCCCCGGCCTTGGCGAGGTCGCCGGTCGTAAAGCCATCGGAAATCCTGCAGGCGGTCACCGGCGTACGCCCGCAATGGCCCGAGCGATTGCCGAGCCGCCCCGGCATGCGCTCGTCCTTGGACGCTCCTGGGAACGCTCCTGGCGCCTCGTCGATCCTGGCTTCGAGAATCTCCTGCATCACCGCGCGGATCACGCCTCGCAGCCCATCGCGGTTCGCGAGAAGAACGTCTTTGACGGCGGCGCCGGCGGTCTCAACTTCGGTCCTGGTCATGGTGGCGTTCCTTCGCGGGATCAGCTGACGTGAACAATCACCAGCCTGCCACGACCGCCCGTCTCGGCGAATTCGCAGAACGCTCCGCACACCACCGCTTGGTCCCAAACTTCGAGGGGTTGGGGCAGATCCCTGTCGTTCCAGACCGATGACTTGACGGGATGAGGTCCCAACCTCGGCGTTCCCAACGGGGTCCTTCTCTTTTCGGATGGAAAGACATGTTCCCGATGTTTTCCCTTCTCCCACATGAATGTGCAGCGAAAGGTTGGGGCGACGGAGTAAGGTTGGGAATACCGGTGTTTCCGATCGACCTTTCGTGTCCCCAGCCCCTTGGAAGGTTTGGACGCGGTCGGGACCAACGCGGAGGCCGGGGTCGCGCGTAATCGGCGGGGCCGGACGGATCCGCAGAGCGCAGGCAGGGCCGTCGCGGCCGCCAGGCGAAGCCTCGCCGAGCATCATCATCTGCCGAGCCCCGCTCAGCCCGGCAGCACCTCGCGCAGCAGCGGATTGGGGAAGCGTCGCGCACGTGTGACGGCCAGGAAGGTCTCGCCGATACCGGGAAGGCTTGCGGCCTCGACAAGGAGGCCCGCGGCCAGTTCGTCCTGCACGACGATCGGCGGGATGACGGCCAGCCCTGCGTCGGCGCGCGCCAGCAGGCGGATCATCGCCATGTCGTCAACTTCCGCCGCGATGGCTGGGCTGACGTCAAGCCGCGCAGTCAGCGCATCGAAACCGGCCCGCAATGCGCTGCCCCGCGCGGGCAGGATAAGCGGCTCGCGGGCCAGAAGATCACGCAGGAGAGTTGCGCGCGGACCAAGTCGTGCAGGTGTGCCGATCAGGCCCACAGGCTGTTCATCCAGCCGATGCACCAACCACGGGCTCGCGGCATCGCTTGCAGGTGCGATGTTGGTCAGGACGACATCGAGCGCTAGGGACTCGAGACCGCGCAAAAGCTCGTCCTGCGAGCCTGAGCGCAACACGACCTCGACATCCGATCGACCGATCAGCGGCCGCAGGAACTGCATCTGGAAATTGCGCGACAGCGTCGCCAGCGCCCCAACGCGGAGCGTCCGCCGCACCAGGCGCGTTTCACGCAGGGTGGCGGCCAGATCCTCGGCCGTGCGGAAGATCGCCTCGGCATGGTCAAGCGCGATGCGCCCTGCCTCGGTCAGAACCAGCCCGCGCCCGCGGCGTTCGAACAGATCTTGACCCAGGGCGGCCTCGAGCGCGCGCAGCTGCGTGGAGAGCGCAGATTGCGACAGGTTCAGCGTGCGGGCGGCCCCTGTCAGGGTGCCGTCGCGGGCCACGGCACGGAACAGGCGCAAGTGGTGCAGGTTCAACTGAGCCATTGTTCTATGATAACGAACGATTTTGAGAAGAATATGTATTTTTCTGGATGCAAGGCAATCGCTAGATCGTCGGCGACGAGATGACTCCCGGAGACCGACATGACCGACCTTGCGCTATCCGCCATGGCGCCGCTGCCGCTTCTGATGGCCGCCCTGCCTTTCCTCGGCCGGTCCGGACGCCGCCCCGTTGCGCTCCGGCGTCTGGCCGAGGGGGCGGCGGTGGCCGCCATGGCCGGCGCGGCAGGTGGAGGAGTGCAGCTTCTCTTCGCCGGGCCGCAGACTATGCATCTCGGGACTGTCGCGCTCCTGCGCCTCGATCCGGTCAGCGCGACGATGGCGCTGCTGGTGGCCTTCGTCGGCTGGGTGGTAGTGCGTTATGCCCGCCGTTATCTCGACGGCGAGGCGCGCGAGGGGGCATTCCACGGCCTGACGCTCGCGGCCGTCGCGGCGGTGCTGGTGCTTGTGCAGGCGGCGAGCCTGCCGGTGATGATCGCGGCCTTGGTCGCCATGGGTCTGATCCTGCGGCAGCTACTCCTGTTCTATCCCGAGCGGGCTGAGGCGCGGCGCGCCGCGGCTAAGTTCATCCGCGTCTGGGGCGCGGGCGATCTGGCCCTGATCGCCGCGACGGTGCTGCTCTGGCAGGGCATGGGTACGGTGGATCTTGCGGCGCTCAACAGGGCCGCGACGCTGCCGGCTTCGGCGCAGGTAGCCATCGGGCTCCTGGTGCTGGCAGCGGCGCTGAAATGTGCGGCCTTCCCGGTCCATGGCTGGCTGACCGAGGTCATGGAGGCGCCCACCCCGGTTTCGGCGCTCCTGCACGCCGGGATCATCAATTCGGGCGGGGTCATGCTGATCGCGCTCGCGGGTCTCGTGCAGGCCAGCCCCGGAGCCATGGCAGCGCTGGTGATGGTCGGCGGCTTCACGGCCCTCTTCGGCGCGCTGGTGATGCTGACGCAGAGCGCGGTGAAGACGGCGCTCGCCTGGTCCACGGTCGCGCAGATGGGTTTCATGCTCTTGCAATGCGGACTTGGCCTCTGGCCGCTGGCGCTGCTGCACATCGTGGCGCATTCGCTCTACAAGGCGCACGCTTTCCTGTCCTCGGGCGGCGCGGTGCGGGCGGTGAACGCGATCCGCAAGCCGGGGCCGGTGGCCGTGCCGGGCGTGGGCGCAGTGCTGCGCTCCTTCGGGCTTGCGCTCTTGCTCTACGGCGTGGTGGCGGCCGGGTTCACGCTGTTCATCGGCGAGAAGTCGGCGCAGGCGCTGGCCCTGGGGGCGATCCTGATCTTCGGCGTTTCCTATCTGATTGCGCAGGGGCTGGCCGATGCTGCACCCGGAGCGCTGACGTGGCGCACGATGACCGCCTCAATCGCCGCCGCGCTCGCCTATTTCGGCTTCCAGGTTCTGGCCCAGGCGCTCTGGGGTCCGGCACTGCCGGCCGCACCGGCGCCCGGCGCGCTGGAATGGGCGCTGATCGTGCTGGCGATTCTCTCATTCGCCCTTGTCGCCTTTGCCCAGGCGCTGTTCCCGCTCTGGGCGCATCACCCTGCCACCGCCGGGCTGCGGGTGCATCTGGCCAACGGCCTCTACCTCAACGCGCTGCTCGACCGGCTGATCGGCGGCTTCCGCAGCCCCGCCCGGTCCTGACCCGTCACGTTCAGACTTGGAGTGATCAGAATGTTCCTCAAGCACGCACAGATCGCCCCGACACAGGCGTCGCGGCTGCTCGCCGCAGCGGAGTCCGCGGCCCGCGCCATCCCGCCTGCTTTCCCGCTCGATGCCACCGTGGCGGTCAATCCCTTCCTCGGCCAGATGGGCGATGATCTGGCCATGGCGTCGGCCCGCCTGGCCCGCGTGGCCGGCGCGACCTTGACTCCGCCGCGGGCCGACTTCGTGGCCAAGGTCAGGGCCGGCATCATCAACGACGACGATCTGACCGCCGCGCTGATGGCCTCGTCCTCCCCCGTCAGGCCGCGCGATCTGGCCGAACTCAAGGCGCGGATGCTCGCTCCCGCGCCCGCCGTGCAGCCGCTGCCGACCGTGGCGGACCTCGCCGCCCGCGTCACCGGCACCGACTGGCCCGCGCTGATCGCGCGCGCCTTTGGTCTATGGGCTGCGGGGCATTTCGACCGCGGTCAGGCACTGTGGTCGCCCCGGCCTGGCCAGGGCGCCTATGCGGCCTGGCGGGACTGGGCGTCCCACGACCTGACCCCCGAGATCGCGGGGCTCCGGGGCTTCTGCATTCATGTGACCGAGGCCCCCGACACGCCGGAACGCGCCGTCCTGCGTGCGGCCGAACGGCTGGGGATCGGGCCAGCGGCAGCCGAGACCGCCTTCCATCGGCTGCTCGCGGATCTCGGCGGCTGGGCGATGCATGCGCGCTGGCTCCTGTGGCGGGCTGAGCTTCAGGGCGGTAGCGACACCACCCTGACCGATCTTCTGGCGATCCGTCTGGTCTGGGAGGAGGCACTGTTGGCCCATGCCCCGGCGGTGGCGGGCGACTGGCAGGCAGTCGTGGCCGCCCATGCCGCGCCGCTCGCCCCGACGTCGGACCAAGTGCTGGACGCGATCCTGCAGGAGGCAGCCGAGCGCGCGCATCAGCGGGCTCTGGCCGACCTCCTGACCGGTCCGGTCGAAGCCAGGGAACGGCCCGTGCTGCAGGCCACTTTCTGCATCGATGTGCGTTCGGAGGTGTTCCGCCGCGCGCTCGAGGCGCAGGATGCCCGGATCGAGACGATGGGCTTTGCCGGCTTCTTCGGCCTGCCCATCGCCCATCGCAGGCCGGGCAGCGACGAGGCCGAGGCACATCTGCCGGCCCTCCTGAGCCCGGCGCTGGCTTCCGCCGCCGATCTGACGTCTGCTGCCGAGACCGACCTGCGCATCGCCGCCCGCGCGCGGCGCGCCTGGGGCCGTTTCCGGCAGGCGGCGGTGTCGTCCTTCGCCTTCGTCGAGGCGGCTGGGCCTCTCTACAGCTGCAAGCTGACCAGGGACGCACTGGGGCTGGGCGCCAAGGGCCTCGTGCCCGAACCCGCCCCGCGCATCGAGGGGGGCCTGACCGCGGCGCAGAAGGTGCAGACGGCCGCAGCGGTGCTGCGCGCGATGAGCCTGACGACGGGCCATGCGCGGCTGGTGCTGCTGATCGGCCACGGCGCGCAGGTGACCAACAACCCGCACGAGAGCGCCTATCATTGCGGCGCCTGCTGCGGGCAGACGGGCGAAGTCTCCGCGCGCCTGCTCGCCGCCCTGCTCAATGACCCGGAGACTCGGGCGGGCCTGCCAGCCGAGGGCATCACCCTGCCGCAAGACACGCTGTTCGTGGCGGGCCTGCACGACACGGTGACGGACGAGATCACGCTCTATCCGGACAAGCCCGTGCCCGACCATGTCTCCGACCTGGCACAGGCGCGGGCGTGGCTGTCCGCTGCGGCCCGGCAGGCCCGCGCCGAGCGTGCACCGCGTCTGCCGGGGGCCAGCCCCGCCGACCTGATGCGCCGTGCCGTCGATTGGGCCGAAGTGCGGCCCGAATGGGGGTTGGCAGGCTGCGCCGCCTTCGTCGCTGCGCCGCGCGCGGCGACGGCGCGGCGTGACCTCAAGGGCCGGGCCTTCCTACACGATTACGACTGGCGGCAGGATCGGAGCTTTGCCACGCTCGAGCTGATCCTGACCGCACCCGTGGTGGTGGCGAGCTGGATCAGCCTGCAATACTACGGCTCGACCGTGGCGCCGCAGGTCTTCGGTGGCGGCAACAAGCTGATCCACAACGTGGTGGGCGGCATCGGCGTGATCGAGGGCAATGGCGGCCTGCTGCGCGCGGGTTTGCCCATCCAGACCGTCCATGACGGCGAGCACCTCGCGCACGATCCGCTGCGCCTGTCGGTCATGATCGGGGCCCCGGCCGAGGCGGTCGCCGCGGTACTCGAGAGGCACTCTGCCGTGCGGGCGCTGTTCGACAACGGCTGGCTGCATCTCTTCGTGCTCGAGGGAGGCCGGATCGCCGCCCGCTACCGCCCGGGCCTGACCTGGGAAGCGGTTGGGACCGGCGTCCGCAAGGCCGCATGAGCCTGCCCGGACGGGTGGCGCTCGGTACGATGCACGGCAAGGCGGCGGCCATCGCGCCGCCGCTGGCGCGCCTCGGCATCGCGGTCGTGGTGCCCGAGGGGCTCGACACCGACCGCTTCGGCACCTTCACCGGCGAGGTGCCGCGCGCCGGCAGCATGATCGAGGCGGCCCGTGCCAAGGCGCAGGCCGCCATCGCCGCCAGCGGCCTGCCGGTAGGGCTGGCCAGCGAAGGCGCCTATGGGCCGCATCCCGTCCTGCCCTTCCTTGCATGGGGGCTGGAACTCCTGCTCTGGCTCGACAGCCGCACCGGGCAGGAGATCGTCGAGACCCTGGCCGACGAGGCCCCCCTCTATGGCCATGCGGATGCGACCGGGCCCGGCGATTGCGATGCCTTCCTTGCCCGGATCGGCTTTCCGGCAACGGCAGTGGTGGTGGCACCTGCGGCAGAGCCTCTCCGCCCTGTCGCCAAGGGGATCCGCGACCGCGTCGCGCTTAAGTCCGCGTTGCGTGCCGCCTCGGCGACGGGCCCGGCGCGGGTCGCGACCGACATGCGCGCCCACATGAACCCGCGCCGCATGGCCATGATTGCAAGGCTCGCGGAGCATCTTGCGGACCGTCTCGGCCGGACCTGCACGGCGTGCGGTGCCCCGGGCTGGGGCAGGCTCAGGCTCGAGCCCGGCCTGCCCTGCGCCTGGTGCGGCGGCCCGAGCGTCCTGGCGCGGGGCGAGGTGCACGGCTGCACCGCCTGCGGGGTGGAGCGGTTCGTCCTCAGACCGGACAAGCTGACCGCCGCAGACCCGGGGTGCTGTCCGGCGTGCAATCCCTGATCGCGCCCGCATATGGCTCTTCTGCGGGTGCTTCGTCATTTCACCTTGGCCATTGCCGCCGAATCCGCTCTGCGGTTCGACCTGCAGGCACCGCGCGCACGAAGACGCCGGGTGACCTGAGACCCCAACCTCCTCCGGCTTGAGGGTGAGTCCAAGGTTTCATTTTTGGCCTCATGCGGCCTGTTTATCCAGCGTGGATTTCATGACGAACTCGGCCGGCGGCAAGTTGCCGAGGGCTGAGTGGGGTCGGTGGCGGTTGTAGTCCTCCTTCCATGATGTGATGGCGCTGCGGGCCTCGGTGAGCGTCGAGAACAGCGTGTCGTTGAGGTGACCTGCCACTGAACTTTCATCCAGCGGCGCTTGGAGTAGGTCCCGCGCAAGTCGGATCGGAGAGTGCCGCCGGGCGGAGGATCCTCGGCGGCGGAAGGCCGGCCAGTGCCGCGTGGTCCTTCGCCGATCCGCCGTCGAGGATCGCGACAACGACACTCGCATCCTCGCGGATGGGCAAGTGCGGATAGGTGTTCGCCGCGACCCTGTGCTTCGCCCAGACCGGGCCGGAATAGAAGGATCGGAGCGCATCCCTTCGCGCCGGCATGTCCGGGAACCGGCGCATCCAGACTTGCCGGCACTCGTGATCGAGATCGCGGAATTGACCGACGACCTCTATGCCCACGCCTCCTGCGTTTCGACGAACTCACGGTCGAACAGTTCGGCGAATTCTCGAGGGCTTTACCCTGGGCCAAGTGGCGGAGGGGATGGGCCTCGAAGACAACCTTCTCCACCCTAAGCCATTGTCTTCATTCGCTATCGACTATGCTGCGCGTCTCGCTCGCCAGTCGGCGCGCCTACAGCCGAAGCGCCGCGAAGTCAATGCAAGCGGTCGGCACTTGGTATCCTGTTCGGGCTCAATGAGCGTGAGGGTTCTGCCCTGTAGCCAACGCGAGATGATGGGTTTGGTGATGCATGCCGACTGTCATCACGCCGGTGAACCCGAGGGCCCTGATCCGGTCCGGATCGGCCCCGGTCACCGTCAAGGCCGCGCCGCCCGGTATTTCCTCTGCCCGCATGGTCCAGCCTTCGACGCCATCCATCGTCGCTGCGTGGGCCGGAACCATGGCGCGGATCGAACCGGTCACCGCTCCATCATCCGCGGTCGCCTCGAAGCGGGCGCCGCCTTCGACTTCCTGGACGCGGACACGGGCCCGGAGCGTTACGTTGTCCATGTCGATCAGGTGCTGACGCAGCGCCTCTATGTCGACGCGGCTCCAGTCGGTCGCGGGATCGGCCATCAAATATGAGACGACCTCCTGAAGGGCCGCGAAGGCGGACTGCCCGCCCTCGGTGAGCGCACCACCACTTGCGTCCGCGCTGTCCGCCAGGCCAGGGTGGGACATGCCCGGCATGTGATGCATCCCGCCGTGCTGAGCGGCGGCATCCTGCGCCACCGAGACACCGGGCGACGCGAGAAGGGCGGCGAGAAACGCAAGTCGGAACATGGGGCCTCCGTCAGAGTGGTGCCCCCTTGTTGCAGGCCTGCGCCGCCCGCCATATGATCGCGATCATACGACAGTCGATTTCGACGCTGTTTCAGGATGCTCGCGCATCTGCGCTCGCCGATGGCGAAACGTTGTTTGTGACCGGTCAGGAGGTCACGAGCATCTACATGGTGCGCTCCGGCAGCATTCACTTGCTGCGACATACGACGCATGGCGCGCAGATGGTTCTGCAGAACACTGGGCCCGGCGCCATCATTGCGGAAGCCTCCGCCTATTCGCCACGGTACCACTGCGATGCCGCCGCCGCAGGCGAGAGCGTCGTCGCGAGCGTGCCGAAGGAGCGTTTCCTGTCCGCGCTCGCCACAGACCCGACGCTTGCGGCGAGCTGGTCCGAGCTCTTGGCGCGCAGCGTTCAGGCGGCGCGCCTCCGGGCGGAAATCCGGTCCCTGCCGAAGGTGGCGGACCGCCTCGATACCTGGCTCGGAGAGGGAAACCGTCTGCCGGACAAGGGTCGCTGGCAGGACGTGGCCGCCGAACTGGGCGTCACGCGAGAGGCCCTTTATCGCGAGTTGTCGCGCCGCCGTGCCGAAACGCAAGCCCGCTGAAACTCTTGTGCACCGTTGGTTGCGGACCCTGAATTTCTCGCACGCAGAGGGCCGCGATACTGAACGATAGAGGTGTTCTGGCTTTGCTTCAGTCAGACTGTGAGATGGCCGACTGGTAGGCGCGTTCGCGCTCCGGCCATGTGCTCTTGATGTAGTCAAGCACTGCGCGGATCTCCGCGTCGCTCAACAAGCCAGCGAAGCCTGGCATGTCGCTTTCGTGGCCGCCGCCGACGACTGCGGCGGTCCCTTCCTTGACGACCCGGAAAAGCACGCCGTCGGAATGGTGCCACGTATGACCGGTTTCATCATGTGGCGGCGCTGGCAACTGGCCCGAGGGAAGCGGCGTGCGCCAATCAGGCTGGCCTTCCAGGTTCGCGCCATGGCAGGCGGCGCACTGATCCAAATAGATCTTCTGCCCTTGAGCAATGACATCGGCGGATGCAGTGGTGTTGAATGCAGGCGGAACATACCGCAAGCCAGCAGAAACGGCGATGAGCGCTCCCGCGAGCACACCGCCCGCCACGATCTTTCGAAGGCTTCGTCTCAATCGTCCTGTCCCGAGCTCGATCCAGCTACCTCAGCTTCACCTTGATGTGACCGTTTGCCAGAGCCGCTTCTTTCGCGGCAATGGACATCATCGTGAGCGGTGCTTATCTTTGAGCCATGTTCGCGCGCCTTGTGTCCATATTTGCCATACTCGCGATCGTCGTGGTGACGACGATGAGCGCAGCCCATGCCGCGCGAATGGCTGGCATGCAGCTGCACCGCACGGCTCATCCGGGTGCGATCATGCACGCGTCGGGCGACGCTCATCCGTCTTGTGACGGCGACCAGCATTGTGGATCGGCGGACGGCTCATTGTGCGAGTTCGTCTGCGCTGGGCTGGCTGGGCTGTCGGTCTTGCTGACGACGCCGGACGTGGAAGTCGGACATGCCTACAGGCCAGCAAGCCACAATCTGCCGTCCGAAGCAAACCGTGTCAGCTGGTCGCCCGATCTGAACGAACGCCCTCCCAAGCTCCGTCTCCTCTGAGCGCGCCGCAGGCCGACGCCCGCGGCGTCCCGTAGGCTTGATGCAAGGGACCGAATGTCCCGAGGAGACGACCATGAACACCCTTTCGCGACGCGGCTTTATCGCCGCAGGTGCAGCAGCCGTTGCAGTTGCGCACATGCCCCGTCCTGCCCTTGCGCAGACGGCGGCCCCGATCCACCTCACTGCCGCCACGCGCACGCTCGACATCGACGGCCGCGCGGCCACGGTCTTCGGCCTTGCCGGTCCCGGCGGCCAGGGGCTGGTGCTCGACCCCGGACAGCGGTTCCGGGTCGATCTGACCAACGATCTCGATATCGCCACGATCATCCACTGGCACGGGCAGATCCCGCCCAATGCGCAGGACGGGGTGCCCGACATGCCGATGCCCCTCCTCGCGCCGGGCGAGACGCGGTCCTACGACTTCGAGGCCCGGCCGGGAACGCACTGGATGCACAGCCATGTGCCGATCCAGGAGATGCAGCTGCTCGCCGCGCCCCTGATCGTGCGTTCGACCGAGGACCTCGCCGCCGACCGGCAGGAGGTCGTGATGTTCCTGCACGACTTCTCGTTCAAGACCCCGGAAGAGGTTCTGGCCGAGATCGGCGGCGGCGGCCACGGTGCTGGCCATGGGGCGGGTCACGGCGCACAGGCCGCGCAGGGGATGCCCATGGGCGGCATGCGCGCCATGACGGGCATGGATCACGGCGCGATGGGCAGCATGCCCGGCATGGGCGGGATGATGGGCAGGGGCGGCCAGATGGGCGGCATGGCCATGGACCTGAACGACTACGACTGGGACGCCTATCTCGCCAACGACCGCACGCTCTCGGACCCCGAGGTGGTTCAGGTCGAGCGCGGCGGTCGCATCCGGCTGCGCGTCATCAATGCCGCAGCGGCCACGGTGTTCTGGATCGATACCGGGGCGGCCGCGGCGCGGCTCGTCGCGGTGGACGGGCATGCGGTGCAGCCGCTTTCCGGCAACCGTTTCGGGCTCGCCATGGGACAGCGGCTCGATCTCGAGATCGACCTGCCGAACGCAAACGGAGCCTGGCCGATCCTCGCGCTGCGCGAAGGGGCGAGGGAGCGCACCGGTCTGATCCTCGCCACGCCCGGTGCAGAGGTGCGGCGCGTCGATGCCGTGGCGGAGGCTGAAGCGCCCGCGTTCGACACCGATCTGGTGCAGGAAGCACGGCTGATCGCGGAGGACCCCCTGCCGGAGCGCCCTGTGGATCGCAGCCAGATGCTGATGCTGGGTGGCGCGATGCAGCCCTATGTCTGGACGATCGACGGCGCCGTCTGGGGCCAGCACCGCCCCGTGACCGCGCGCAGCGGCGGGCGGGTTGTGCTCTCGTTCCACAACATGTCGATGATGGGGCACCCGATGCATCTGCACGGCCATGTGTTCCAGGTGGTCGGGTTGAACGGACGCCCTGTGGCAGGCGCCTTGCGCGACACCGTGTACGTGCCGCCGATGTCGATGGTGGACGTGGCGCTGGACGCGGGCGAAGCCGCGCGCTGGATGCTCCATTGCCACCATATGCCACACCTGGCGACCGGCATGATGACCGAGTTCGCGGTTTCGACCTCGGTCTGACCGTAGGCGGGGCGTTCGCTTCGGGCGCCCCGACCTCTCGATCGCGGCGATGGCGCGCCCCACCATTTTCTCGCGAAGCTCGCGGCAAAGGGCCTCTCGCAGCCCGGAAGACAGGAGCACGCCATGATGAACTTGAACGACATGGGCGCCGGAAAGGGCTGGCGTCGCTGCTCAATCGCGTGGCCGCGGGCATGCCGCGCCTGCGGGATAGGCGCAGTCCGCCAAGGTCGTCCTGTCCAGATCGTCGAGGAAGACCTGGACCGCATGGGCCAGCCGCGCCTTGAGGCGGCACTGCGGCGTCAGGGTGCAGCTGTTGCCGACCGGGGCAAAGCATTCCACCAGAGGCTTGCCCGCCTCCAGTCGTGCCACCACCTCGCCCAGACGGATCTCCGAGGCGGGTCGCGCAAGCGTCGCCCCGCCGCCCCCGCCGCGCCTGGCCTCGATGTAGCCGGCCGCCGCCAGGGCCGAGATGACCTTGGCCAGATGGTTGCGCGAGATGCGGAACTCGTCGGCCAGTTCGGCCGTGGTGAAGGCGCGGTCGGGTTCGCCAGCCAGGCGCATCAGCACGCGCAGACCGTAATCGGTAAAGAAGGTGAGGCGCATGGTCGCATCCTGAGAATTGGTATTTGAAATACGCATTACAACGGCGTAATCGGCAGATCAAATACCAATTCGTCACGGCGGGGCTCCGCACCCCGGAAAGGATCGCCATGAGAGACAAAGGCACCGTCACGACCGGGACCGACACCGGCGCGCTGATCGAGCACATCCTCACCCGCTACCATGCGGTGCATCGCGCCGATCTTGCCGACCTTCTGCCGCTGGCCGAGCGGGTGGAGCAGGTTCATGCGGACGACCTGGCGGCGCCACGCGGCCTGGCCCAGGCGCTGGCGCGGCTGGCGCAGGAATTGGAGGATCACATGCGCAAGGAAGAGGCGATCCTGTTTCCGGCGATGCGCGCCGGCGGCGGCTCCGGGATCGCGCAGCCGATCGCGGTTATGCGCGCCGATCATGACGATCATGCCGAAGGCATCGCGCGGATCCGCAACCTGACGAACGGGTTCCGAGCGCCGGACCATGCCTGCAAGTCCTGGCGGTCGCTCTATGCGGGCACCGCGCGGCTGCTTGATGACCTGGCCGCGCATATCGCGCTGGAAAACGACGTGCTCTTTCCGCGCTTCGAGCCGCGCGCATGACCTGAAACCGGCCGCAGAAGGAACGCCCCATGACCACGACAGCGGAACGGATGCGCGCCTGGACCGGCCCGGCCATCCTGACCTACGGCTTCCGGCCCTTCTTCTTCGGCGCCTCGGTCTGGGCGGCGCTGGCGATGGTCTTGTGGCTGGCGATGCTGTCGGGCCGGGTGGCGCTGCCCACGGCCTTCGATCCCGTGTCATGGCACGCGCACGAATTCCTGTTCGGCTATCTCGGGGCGGTGGTGGCGGGGTTCCTGCTGACCGCGGTGCCGAACTGGACCGGGCGGTTGCCCATCACCGGCTGGCGGCTGGGCGGACTTGCGCTCCTGTGGCTTGCCGGGCGGATCGCGGTTGCGGTCTCGGCAGATCAGCCCGCAGCGGCAGCGGCGGTCGATCTGGCCTTTCCGCTGGTGCTTGCCGCCGCCATCGGGCGCGAGATCGTGGCGGGGCGCAACTGGCGCAACCTGGTCGTGCTGGCGATGCTGGCCGTCCTTGCCCTGGGCAACGGCCTGTTTCATTGGGAAGCTGCTCGGGGGGACCATGCCGCGCAGGGCTACGGCCTGCGCCTCGGGCTTTCGGCCGGCGTGATGATGATCGCGGTCATCGGTGGGCGGATCGTCCCGTCGTTCACCCGCAACTGGCTGGTGCGGCGCGAGCCGGGAAGGCTGCCCACCCCGCCGATGCAGGGGTTCGACAAGGTGGCGCTCCTTGTGATGCTGGTCGCGCTGCTGCTGTGGGTGACGCTGCCGCTGTCGGCGGCGACTGGCCTCGCCCTCGCGGTCGCCGGGGCGCTGCATGCCATCCGGCTGGCGCGCTGGGCCGGACATCGCACCGCGGCCGAGCCGCTGGTGACGGTGCTGCACGCCGGTTACGCCTTCGTGCCGCTGGGGGCGCTGGCGCTGGCGGCCGAGATCCTCGGGGTCGGGCCCTTCGGGATGGCGGCGGCGCAGCATCTGTGGACGGGCGGCGCGATCGGGCTGATGACGCTGGCGGTGATGACCCGGGCATCGCTGGGGCATACCGGGCAGGAGCTGCATGCCGGTTCGGGAACCGTGGCCATTTACCTTGCGCTGGTTCTGGCCGTTCTTGCGCGCACCGCGGCCGGCGTCTGGCCTGTAGCGGGCCTGCTGTTTCTCGACATCGCGGGGCTGGCCTGGACCTGTGCCTTCGGCGGCTATGCCCTTGTCTATGGCCGACTGCTGCTGCGCCTGCCGCCTGCGAAACGGATCTGAGGGCGGCCATGGACTGGGGTGAATACGCGCTGGCCTTCGCGGCGTTCTTCCTGACGCATTCGCTGCCCGTCCGCCCGCCGCTGCGGCCGTGGGCCGTGGCAAGGCTTGGCCGCGCGGGCTTTGCCGCCGCCTATTCCGCCCTGTCGCTGGCCGCGCTCGCCTGGCTGATCGTGGCAGCAGGGCGGGCGCCTTACCTTGGCCTGTGGGACTGGGCGCCCTGGCAGAACCATGTCGTGCTG
>DUSC01000092.1 GCA_012842935.1 Hyphomicrobiales bacterium | reverse complement strand
TTGGTCGGCAGCGCGATCACGTTGTAGGCCTTGCGTTCCTTGAGGAAGCGGCCGACGAGTTCGCCGGCGATATGGATGGCGTCGGCGGCCGAGCCGCCATTGCCGCAGACCAGAAGCGGTCGCCCGGCGGCGAGCGCCGTCACGATCGCGTCGACGGCACGCTCCATCTCGCCGGTGAGGTCGCGGCGCACGATCGCCCCGATCGCCTCGGCCGATCGCGAGAGATAGTCGTTCAACGTCTGCATCGAGTGTCAGCTCCGCGCGGCGGCCGGCGCGGCGATGCGCGCGATGGTGTTCGTCGTGCTCTTACCGGGCACGAGCTCGGCGAGCACGACCCGTCCGCCGGCCTTCAGCACCAGATCGGCGCCAACCACGGTCTCGACGGTGTAATCCGCGCCCTTGACCAGAACGTCCGGTTTCAGCCGTTCGATGAGGGTGAGCGGCGTGTCCTCTTCGAAGAGGACGACGAGGTCGACGGCGGCCAGCGCAGACAGCACCAGGGCGCGGTCACGCTCGCTGTTGATCGGGCGGCCGTCGCCCTTCAGCCGGCGCACGGAGGCATCGCTGTTCAAGCCGAGGATCAGCCGGTCGGCGGTCGCCCGCGCCTGCTGGATGAGTGACACGTGGCCGGCGTGGAGAATATCGAAGCAGCCGTTGGTGAAGGCGACGCTGAAGCCCTGGCGGCGCCATGCGGCAGTCACCAGTTCGGCAGTGGGAAGGTCGACCACCGAGCGCAGCGAATGCTGCGCAGCATCGTCGCGGAAGAGCGCCGTGACCAGTTCGTCGGGCGACAGCCGCGCCGTGCCATGCTTGCCGACGACCACGCCGGCGGCGGCATTGGCGACCACGGCCGCATCGAACCGGTCGAGGCCGGCGCCTAGGCCGAGCGCGAAGGCGGCAACCACCGTGTCGCCGGCGCCGGACACGTCGAACACCTCCAGCGCCTCGGTCGGAATGTGGCGCGCATCGTCGGCGCCGACGACGCTCATGCCCCTCTCGCTGCGCGTGGCCAAGAGGTAGGAAAACCCGTGCCGCCCGATCAGTTCGCGCGCCGCGGCCTCGATCTCGGTGTCTTCGTCAACGGGGCGGCCGACGGCCTCCCCGAGTTCCTTTCGGTTCGGCGTCACCACGGTCGCCCCGGCGTAGCGGGAGAAGTCCCGACCCTTCGGATCGACGATCACGGGCCTGCCGGCAGCACGGGCAAGCCCGACCATTTCCGCCGCGACGCCGTCGAGCAGGACGCCCTTGCCGTAGTCGGAGAGGACGACAATGTCGGCCTCATCGAGCGCCCTGGCGAAGGCGGAGAGAACCGCCTCGCGCGCGCCGCCGGCGAGCGGCCGGATCTCCTCCTGGTCGAAGCGCAGGACCTGCTGGTTGAGCGCGCTGAACCGCGACTTCGCCGAGGTCGTGCGGCCCGCCGAACGGACGATGCCCGATGTGTCGACGCCCTCGTGGGCCAGCATGTTCACGATCGTCTGTCCGGCGGCGTCGTCGCCAATCGCGGCGACGGGAAGCGCAGTGCCGCCGAGCGAAACGATGTTGGCGACCACGTTGCCGGCGCCGCCCAGCGCCACGCTCTCGCCGCGGCCGTGGAAGACCGGGACCGGCGCCTCCGGCGAAATGCGCTCGATGACGCCGCGGACGAAACGGTCGAGGATGAAATCGCCGGCGACGGCGACCCTGACCTTGCGGAAGCCGTCTACCGCAGACAAGAGCACGGCCTGGCGGCCACGGCCTGGCGGATCGCGATCTTGAGGGGTCGTTGGCGCGTTCATGCGTCTGGCGATATACCGCAAAGCGGGGCGGCGCAACCGCGCGGCAGCACCCTTCCGCTTTGTCGACACGCGCCGCCGCCTCGCCTATAAGCGGCCGCGAAGCAGCGGCAAGGGAGTCCGTCATGATCGTGGTCACCGGCGGGGCCGGCATGATTGGCAGCAACATCGTCGCCGCCCTCAACGCCGCCGGCCATGGCGACATCCTCGTCGTCGACGACCTCACCGACGGCACCAAGTTCCGCAACCTCGCCGACCTTTCGATCGCCGACTACCAGGACAAAGACGAGTTCCTCGCCAACGTCGAGCGCGGCGCGCTCGGCCGCATCGACGTCATTTTCCACCAGGGCGCCTGCTCGACGACGACCGAGTGGAACGGCAAGTTCATGATGGAGGTGAACTTCACCTACTCGAAGAAGCTGCTCGCTTTCTGCTTCGAGCGGCGGGTGCCGTTCCTCTATGCGTCGTCGGCCGCCGTCTATGGCGGCAGCGCGGACTTCCGCGAGGAGCCGGCTCTGGAGCGTCCGCTAAACGTCTACGGCTGGTCGAAGAAGCTGTTCGACGACTATGTCCGCGCCAAGGTCCTGCCGCTGGCGCAGTCGCCGGTCGCCGGACTGCGCTACTTCAATGTCTACGGGCCACGGGAGGCGCACAAGGGGCGGATGGCCTCCGTCGCCTTCCACCTCTACAACCAGATAATCCGCGGCGAGAATCCGAAGCTGTTCGGCGCCCATGACGGCTACGGCCCGGGCGAGCAGAGTCGCGACTTCATCCATGTTGGCGACGTCGCCGACGTCAATCTGTGGCTGTGGAAGCGGGGCGCGAGCGGCATCTTCAACTGCGGCACCGGCCGCGCCCAGCCATTCAGGACGGTCGCCGAGACGGTGATCGCCACACTCGGCAGGGGCCGCATCGAATATGTCGACTTCCCGGAGGAGCTGAAGGGGCGTTACCAGAGCTTCACCCAAGCCGACATGAGCCGGCTGCGTGCCGCCGGATACAACGGCGCCTTCCGCGACGTCGAGACCGGGACGAGAGACTATGTCGAATGGCTGACGGCCCATCCATCCTCGTGATCGGCCCGCGCTGGGTCGGCGACATGGTCATGGCTCAGACGCTGTTCTCGGCCCTGAAGCAGGTCCACCCCGGTGCCGCGATCGACGTGATGGCGCCGGCCTGGGCCGGGCCCCTCGTGGCACGCATGCCGGAAATCCGCGCCTGGATCGACGCGCCTTTCGCCAGGAAGAAGTTGGAATTCGGCAAACGCTGGCGCGTGGGGCGCAGCCTCGCCGGGCGCTACGACCGGGCAATCGTCATGCAGGGCAACTGGAAGGCCGCACTGGTTCCCTGGTTCGCCGGCATCCGGCGCCGCTCCGGCTACCGAGGCGAGATGCGTTTCGGCCTGATCAACGACATGGCGACGCTGCCGCCGGAGATGAAGCGAAAGACGGCCGAAACGTTCTTCCGGCTGGCGGGAGGCGGCAGTTTCCGGCCGCCGCGCCTTTCAGTCGATGAGGAGAACCAATCGGCACTGCTTGCCGGGAACCACCTGACGAGGGGCGGGTTCGCCGCCTTCATGCCCGGCGCCGAGTTCGGGCCGGCAAAGCGCTGGCCGGAAGAGAAGTATGCCGCGCTGGCACGCACTTTCCTGGCGGGCAGCCTGCCCGTCGTCCTGCTCGGCTCCGTCAACGACCGCGCCGTGACGAACGAGATCGCGCGTCTGGCGCCGGGCACCATCGACCTCGCCGGACGCACACGCCTGGAAGACGCCGTCGACCTCCTCGCCGCGGCGCGCGTGGCCGTCACCAACGACAGCGGCCTGATGCACATCGCGGCCGCCGTCCGCACGCCCGTGGTCGCGGTCTACGGCTCGACGTCTCCCGAAAATACTCCGCCGCTGACCGACCGCCGCGAACTGGTCTGGCTGAAGCTCGACTGCTCGCCCTGCCACAGGCGCGAATGCCCGCTCGGCCACATGAACTGCCTCAAGACGCTGGACGTCCGTCTTGTCGAGGGCGCGGTTCGCAGGGCAATCGGCGCCGGGACGCCGGCATGAAGGTGCTCGTCGTGAAGACGTCGTCGCTGGGCGACGTCATTCATACGTTCCCGGCGGTCACCGACGCCCTGCGCGCATGCCCGGACCTCACGCTCGACTGGTGCGTGGAAGAGCCGTTCGCCGGGCTTGTAGCCCTTCATCCGGGCATCTCGACCATCCACCGCGTCGCGATCCGCAGCTGGCGCAGGCGATTTTTGTCCGCTGATACCTGGCGCGAGATGGCGTCGCTGTCTGGTGCGCTCAGGCAGGCGGGATACGACCTCGTCATCGATGCACAGGGATTGATGAAGAGCGCGATGCTGGCACGGCGGGCGCGGGCGCCGATTGCGGGGTT
>DUSC01000091.1 GCA_012842935.1 Hyphomicrobiales bacterium | reverse complement strand
GCCACGATCTCGTCGAGAAGACCGAGCGAGCCGAGCACCGTGAGGCCGGTCGGCTGCAGGATCAGACCGGAGCCGAGCGGCTTCGCCGCCTCGAAGCGTTCGAGAACGGTGACGCCGTGCCCGGCGCGGTGAAGAAGGAGGGCCGCAGCGAGCCCCGCCGGTCCCGCGCCGACGATCGCGATGTCCAGACGCCCGACCATTCCCGGCCCGCCCCGATGCTACCTTTGCCCGCCGGCAGGAAAGCTGTCCTCTTGGGCGGGATTGCGGTCAGAATGCTGCGGCGTCGAATCGCGTGCGTGCGTCGCGGACAGCGGCGTGGTTGCGTTCCGCCCATTGCATCAGATGCCGGAGCGCCTCGAACATGGAGCGGCCGAGGTCGGTGAGGCTGTACTCGACACTCGGCGGCTTGGTCGGGAAAACGTCGCGGTGCACGTAGCCGTCACGCTGCAGGTCGCGCAGCGTCTGGGTGAGCATGCGCTGCGAGATGTCGGGCACCAGTCGGCGCAGCTCGCCGAAGCGATAGGGCTTCTCGGCCAGCGCCGCGAGCAGCAGCGAGTTCCACTTGCCCGAGATGTTGCAGATGACGTCGCGGATCGGGCAGTCGGCGAGGTTCGCCCCGGGTCCGGCCATCGCCCTGTAGATCTCCAGCTTGGTCTTCAGTTCGACGATGCGTCCGTCCATGGCGGTTCCCTGCGCGTAACCATAGGCCCCGAAACTGCCTCCTTTACGGAGCGCAGTCAATCTACAATGTAGTGCTGGTCTCAAAAAGAGAGCTATTCGCCTTCCCACGAAAGGACCAGACCATGAGCGAATCCATCCTCGTCACCGGCGCATCCGGAAAGCTCGGCCGCGCCGTCATCGGCCACCTCCTCGACAGCCACGGCGTGGCGCCGGCGCGGGTTGTCGCGGGCAGCCGCAACCCGGACAGTCTCGCCGACCTCGCCGCGCGTGGAGTGGCGACCCGCAAGGTCGACTTCGACGATCCGGCCGGCCTGGAGGAAGCCTTCGCCGGGATCGGCACCCTCCTGATCATCTCCACGGACGCCCTCGACGGCGCCGGCACGAGGCTGCGCCAGCACCGGGCCGCGGTCGCCGCCGCGAAGAAGGCCGGCGTCGGGCGCATCGCCTACACCTCGCTGCCCGGCGCCGACACGTCTCGCGTCTCCTTCGCGCCGGACCATTCCGGCACCGAGCAGGCGATCAGAGCGACAGGCCTGCCCCATCTCATCTTCCGCAACAGCTGGTACCAGGAGAACCTCTTCATGAGCCTGCCGCAGGCGCTGAAGACGGGCCAGTGGTACACCTCCGCGGGAGACGGCCGCACCGCCTTCGTCGCCCGCGACGACATCGCCGCCGCGATCGCCGGCGCGCTCGCAAACCCGCCGGCCGGCAGCGTCACGTTCACGCTGACCGGCAGCCAAGCGCTGACCAAAGACGAGATCGCACGCCTCGCTGCCGAGATCCTCGGCAGGCCGATCCAGGTCGTGCACCTCAGCGACGAACAGCTCGCCGGCGGCATGAAGCAGGCGGGCGTCCCCGAGGCGGTCGTGCCGATGCTGGTCTCGTTCGAGACGGCGACCCGGGCCGGCGATCTCGCCGCGGTCACCGACGACGTGGCGACGCTTTCCGGTCGCCGGCCGCGATCGCTCCGTGAGTTCCTGGAAGCGAACAAGGCTGCGCTGCTCGCCTGACGTTCGGGCGGCGAGCGGCGCGGAAGGCGGCGCGGACAGCCGACCGCCTTACCAGCCGCACGCCCTGAGGAACCGCCTCACCGTCTCCGCCATCCCGAACTCCAGCGCATCGGCGGTGAGGCCGTGGCCGATCGACACCTCGGCGAGGTCCGGGATCCGTTTCGCCAGTGCCGGGAGGTTGGCGACCGTGAGGTCGTGCCCGGCATTGACGCCGAGTCCCGCGGCGCGTGCGGCGTCGGCGGTTTTCGCCAGCATATCCAGATACTTCTGCGCCTTCGCGGAATCCGAGTGGCAGCCGCCGTAGGGGCCGGTGTAGAGCT
>DUSC01000090.1 GCA_012842935.1 Hyphomicrobiales bacterium | reverse complement strand
GAATACGCATGGCTGAACCGTCCACGCGGCGCCTCGTCGTCGGCGTCACCGGCGCTTCCGGCGCGGTTCTCGCTCTGGAGACGCTGAGACTGCTCGGCGCGGCGGGCATCGAGACGCATCTCGTCGTGTCGCGCGGCGCGCGCATGACCATTGCCCACGAACTCGGCCCGGAAGGGCTGGCGCGGCTTTCGGCCGGGGCGACGCGGGTGCATGCGCCCGACAACCTTGCCGCGCCAATCGCCAGCGGTTCGTTCCGAACCGAGGGCATGATCGTCGTGCCATGCTCGATGCGGAGCCTGGCGGCGATGGCGCACGGGCTCGGCGATAATCTCGTCACCCGCGCCGCCGACGTCGTGCTCAAGGAGAAGCGACGGCTGGTCGTCGCGCCGCGGGAGGCGCCGCTACACGAGGGCCATCTCGAATCCATGCTGAAGCTGGCGCGCATGGGTGCGGTGATCGCGCCGCCCGTACCGCCATTCTACGCCCGGCCTGCGACGATGGAGGACCTAGTGCGCGAGATCGCTGGCCGCATGATCGGCTGGGCGGGGGTCGAACCGGGCAGGGCGATCACGCGCTGGGGCGAGGCTCCGTGGGGGTAATCTCGCCAGGGCACCTACGATCAACGGGCGACGCGAGGCGGAACCGCGCCGCCCGGTCCCGATGAGCGCCTATTCCGGCGGCAGTTCGGCGAGCATCTGCAGCGCGCGCGAGCCGTCCGCGGCGGCGGCCGCAATGTCGTCGAAGAGGCCGGCGATCTCGGCGAAGACATTGCGGTCCGCTTCGGTCGCGACCAACTCATCGAGGTCCTTAAGGAAGGCGAGGATCGACTCGATCCTCTCGCGCTGGCGGCGGGCGTCGGCGAGGTGCGCACGGGCTGTCCTTCGCCCTTCCAGCGCGGCGAAGCGGGCGAGTGCGGCGTCGAGACGGGCGCGGCAGTCGCAGTCGAGCTCGACGTCGCGGATCACCGCCGCAAAGCGGCGGAACGACGTATCGCCGGCCGGGCGCCATCCGCGGGGACGAGGGACACCGCTTTCCATGGCGGCCACAATACAGCGACAGGCACGAGACGAGTTTGCGCCGGCGCAAAGTGCTTTCCCGACGATCAGGGGTCATGTGTCGAGGACCGCGCCCTTGTGGCGCGACGCGGATCGCCTATGTCTGGCGCTGGCGGTCCGCGGACGGACCGCGGCTCGGCATCAACAGGAGAGGGCAGGGAACCCAATGCGGCCGCTATGGTTCGCGCTCGGATCGGCCAGTCTCGGGCTCGGCATCGTCGGCATCTTCCTGCCGCTCCTGCCGACGACACCGTTCGTGCTGCTCGCTGCCTTCTTCTTTTCGCGCTCCTCTCCCGCCGTCCACGACTGGCTGCTGACGCACCGGACCTTCGGACCGGCGATCCGCGACTGGCGCGACAACCGCGCCATCAGCCGGCGCGGCAAGACGGCTGCGGCGATCGCCATGGGTGCGGCGCTGCTCCTCTCCTTCGCCATGGGGGCGAGCTGGACCGTGATCGCGATCCAGTCCGTCGTTCTTATCGGCGCGTTGACCTTCGTGCTCACCCGCGCCACCGCCGGGCGACCGTTACCGGCGCCGACTGCGCCGGTCCGCCGGGGCCATCGACGACCGGATCTTCGGCCTGCATCACCGCCTGCCGCGCAATCTCGAATGCGGCGGCGAACGACCGGGCGATGCGACGAAAGCCCGCCGCTGCTCTTGCCACAGGATCGACAAGGGACAATACAGTCGACGACCGTGCCGTACGAAACCCGGAAGGGGCGCTCCATGCAGCAGAACGAGGCCGATGGGACGCGTCCGCTCGTCGCCGGCGTGATCTCCCGCGACCGCGAACCGGTCGATCCGCTGCTCGAGGCTGCGGCACGCCTGGTCCGCGGGAAGGGCTATCGTGTCGGCGGTCTCGTCCAGGAGGAACGCATCGCCGACGGCTGCTGCCCGGCCACCTATCTCCGTGACATCGAGGACGGCCACAGCGTGCTCATTACCCAGTCCCTCGGCGCCGGGGCGACAGGCTGCCGGCTCGATCCGCAGCGCCTCGCGGAAACGTCGGTAGCGCTGCTCGATCGCCTCGACGGCGACATCGACCTCCTCGTGCTCAACCGCTTCGGCAAGGACGAGGCCGAGGGACGCGGATTCCGCACCGTCATCGAGAAGGCGCTCGGCATGGGCATCCCCGTGCTGTTCGGCTTGCGCGAGGCTTACGCGCCCGCGCTCGCCGACTTCGCCGGCGGCTACGGCACGACGCTTTCGGCCGACGAGGCGGCGATCACCGCGTGGTGCGTCGACGTGCTCCGCCGGCGGGAGGGGGATGCGGCAACGGACGAGAAGACGGCGGCCTGACGGCGGGGACGGCGCATCATGGCGGCCGACACATCAGTCGCATAAGATACATTATGGAACTCTCTTGCGTGGTGAAAAGCCCGGAAAAGCGCGTAGTGCGTGGTGCCTATTGGCGAAATCAGCCTTCGGCAATGTCGGCGATCTTCGCCTTCGCGGCGTTCATCAGCGCGTCCGGTGCGGCGGCAAAGACGGCGTCATGCGCGCCGGCGGCGGCCCACACGACGTCGAAGCCGAGCAGCGTCTCGTCGGCGAAGGCGGGAATGGCGATACGGTGGCCGATCGGCGCGACGCCACCGATGGCGAAGCCGGTCTCGTCGCGCACGTGGCGTGGTTCGGCGCGCTTCAACGGTTCGCCCGCCAGCGTTGCGGCCTTGGCAAGGTCGAGCCGGTTCGGCCCGGAGACGAGGAACAGGTAGAGCCGCCCGCTGCGTTCTCCCTGGAACACCAGCGACTTGACGATCTGGGCGACCGAGCAGCCGCACTGCGCCGCGGCTTCCTCCGCCGTGCGCGTCGAGGCTCCCATGCGCCTGACCTCGATCGCAAGCCCGGCGTCGCGCGCAGCGGCGACAACGCGCGCGATGCTGCCTGCCGGCTTTTCCGCGTCATTCATACGGCACCTCGACAACCAGTCCGTCATAGGCCGGCTCGACGTTGTCCGGCGTCTTTTCCATCACCGTCTCGTAGTCGAGCGGAATGTGCATGTGCGTCAGAACGGCGCGTTTCGGCCTGAGCTTGGCGATCCATTCGAGCGATTCCGCGAGCGAGAGATGGCTCGGATGATGCCGGTATTGAAGCGCATCGATGACCAGCAGGTCGAGGCCCTTGAGCCGATCGGCGGTGGTCGGCGGGAAGTTGGATACGTCCGGGCAATAGGCGATGTTGCCGATGCGGAAGCCCAGGGAAATGATGTCGCCGTGGATCTGCGGCAGCGGCTCGAAGGTGAGGGTACCGCCCTCGCCCCGGATCGCGAACGGCTCGTCGTGGTCGATCGGATGTGCCTTCAGGATGGGCGGATAGGCGCTGCCGGGCGGCGTGGCGAAGCAGTAGCCGAATGCGTCGTGGAGTCGCACCGTGGTCGGATGGTCGGCATAGACGTCCATCAGCCGGCGCTGCTCGAGGACGTAGCCGCGCAGGTCGTCGATGCCGTGGATGTGGTCGGCATGGGCGTGGGTGTAGACGGCGGCGTCGAGCGTCCTCACCCGCGCCATCAGCATCTGCTCGCGGAAGTCGGGACCGGTATCGACGACGACGCGGGTGGTGCCCGTCGCCGAGACGCGCTCGACAAGGGCCGAGGCGCGCATGCGCCGGTTCTTCGGGTTCGTCGGGTCGCAGGCGCCCCAGTCGCCGGAAATCCGCGGCACGCCGGGCGAGGACCCGCAGCCGAGGATGGTCAGGCGAAGCGTGTCGGTCACGGCCGCGATCTCCTTTCGGCCGGTCGCGGCATCTTCTTGAAAAGGCGAAAGAAATTGTCTGTGGTCAGCGCCGCAACGGCTGCCGCGTCGAGGCCGATCGTCTCGCCGAGCAAGGCGGCGGTGTGGGCGACATGGGCCGGCTCGTTGCGCTTGCCGCGGAACGGCATCGGAGCGAGGTAGGGCGCGTCGGTCTCGACCAGCAGGCGGTCGCGCGGCACCGTGCGGGCGATGTCGCGCAGTTCCTCCGACTTGCGGAAGGTGAGGATTCCGGAAAACGATACGTAGCCGCCGAGCCTCACCCCCGCATCGGCCAGGCGCTGGCCGGATGAAAAGCAGTGCAAGACGAAGGGGAAACTCCCCTTCCCGCTTTCTTCCTCGAGGATGGCGATCATGTCGTCGTCGGCGTCGCGCGAATGGATGACCAGCGGCAGTCCGGTCGCCCGCGCTGCCGCGATGTGGGTGCGCAGGCCGGTCGCCTGTGCCTCGCGCGGCGAATAGTCGTAAAAATAGTCGAGGCCGGCCTCGCCGATGGCGACGACCTTCGGGTGCGCCGACAGGCGGATCAGTTCGTCGGCGCCGATGTCGAGTTCCTCGGCGGCGTTGTGCGGATGCGTGCCGACCGAGCAGTAGACGCTTTCATAGGCTTCCGCGATCGCCAGCACGCCGGAAAAGCGGCGCACACGGGTCGAGATGGTCACCATCCGCGCCACGCCGGCAGCGAGCGCGCGATCGACGATCGCGTCGCGATCGTCGGCGAAGTCCGGGAAGTCGAGGTGGCAGTGGCTGTCGACGAGCACGTTTCAACCCTGCTGGGCGGGCTCGACGTAGCGGGGGAAGACGCCCGCCGGTGCCGGCAGCGGTGTCCCGGGAACCAGCGCGTCGGCGTTTCCGAGACAGGCGAAATTGCGCCTGTCCGCGGCGACCGCGAGAAGGTCGAGCAGCTTCGCGGCCGAGCCGGGCATGTAGGGTTGGCAGAGGATCGCCACGCGGCGGACCGTCTCGGCCGTCGTCCACAGCACCGTCTCCATGCGCGCCGGGTCGGTCTTCTTCAACGCCCAAGGCTCCTGGCCGGCGAAATAGCGGTTGGCCTCGGCGACGACGGAAAAGATCGCTGCGAGCGCCAGGTGGATGCCCTGCTCCGCCATCGCTTTGCGCGCCGTCTGCAGCGCCGCGTCGGCCTGGTCGAGGATGGCGCGGTCGGCCTCGAGAAGGGTGC
This sequence comes from Hyphomicrobiales bacterium, assembly GCA_012842935.1. Taxonomy (GTDB): domain Bacteria; phylum Pseudomonadota; class Alphaproteobacteria; order Rhizobiales; family Rhizobiaceae; genus DUSC01. The sequence goes on along the minus strand of DUSC01000090.1, from coordinate 1,654 downwards.
CGCGCGCCGGTACCTTGCCGCCGGAGTTCCTGGCGATCATCGACAGCGAGCGCTGCGCCAGGTTGCCGAGGTCGTTGGCGAGGTCGGCGTTGGTGCGGTTGACGATCGCCTCGTGGCTGTAGTTGCCGTCCTGGCCGAACGGGATCTCGCGCAGCAGGAAGTAACGCAGCTGGTCGAGCCCGTAATGTTCCGCGAGCGCGAACGGGTCGATGACGTTGCCGACCGACTTCGACATCTTTTCCCCGCGGTTGAAGACGAAGCCGTGGCCGAAGACGCGGCGCGGTACGGGGACGCCGGCCGACATGAGGAAGGCCGGCCAGTAGATGGCGTGGAAACGGACGATGTCCTTGCCGATGATGTGGACATCGGCCGGCCAGTAGTCCCAGCGCTCCGAATTTTCATCGGGATAACCGGCGCCGGTGATGTAATTGGTGAGCGCGTCGACCCACACGTACATGACGTGCTTCTCGTCGCCGGGCACCGGTACGCCCCAGTCGAAGGTCGTGCGCGAGACCGACAGGTCCTTCAACCCCGACTTGACGAAACTGATCACCTCGTTGCGCCGCTCCGGCGGCGCGATGAAATCCGGCTGCTCCTCATAGAGTTGCAGGAGTCTGCCGCCATAGGCGGAGAGGCGGAAGAAATAGCTTTCCTCCTCGACCCATTCGACGGGTGTGCCCTGCGGCCCGTAACGCACGCCGTCGGCACGCACCTCCGTTTCCTCCTCGCCGTAGTAGGCCTCGTCGCGCACCGAATACCAGCCGGCGTAGCCGCCCTTGTAGATGTCTCCGTTGGCCGCCATGGCGCGCCAGATCGCCTGGCTCGCGGCGTAGTGGCGCGGCTCGGTGGTGCGGATGAAGTCGTCGTTGGAGATGTTCAGCGCCCGCGCCATGCGGCGGAACTCGGCCGAATTGCGGTCAGCGAGCTCGCGCGCCGTAAGTCCCTCCTTGCGGGCCGTCTGCAGCATCTTGATGCCGTGCTCGTCGGTGCCGGTGAGGAAAAAGACGTCCCTGCCGTCGAGGCGCTGGAAACGTGCCAGCGCGTCGGTGGCGATCATCTCGTAGGCGTGACCGATATGGGGTCTGCCGTTGGGATAGGAAATGGCGGTCGTGATGTAGAATTTTTCGCGTGACATCTATGAGCCGTTCGCAGGGCGATGAAATTCGGTGCGGTGAGATAGCGCATCGGAACGGCCATAGCCATCCCGCGCCGCAGGACGGGCGTCACATTCGGAGCGTGTCGTGCAGGCGGAGGATCATGGTCAGCGCGTGTTGTTTGCGGTCGAGATTGTACGTGTCCGCTTCGGCGATCGCAACGCGCATTTCCTGCCAGGCGGCGGAAATCCGCTCGGCGCGCTCGACGTTGCCGATCTGTGCGGCATCGACGGCAGCCCCGGCGAGCACGTCGAGCAGTCGCTCGTTGAACATGCCGAACTGGATGGTGCGGTCCTTCGCCGCGACCGCTTCGGCCAGTCTGTGGGCCTCGACACCGGGCGGGCGCGAAGCGTGCAGCAGCCTGTCGAGGGCGGCCCCGACCTCGAGCCCGCCATATTCGCTCAACAGTACCGCAGCGCGCGGGCTGCCCGCGGCGGCCGCGCCGAGCGCCAGGCGGCCATCAACGATCGTCGCGCGCTGGAGCGCCGCATCATCAATAT
>DUSC01000089.1 GCA_012842935.1 Hyphomicrobiales bacterium | reverse complement strand
GCCCACTACAACACCGAGAGACCCCATCTCGGCTACCGCAACCAGGGCCGCAGGCCCATCGAAACAATCAATATGTTCGTAAGCCAAGAAGCTTAAGAGGACATCCTGCGGTACCCGCGCGCGCTCGCAGGGGCTACTTGGCACAGAAACGACCCGGCCGGATTCGAGCGCAGCCGGATAAAATTGCCATCACGTGCAGAATAATCTATTAAGAACCACTTCTTGAATCATACGCGGGCCGTCGGTCGATTCCCGCATCGTGCGTCGAAAGGGTGCAGCGTGGCGAAGACGAACGGGCGAAGCATGACGCAACTGGCCTACGAGCAGCTGCGCAGCGATATCTTCAACGGCGTGCTGACGGCCGACAGCAAGATCAACATCGCCGAAACCTGTGCGCGTGCCAAGCTCAGTCTCGGCGCGGTGCGCGAGGCCCTGTCGAAGCTGACGTCGGAAGGGCTGGTGACGGCCGAGACCAACAAAGGCTTCCGCGTCGCGCCCATCACGCTGGAAGAACTCGAGGACCTGACGCGGACACGCGTGATGATCGAATGCGCCTGCCTGGAAAACGCCATCGCCAATGGTGACCTGCGCTGGGAAAGCGGCATCGTCTCGGCCAATTTCGAGCTGCAGCGTACGCCGATGCTGACCGGCAACCCGGCCGTCGTGAACCCTCAATGGACGGCCCTGCACGCGCGCTTCCACGCGGCGCTGGTGGCCGGCTGCGACAGCCGCTGGCTCCTGCGCCTGCGCGAGATGCTGTACGCCCAGGCCGAGCGCTACCGCATCGCCACCATGCCTTACGACAGGGCGGCGCGGAACCTCGAAGCCGAGCACCAGGAACTGGCAGACGCCGCGATCGCCCGCGACGCGCCACGCGCCGCCGCCGCGATGCGCGAGCATCTGCTGAAGACCAAGCGGATCCTCATCGACGCCAAGGTGGCGCAGCCGGGCAAGCGCTGAGCCGGCCCGGCGGCTGCCACTCAAGCAGCCATCCCTAAAGCGGCCATCTGGCCGCGCAGTTCCTCGATCAGCGCCGTCAGACCGGCCACGTCGGCCGCCCCGCCGAAGGCGTAGAAGTCGGGCCGCACCAGCAGGGCATGGATGCCGCGTCCGGCCATCCACGGCAGGAACTGCCCCTGCGAGTCGGCAAACTCGTTGTCGCCTGCAGAGACGCGATCGGCGATCGCCACAACCCGGACGCCCAGAGCCGAGAGCGTGTCGCGGGTCGCCGCGGGGAGCGAGGCTTCCGGGATCGTCCGGTCGAGGATCAGGACGAAACCGGGAGGCACCAGGCTGTCGAACCGCGCGGTGCGGCGCTGGTGGCGAACCGTCCCGTGCGGCGCCAGGTCGCCCGCCGGGGCCTTCGGCGCGCCGTCCGCGCCCCGCGAGAGGAGGCCGTCCGTCAGAATCGGGAACGGCGCGGGGGGTGGTGCCTCGCCGCCGAGGAACATGGCATCGCGCGCGGCGGCAGCCTCGGGATCGGGGATGCAGATAATCGAGCCGAGGAACATCGACTGGCGGATCACTTCGGTGACATGCGGGCGCCGCTCGGCCATGTAGGTGTCGAGGATGCCGTCGTCGGCGGTGCCACGCAGGATCCGGTCGAGCTTCCAAGAAAGGTTCCAGATGTCGCGTAGGCCTGCGCACATGCCCTGGCCCATGAAGGGCGGCATGAGATGGGCAGCGTCGCCGGCCAGCAGCACCCTGCCCTTTCGCCACTCGTCGGCGACCAGCGAGCGGAAGGTGTAGAGCGCGTGGCGGATCAGGTCGCCCTGGTCGGGCTTGATCCAATCGCCGAGGAGTTCCTTGACCTTGGCTTCCTGGACCATCTCCTCGCGGGTCTCGGTGGGCAGACGCATGAACTCCCAGCGCCGCAGGACTCGGCCGTTGAGATCGATGCCGCCCGGAACGATGGTGGTCGGGCGCAGCGGATTGCACCACTGGCCGCATTCGACGAGCCCGAGGCTGCGCGCCGTCAGGCCTTCGGCGAGCAGGAAGTCGACGACCAGCCAGTCGGCTTCGAAGCCGAGGTCGGTGCGGGTGATGCCGAGCTTTTCGCGCACGAAGCTGTTGGCGCCGTCGATGCCCAGCATGTAGCGCGCCGTTACCGTACGGCTGATGCCGGTCACCGTATCGCGGACGGTGACGGCGACATGGTCGCCGCGATCCTCGAAGCCGGTGCATTCGGTCTCGAAATGCAGCGCGATGTTCGAACGGCGGCGAACCTCAGCATGGAGCAGCGCCTCGAGCGACGGCTGGTGGACGAACAGCGTGCCGGGTCCGCCGGAAACCGACTCGCCCGTCCAGTCGAGCGCGAGCAGTTCGGTCCACTCGGCGTTGAACCATCGATAGACCGGTGCCGGCGACGTGACCGCCCTGGCGATCTCGCCGAGGCCGGCAGCGTGAAGAGCGCGGTTGACCTCGTGGTCGATGCAGACCGCACGCGGCAGCGGATAGGATTCGCCGAACCGCTCGAAGACGCCGACGCGCCAGCCCATGCGGTCGAACTGCAGCGCCGAAAACTTGCTGACAGGCCCATAGCCGATCTGAATGACGTCGAAATCCGTCTTGTTCATGGTTCCTCCCAAAACGTGAATCCGGCCGCCGTCAGGCGGCGGTCAGGTCGAGCGCGCGGCGCACCGCGTCGCGCGCCATCATCCGGTCGTCCAGGGCCCGCAGGACATCGGGCAGCGCCACGCCGACGGCCGCCGCCCAGCGCAGGATGTAGAAGAGGGCGGCGTCGGTGACGCCGGGTCGCGCCCCGTGCAGGAACGGGCGATCTCCCAGGCGTTCCGCTACCTGCGCCAGCCCCTCGGTCGCGACAGCGCGGCCATGCGCGCGCAGGGCCGCCTGTGCCTCCTCGCCGGGCGCGAATTTCTGCGGCACCAGCAGCAGCGTGAAGCCGCGCATGTGCACCGTCGAGACGAGGTAGTCGAGCAGTTCCATGGCGCGCACCTCCTCCTCGAGGCCGGTCGGCCAAAGACCCGCTTCGGGATGGGTGCGCGCCAGCCACAGCGCGATCGCCGGGAATTCGGTCAGGACCGAACCGTCGTCGCGCAAAAGCGCGGGCACCTTGCCCTTCGGGTTAATCGCAAGGTAGTCGGGTCCGCGCTGGCCGCCGGCGCGCAGGTCGAGCGTGATGACCTCGTGCGGCGCGCCGATTTCCTCGAGCAGCACGCGGATGCCGAGCGAACACGCGCCCGGCGCATGGAAGAGTTTCATCGTCCGCACTCCCCCAGCGTTGCGCTCGCGCGGGCAACGACGATCCAGGCCGCCATGGTCACGCCTCCGGTACGACCGTGTTCTCGATGGCGCCGAGACCGTCGATCTCGCAACGCACCACGTCGCCCACCTTGAGGAACCGCGGCGGCTTGAACGCCAGGCCGACTCCGCCGGGCGTGCCCGAAAAGATCAGATCGCCGGGCCTGAGCGTCATTGCCTTCGACAGCTCCTCGATCTGCGCCCATATATTGAAGACGAGGTGTTTCGTGTTCGAGTTCTGGCGCAGTTCCCCGTTGACGAAGGAGCGGATGCCGAGCCTGTGCGGGTCGCCCACCTCGTCCGCGGTGACGATGGCGGGACCGATGGGACCGTGCGTGTCGAAAGACTTGCCTAGTACCCATTGCGGGGTTTTGGTCTGCCAGTCGCGCACGCTAACGTCGTTGCCGACGCAATAGCCGAACACGTGGGCCGAAGCCGAGGCCGCACCGATATGGCGTCCACCCTTGCCGATCACGGCGACCAGTTCGACTTCGTAGTCGAGCTTGTCCGAGACTTTCGGCAGCTCGATTCCGTCGAACGGGCCGGCTAAGGAACTGGCCATCTTGGCGAACCAGACCTGCTCCTTGGGAATTGTCAGGCCGGCGTCACGCGCTTCCTCGATATGGTCGGCGTAGTTGAGGCCGATCGCCATCATCTTGCCGGCGGCCTCGAGCGGGCAGAGCAGGCGGACGCTGTCAATCGCCACGCCCTTGCCCGCAGCATCGGCGGCGGCAATCCGCGGTCCCAGGCTGTCCCAGGCGGCGATCGCCGCGCGGGCCTCGGCGGGTGCATCCGGCACGAGTTCCGACAGCGCGACGGCGCGGCCTTCGATGATGAGGCCGAGCGTTGCCGGCCCGGTGTCTCGGGAGAAGCGGATCAACCGCATGGTGGTTCCTTTCCTTGCAATGCTTGAATGCTCAGCCCTGGGCCAAGTTGAAGACGAATTCGGTTTCCCAGGCGCACAGTTCGTGCAGACCCCAGTCGCGCGGCACCATGGGGAAGTGCTCGTGCCAGGGCCGCGCCTCGCACATGTTCAGCTGCGGAACGAACTGGTCCATGTCGGTGTAGAGTTCGATCAGCACCCGGTCGGGGTCGTAGTGATACCCGGCCAGGTTGTGCCCGGCGGTGTGCCGTGCCGGCCCCCACTTCACCCCGACCCCTGCCTCGCGCAGCGCGTCACAGGCCATTGCGTGGCTGGCGTTTCCTTTCAACTGGAAGGCGATGTGATGCACCCGGTCCTGCGGCACGTTCAGCACGTTGACCACGTGATGGTCGCGGTTGCAGGTGAAGAAGTTGGCCAGCCCGCTGCCGATCGTGTCGGTGAACCAGAAGCCGAGGATGTCGCGGAAGAAGTGGATCAGCTTGTCGCCGTGAGACGAGATGACCGCGACGTGGCCGAGCCGAAGCGGCGCGACGCCGGTACGCTTGAAGCCCGGTGCTGGTGCGACGATCTCGGGATAGAGCTGGAAGACCACGCCCGGCACGGCCTCGACCTCGACCAACTCGCGCACGCCCGGCTGGCTGTCGCTCTTGACCTGTGCGGCGAGGCCGTGGCCCGCGAACTCCTTCACCAGACCCTTCAGATCGGTGCCGGGCTGCAGCTGGAAGCCGAGATGCGTCAGCGCCTTCTTCTCGGCCTTGCGCAGGACGATGTTGTGGTGTTCGTACCCGATCGACAGATACGCCTCGCCGTCATGGCCGGTGTCGGTCTGGTGCATGCCGATGGTCTCGGCATAATGTTGCCGGGTACGCTCGAAGTCGGGGCATTCGAGCGCAACGTAGCCGAGCTGGAAGACCTTGGGTGCGAAGGGCCTGAACATTTCTTCCTCCATGTTTCGGGGCCGTTGCGGCATCATTCGGGGCGGACGCGAACGACGAGCTTGCCGAAGTTCGCGCCCGAAAACAGTCCGAGGAAAGCGGCCGGTGCAGCTTCCAGCCCGTCGACGACGTCCTCGCGATATTTGAGCCGTCCCTCGGCGAGCCAGCGGCCGACGGTGGTACGGAACTCGCCCTCCATCGCCATCAGTTCGGGATCGGTATAGATGAAGCCTTTGATCGTCAGCCGCCTGACCAGCGCCGCCGACAAAAGGTCCTGCATCGACGGAAGCGCCGGCGCCACGCCGGGCCTGTCGCGGTCGACCGAAACTGTTCCGCAAACCAGCAGCCGCGCTCTCTCGCGCAGAATCGGCAGGATCGCGGCCGTTACGGGCCCGCCGACATTGTCGAAATAGACGTCTACGCCTTCCGGGCAGGCCGCTGCGAGCCGAGCGGCGAAATCGGGCGCGCGGTGATCGACGGCGGCATCGAAGCCGAGCGTTCCGGTCACGAACGCGCATTTCGCCGGCCCGCCAGCAATGCCGACGACCCTGGCACCGGCCAGCCGTGCGGTCTGGCCCGCCACGCTGCCCACCGCGCCGCCAGCCGCCGAAACGAGCACCACCTGGCCGGGTCCCGGCCGTCCGTGGTGCATCATCGCGGTGTATCCGGTCTGCCCCGGCATGCCGAGAACGCCGAGCGCCGTCGAAACGGGTGCCGCTCCGGTATCGACGCGACGCAGGCCCGTGCTGTCGGACAGCGCGTAATCCTGCCAGCCGTGCGCACTTTCGACAATCTCGCCGACCGCGAACCCGGGATGGTTCGAGACGACCACGCGAGCCACCGTACCGCCGACCATCGGCGCATCCAGGGCCGCCGGGGCGGCGTAGTTAGTCCCCGAATACATCCGGGCCCGCATGTAGGGATCGAGCGACAGATACAGCGTCTCCAGCAGCACCTGACCGGGTCCCGGCCGAGGCCGCTCCACCTCGCGCAGCGCGAAGTTGGTGAGGGCCGGACCCTTCGCGGGGTCAGGGCGCGAAACCAGGTGTATCTGGCGGTTTACGGGCATGGCGGGTTTCCGGACCGGGACGGAGGGGCAGCGCCCCCTCTCATCCTGCTCAGTTCAGCGAGAAGAAGGGCGCATCCACCGGGATCTCCGGCGACTGCTTGTTCTCCGCCACGTTCAGCGAAAAACTCCCGTCATCCTTGCGCACCCACTGACCGCCGACGACCGGGGTCGAGCAGGTGTTGGGCACGGG
>DUSC01000088.1 GCA_012842935.1 Hyphomicrobiales bacterium | reverse complement strand
CTCCGCGGCCACCGAGCCGCGCCACGGCCGCGCGCAGCACGTCGGCGCGCGGGTCGCGGACCTTGTAGATGCGGTGGCCGAAGCCCATCAGCCGCTCGCCGCGGGCGAGTGCCGCCCTGATCCACGGCGCGATGTTGTCGCCCGTGCCGATGGCGTCGAGCATGTCGAGCACCGGCCCCGGCGCGCCGCCGTGGAGCGGGCCGGTCAGCGCGCAATAGGCCGCGGTCGCGGCCATGAACAGGTCGGCGCCGGTCGAGGCGACGACGCGACCGGCAAAGGTCGAGGCGTTCATGCCGTGGTCGATCGCCGTCACCAGATAGGTGTCGAGCGCCTCGGCCTCGGCCGCCTCGGGCGTGGCGCCGCGCGCCATCCGCAGCAGGTCTGCGGCGTGGGGCAGGTCGGGGTCGGGTGCGACCGGCTCCCCGCCCAGCGCGCGGCGCAGCAGGGCGGCGGCGGCGACGCCGAAGCCGCCGGTCAGCGTCGCTTCGTCATCGATCCCGTCCTCGGGAACCAACGCGGCGACGACGGCGCGCATCGCCACCACCGGCTCGAGGTCCTTCGCCAGGTCCAACGCGCCGCGCAGGCGGGCGAAGGCACGCCGCCGGGCGGCGCCGACGGCCTTCTCCGCGCCGGTCGCGGCGGCGCTCGCCTCGGCCGGTGTCGCCCCCTTCGCCAGCGCCCACAGGCGACCGGCAACCGCCTCGAAGCGGACGCGGCCGGCGAGGTCGGCGACGCGCTCGCCGGCGATAACCAGTTCGCCGCGCTCGCCGTCGACATGGGACAGCACCGTCGCCGCGGCGGCGACGCCGTCGAGGCCGGTGCGGATCTCGTGGTGCAGGGTCATGATCGTTCTCCTTGTTGCAATGCACAAGGATGAGACCGGCTTGCATTGTGATCAATCTTGATTAGCATGATCAATATGAAGAATTCCGCGCCCCTCTACCTTTCGGCCCGCGAGGCGGCCGGCGAGCTCGGCATTTCGACGGCGACGCTCTACGCCTATGTCAGCCGCGGCCTGATCCGTTCGGAGCCGACCGAGGACGCCCGTGCCCGCCGCTACCGCGCCGACGACGTACGCGCCCTGAAGAACCGCCGCGCCCCGCCGGCCGCCGGCCGCGCCGCCGAGGCGGAGAGTGCAGCGCTCGTCGACTCCGCCGTCTCGACGATCACGCCCGACGGTCCGGTGTATCGCGGCGTCGGCGCCGTCGGCCTGTCGGGGGAGGCGACGCTGGAGCAGGCGGCGACGCTGCTCTGGGACGCCAACCGCGCCGATCCGTTCGCGCCGGACAACCTTCCGGTCGTCGGTCCCGCCATGCGCGCGGTCGCTTCCGCGGCCGCCGGCGAGGCGCCGCTGGCGCGCGCGATCGCAGTGCTGGCGCTCGCCGGCGACGCCGATCCCGGCGCCTTCAGCCGTACGCCCGAGGGCCGCGTTCGCGTCGGCGCCCGCGTCATGCGGCTCCTGGCGGCGGCGATCCTCGGCCGCGAGCCCTCGCCGGAACCGCTGCACCGCCAGCTCGCCGCCGCCTGGGCGCCGGCCTACCCGCGCGCGCCCGATCTCGTGCGCCGGGCGCTGGTGCTGCTCGCCGACCACGAACTCAACGCCTCGACGTTTGCGGTGCGCGTTGCCGCCTCGACCGGGCTCAACCCCTACGACGCGGCGGTCGCCGGCCTGGTAGCGCTGAAGGGGCCGCGCCACGGCGGCGCCGGCCCGCTCGCGGCGCGCATGGTCGCTGACCTCGCCGCCGGCGACGTCGCCGCGGGCCTGCGCGAACGCGTCGCGCTCGGCGAGACCATCCCCGGCTTCGGCCATCTGATCTACGAGGAGGGCGATCCGCGCGCTGAGGCGCTGCTCGCCGCGCTCGCTCATGCCGGCGCCGACCGGCGTTTCGTCGTCGATGCGCCGGCGTTGGTCGCCGAGGCGACCGGGCTTCGCGCCAACATCGACTTCGCGCTGGCCGTCCTGTCGCGTACGCTGTCGCTTCCCGCCGGCAGCGAGGTCGCCCTGTTCGCCGTGGCGCGGTGCGCGGGCTGGCTGGCCCACGCCTTCGAGCAGCTGGAGAGCGGCGCGCTCGTCCGCCCCCGCGCCCGCTATGTCGGTCCGGCGCCGCGGCGCTGAGCTTCCTCGTTCACGGGGGAGGAACCGTGCGAAGCATGGTCTGGGGGCCGATGGTCTCCACGCGAGGAGGCCGACCGCCTCAGCCGCGCGACAGAAGCGCCTCGTTCAGGGCCCACATGTCCTTTTCCGCCGGCGCCGTCTCCAGCTCGAGCACTGGAATGCGCGCGCGCAGATGGTCGTGGTGCGTACGCACGCCGTATTCGAGGTCGGAGAGATAGAATCCGCCGAAGGATTCCGAGACCATCGACTCGTTCGACCACACCGACAGCTGCACGTCCTCGGCCATCGTGTCGCGGTCGATCCGGAAGGCGAGGTAGCGCGCCGCCGCCTGCTCGCGGCTCTCGTCTGCGTAGCGGTAGATGGCGCCGCGCAGCATCGTCTGGCCGGTCGACAGCGGGAGTTCCTGGTAGAACTGGACCGTCTCCGGCGTGGCGGCAATCACCGCGTTGGGGAACAGACCGTAGTAAAGCCAGGCCTCGCGCAGGTGCTCGGGCAGGAAGGCCGGCCGCGGCGCTATCCTGACATAGTTGCGCACGCTCCAGCGGCGCCCCGCATGCGGGTTGTAGGTGGCGAAGGACCGCGACACGCCGTTGACGAAGGGCTCGTCGAAATAGGTGGCGCCGTAGAGGTCCTGCAGCGCCGGATGCGCCATGGCGACGTGATAGCCCTCGTTGTCGACGTCGCGCACCGACTTCCAGTTGACCGGGCTGGTCTGGGTCCAGATGCCGCGGGTCGGCACCATCGCGGCGCTCCGGTAGTGGGCGAACTCCGCCTCGACGGGCCTCATCAGTTCGGCCACCGGAGGCTGCGGCCCGGCGCGGAAGCGGATGAAGATGAATCCCATCCACACCTCCGTCTCGATGGGCTGCAGCCCGAACTCCTCCTTGTCGAGTTCGGGAAACGTGCGCGGCCTGGCCGCGCCGCGCAGCGTGCCGTCGAGATTGTAGACCCAGCCGTGGAACGGGCAGACGAGTGCGTTGCGGCAGTTGCCCCGCTCGTCGCCGACGACGCGGCTGCCGCGGTGCCTGCACATGTTGAGGAAGCCGCGGACGACGCCGTCCTTGCCGCGCACGACCAGCGCCCGCTCGCCGACCATGTCCATGGTCAGGTAGTCGCCGGCCTCCGGCACGTCCGAGACGTGACCGATGATCTGCCAGTGGTTGCGGAAGACGTATTCCTTCTCCAGCTCGAGAAGGGCGGGACTATGGTAGCTCCAGCCCGGTAATCCGCGGCGGTCCCAATCGTTTGGGACCGCCACTCCGAACAGGTGACGGTTCATGCGAAAGCTCTTTGTCATTGAATGTTCGTTCAATATAAATCACATTTCGCATTCAAATGCAATGCCTTAGGGGAATACGGCGAAAATCCGGCCTGCTGCCGTCAGCGCCCTCGTGCCGCCGCCGCCGGCAAAAACCCCGGATTTTCCGCGGCTTAGGTCGGGGCTTGGCGGACGGCCGCGCGGCGCGGTAAGTTCCGCCCATGAACCCCGGAAGGAATGCTGATCGGCCGCGCAAGGTGGTGCTCGTCAGGCACGGCGACGACCCGCCTGACGACCGCGTCAGCGTGTTCCTCCACGGGAACGGATTCCAGCCGGTGTGGCGGCGGCCCTATGCCGGGCAGCCGCTCGAACCGCTCGACGATGACGTCGCCGGCAGCGTCGTCTACGGCGGCAAGTACGCCGTCTACGAGACGAAGACCTATCCTTTCCTGCTCGACGAGGCGCGCTGGATCGAGGCCTGCATGAGGAAGGGCGTGCCGCTGCTCGGCATCTGCCAGGGGGGCCAGCAGATCGCCCACGTCATGGGTGCCCATGTCGGGCCGCCGGCGTCGGGCGCGCACGAATTCGGCTACTACGAACTTCGCCCGACCGAGGCGGGCCGCGACGTCCTGCCGGCGCCGATCCACGTCGCCCAGTCGCATTTCCACACTTTCGACATCCCCGCCGGCGCCGTGCATCTGGCGGAGTCCGACCTCTTTCCCAACCAGGCCTTCCGCGCCGGCGACACCACGTTTGCCTTCCAGTTCCATCCGGAGGTCACCATCGAGGGCTTTCGCCGCTGGCAGGCCTCACCCTGGGCCTATTTCGGCAAGCCGGGCGCGCAGTCGCGCGCGGAGCAGGATCGGCTGATGGTCCTCCACGACGCCGCCCAGGCGGCGTGGTTCTACGGCTTCCTCGGCCGGCTGTTTTCCCGCACCGCCTGATCCCCCGCACCGCCTGATCCACGGGCGGACCGCGGTCCGTGCCGGCCCCCGTTCACCGGTAAGCAGGACCGCCGAAGGCGGGGGAGGGGGCCGTCGCCCGGCCGTACTCGGGCGCCCCTCGGCCGTTTTGGTCCCGTCCTGCCCTATCAGCAACCGTTTGCCCGAAAATGTGGCATTTCTGCCCGGATCAATGTTTCTCCATTGTTACATTGATACGAAAATCGCAGCATCGGGCAGAAACAAATCCGCCCTAGAAGCATTCCCATAGGGAACTTCTACAAGGGCAACGACAATGCTCGCCAGACAGTCCGCTCCAGCCGCCGCCGCTCGACCCACCGGACCCGTGCGCGGGTTCGGCATCGCCGAGATCGCGCTTCGCCGCCGTTCGCAGGAACACCCGATGATGATGTTTGCCGTCATCGTCACCGCCGCCTTCGCCTCGATGGCCGCCATGTCCTACCAAGGCCCCGCCGTCGCAGACGTCCCGGGCGCGCCGGCCAGGGTCGCCGACGTCCAGCGCACCACGGCCAAGACCGATCGCCTGCCGGCGAGCGCGGCCGAGCGCGCCTGTCGCGGCCAGGCCTGGGGCAGCGAGACGCACGACTGCCTGGTGATGATCGCCCGTGCGGCCGGCAGAGCCGAGGCTCCGATCCGCCTCGTCGTCGCCGACATTCCCAACCGCGACGCGCCGAACGTCTTCTGAGCACCGCTCCGGCTCCCCGATTTCCGGGTTCCTCCCCTCCTCTTCAACCTTCCAGTCGCTCTGGCCCTGGTCGTCCCTTCCGGCCGGGGCCTTTTTTTGGCGGCCTCGACGCCCCTTCTTCCGCGGGGCAGAAAGGGCGCCCCGCCGGCGGCGACGGAGAGAGTTGCCGGCCGCCCCCGCCGTCGTCATCCCGTGCCGGGCACGCGCACCAACCGGATAGGCCGCACGACCTGCCGTTCTTCTCCAGCCGACCGAAGGGAGCCCCTCCGTCGGGGCAGCGCCGGCCGGGCCGGGCGGGTCAGTCGAGCGCCTCTGCGATGCCCGGCGTGTACGCCACATGATCGCGGGCGACGGACATGGATTTCAGGATGGCATGGGCGGTGTCGCCAGGCTCCAGTGCCAGTTCGTCGGCGGCGCGCCGGGTGATGCGGGCGAGGATTTCGTGCGCGCCGACCGCCATATGGACCATCACGCCCGGCCCCGCGCCGGGCACGATCCTCGTGATGGTGCCTGACAGAATGTTCTGGGCCGACAACCCCCGGGGTCGCGCGCGCGAGACGATCACCTCATGCGCCATGATCCGCACGCGCACCCGCGTGCCCGGCGCGCCCTCGACCGTGGGCAGGAACAACGGTCCGGTCGCGGCATCGAGCCGCGTCAGCCCGTCAGGCAGATGCTCGGCTATCGTCGCGGGAAGCATCACCGCCACCTCGCGGATGTTCATGGCACGAAGCGCTTCCGCGTCGGCCATGACCGCGGCGGTCGTGCCTTCGCGCACCACCTTCCCCTTCTCGATTACCGCCATGCGGTCGGCCAGAAGCTGCGCCTCGTTGACGTCGTGGGTGACCAGCACGACCGGCATCTTCAGGTGCGCGCGCAGCGCGACGATCTCGCCGTGGAGCTTCTCGCGCGTGGCCCGATCGACCGCCGAAAAGGGCTCGTCGAGCAGCAGCGCCTGCGGGCGGCGAGCCAGCGCGCGAGCGACCGCAACACGCTGCTGCTGCCCGCCCGACAGTTGCGCAGGCTTCCGGTCCGCGAGGCCGTGCAGGTTCACCAGATCCAGGATGCGGTCCGCCTCGGCCGGATCGGCTCGATCCATCGCCGCCATCACATTCTGCGACGCGGTCATGTGCGGAAACAGGGCGTAGTTCTGGAACACCAGACCCACCCTGCGGCGATGCGGGGGCAGAAAGATACCCGCGCCGGTGTCGAGCCACGGCACCCCGTCCACCGCGACCCGTGCGACCTCGGGCCGCCAGAGTCCGGCAATGGTGCGCAGGATCGTGGTCTTGCCCGAGCCCGAATGGCCCACGAGCGCCAGCAGTTCGCCCGGCTCTACCCGGAAGGCGACATCGAGCGGGATGGGCGCCACGGCCCTGGCCATCACCTCCAGCGCCATCAGCCGAGTCTCCGCCCCACCCGCGCCGACAGCGCGAAGGTGATCGCGATGGTGAACAGGCTGGTCGCCACGAGCACGGCCGACATGATGCCCGCGCTGCGCTCATCGAAGCTCTGCACCTTGTCGTAGATCGCGATCGCGATGGTCTTGGTTTCTCCGGGGATCGAACCGCCGACCATCAGCACGATGCCGAATTCGCCCAGCGTGTGGGCGAAGGTCAGCACCATCGCCGTCATGAGCCCCGGCCAGGCCAACGGCAATTCCACCTTCCACAGGCTGCGTCCGGGCGACATGCCGCAGCAACTCGCCGCCTCGCGCACCTCCGTCGCGATCGCCTCGAACCCGCGTTGCGCCGGCTGGATCGCAAAAGGCAGGTTGAAGATCACCGAGGCCACCACCAGTCCCTCGAAGGTGAACACCAGCTGATGCCCGAAATACTCCTGCCAGAAGGCGCCGACCGGCGAGTTCCGCCCGAAGCCCACCAGCAGGTAGAAGCCGAACACCGTGGGCGGCAGGACCAGGGGAAGCATCACCAGCGCCTCGACCAGTCCCCTGCCGCGGAATGCGTGGTAGGCGAGCCATCGCCCCATCAGCACCGAGACAGGCAGCAGGATCGCCACCGTCCAGGCCGCCAGGCGCAGCGACAGGAAAAGCGCCTCCCAGTCCATGCCTCACTCCTCGGGCAGGACGAAGCCGTAGCGCTCCATGATCGCGCGCGCGACGGGGGCCTTCAAGTAGGCATAGAAGGCCTCGGCCACCGGCCCGGCGCCGTTCAGCAGGACCATGCGCTGGCGCAGCGGTTCATGGTAGTCTTCGGGGATCAGATCCGCGGTGCCCAGATCGCGCAGCTCCGGTGCCAGCGCCAGTGACAGCGCGATGATGCCGCCCTCGGCATTGCCCGACAGCGCGAACTGCGCCGCCTGGCCGACGTTCTCGCCCAGCACGAGGAAGGGCTGGATGTCGTCCCATAGGCCCGCATGCTGGAGCGCCTCGCGGGCGCGCTTGCCGTAGGGCGCGTGGTCGGGATTGGCGATGGCGAAGCGGTTGATCCGCCCCTCCGCCAGAGCCCGCCGCAGGCTTTCAAGCGTTCCGTCGGCTGAAAGCGTCGAGCCCGGCGGCACCTTCACCACGATCCGGCCAATGGCGTAGAGGTCGCCTTCGTTCCGGGCAAGGCCGTCGCGCGCCAGATCGAAAACGAACTGTTCGTCGGCGGCCATGAACATCTGAAAGGGCGCGCCCTCGCGGATCTGGCGGGCAAAGTTGCCCGTCGAGCCCATCGACAGCCGCACCCGCATGCCCGTCTCGGCTTCGAAGGCCGCCGCGATCTCCTCGACGGCGAACTGCAGGTCGGAGGCCGCCGCGACGATCGGGGCCTCCTCCCCTTCTGCCGCCCGACCCCAGAGGAGACCAAGGACGACGGTGGCGGCAAGGACCGATCGGCGGGCGAGCGAAGTCGGCACTGACTACCCTTCTGATATGTTTCTCGAAACATATCGGCAGAAAGTGCCGGATCGGTCAACCGTTATTTCCCTTCGGGAATATCCTTCAGACGGGCCTGCAACGCCGCGAGCGGCCCGGCGCCCGCTCGTGCAGCCTCGCGTTCGAAGGCGCGGTACAGTTCGAGCACCTCGCGTCCAGCCCCGGTCAGTACCGCTCCGCCGCCGCCGGGTCCGCCCCTCGTGCTCTCGACCATCGGATCGCGGAACATCGCATTCAGCATGCCCACCAGTTCCCAGGCGCGCTTGTAGCTCATGCCCATCTCGCGCCCCGCCGCCGCGATCGACCCGCAGCGGTCGATGCGTTCGAGAAGCTCGACCTTGCCCGGGCCGATCATTTCCTCTTCGCCGAAGACGACGCGGATGCGCAGGACCGGCCGCTTGCTGTTCTCGTTCATGTTTCCACTATCGCGGACAGGGCGGACTTGTTGCAAGGCTCACGGGCAGGACGAGCGCTTCCCGCCGATGCCCGCAACAGAGCCGCCTTGCCGCTGCTCACCCCCTTCGCCGCCGTTTGTCCTTCCCCTCATCGCCGGTGCTCTCCGCGCGCGCATCCGGGACCCGGGGGACAAGATCCGAGATGCGCTTCAACGAAATCAATGACTTCAGCGATTTTCGCCCGTCTCCGGCGGCAATTTTGTCCCCCTCTCGGAGCGCCTGCCGTAGAATCGCCCGGGTCAATGGAGGCCCGGACATGGCGGGTGGGTCGCAGGACAGGGGGACGTTTCCGGGCATCGCCCGGACGCTGCTCGCGCTTGCGCTGCTCGCCGAACGCGCCGCCGGCCGCTCCTTTCCCGTCCGCTTCCTCGTCGTCGCCATCCTCGGCCGGGCGGTGGCCGTGGCGCGGGCCTATGTCGCCAGGGAGATCGGAGCCGAGGGTTGGTGTCTCGACCTGGCCTTCCCCGACGAACCGCCCGCCATGCGCTTCGCCGCCGCCGGCGCCGACATCCTGGCGCTGCGCCTGCGCCTGCTCGCCGCCGTGCTCGGCGCGCTGGCGGATACGGGCGCCGCCTCGGCCGGATTATCTGATGGCCGCCCCGCCGGCCGGCCCGAAGGCGTTTCGTTCCACGGTTCCGCGGGACACTTTGCCGACCGTGCGCCGCTCGCCAATGGCGTGACGCACCTGGCCCTGCTCCTCGTCGTCTGCGTCCCCTCTACGCGCCGCTGCCGTCTGCCCGACACCTCATGACGCCCGCTGCACGCGACCGCGACCTGGAAAACCGCGAGTCCGCCATGCCCTCCCGGGCACGATCCCGCTTGTCCGCGAAGTCGGGTGCCCGCGCCCTTGCCTCACCGCAAAGGGGGGGTGAAGGCCGCGCCGCGCGCCTCAGCGCGTCAGTGCGATCTGGTCGGCGACGGCGGCCAGCACGCCGCGGACGTCGAGCGTCGAGAACGGCTTTTCCAGGATGAGCGGCCGCAGGTGCGCCGCCAGCGCATCGACCTCGGCACGGGCGCCGATCATGTCCCCGGTGACCAGCACGAAGCGGCGGGCGAAGTCGGCACGGCGGTCGAGCAGTTCGCGGTAGAGCGCGACGCCGCCGGTACCCGGCATGCGCAGGTCGCTGAAGACGATGTCCGGCCGGGCCTGCTCCAGCGCCTCGGCGGCAGACGTCCACTGGGTCATCACCGTCGACTTGATGCCCATCAGTTCGAGGATGTCGGCGAGGGAGGCGGCGACGTCGGGCTCGTCGTCGACGATCAGCGCGCGCCTCAGTCCGGCGGACGTGTCCCGCTCTTCCTCCGTGCCGATGCCTGCCTTCTTCGCCGCGGGAAGCTCGACGACGAAACGGGCGCCCTGCGGCGCCGCCTCCTCGAACCAGATGCGGCCGCGGTGGCGCTCGATGATCTGGCGCGAGATCGACAGGCCGATGCCGGTGCCCACCCCGACCGGCTTTGTGGTGAAGTAGGATTCGAAGATGCGGTGGCGGATCTCCGGCGCAATGCCCGGCCCGTTGTCCTCGACCGAGAACCCGACGCTGTCGCCGTTGCGGACGGTGCGCACGCGGATGCGCCGGTCCTTCGGCACGGCGGCCAGCGCGTGCTGGCTGTTCACCAGGAAGTTGGCCGCCACCTGAGTGAGATGGTCGGGATCGGCCAGAACCGGAAGGCCGCCTTCGACGAGGTCGGTGTCGATGCCGATCCCGGCGCTGCGCGCACCGTAGGCGGTCACTTCGAGTGCGGAACGCACGACCTGGTTCAGGTCGGTCGTCACCTGCTCGGTCGGATGCAGGCGCACCATGCCGAGGAAGCTCTTTACGATCCGGCCGCAGCGTTCGGCGGCGGCGCGCACCTTCTCGGCGCGTACCTTGGTCTGCGGGTCGGCGGCGAATTCGTGCAGAAGGGTCGACTGCGCGACCACGACGGCCAGCGGATTGTTCAGTTCGTGCGAGACGCCGGCGAGCAGCGAGCCCATCGCAGCCATCTTCTCGTTCTGGTGCAGCTTCTCGCGCTGGCGGTTGATCTCGTCCTCGGCGCGCCGCTTCTCGCGCAGGTCGCGGATCGAGGCGAGGAACAGCCGGCGGTCAGCGGCCTTGATCTCGAAGGCGGTCAGCTCGATCGGAAAGACCTCGCCGGCCGCGTTCTGCGAGACGGTTTCCAGCCGGCGCCCCACCATCGGCGCGCCGCGGCCGAGCATGTATTCCCCGCCACTGGCGTAGCCGTTGCGATAGAAGTGGGGAATGATCGTGTCGAGCACGTCCTTGCCGATGATGAACGAGCGCGGGTAGCCGAAGATCGTCTCCGCCGCCGGGTTGAACTCGATGATCTTGCCGGTCTCGTCGATGACGATGATGGCGTCGAGCGAGGCCTGCAGCATCGCCGAGCGGATGATCTCGCCGGCATGCTGTTCCGACTGCGAACGCTCGATCGCGTCGCCGATGGCCAGCGCCACGATCTCCAGCGCGGCCTTCTCCTCGTCTGTCCAGCGGCGCTCCTCGACGCAGTCGTTGACCGCCAGCGAACCCCAGGAGTGGCCGTGCGCGAAGACCGCCACGGAGGCGAACGACTTGATCTTCTGCTTCTCGAAGTCGCTGCGCAGGAAGCCGTCGATGTCGCGGGTCAGGCCGGCGAACATCTTGCCCTGCCGCCCTTCCTCGGCGATCTGCTCGAGAAGCGGATCGGACTGCACCACGGCCTGCACGATGACCGTCGGCGGTCCCACGCCGGCAACGCTTTCGTCGACCCAGTAGGATGCGATCGACTGGGTCAGGCCCTGTCCCGGTTCCTCGCGCAGGCGGAACAGGATCGAACGGTGGGCGCCGAGCGCACGTCCCAGCATCTCGACGATGCCGTCGATTTCCGCCGTCCAGTCGTGGGCGTAGCGCAGTCGCCGGGCGGCTCTCGCCGCTGCGACGGAGATGCCCGGCTGGTCGATGCCGGGATCGATGCTGGGCGGCGTCGTGTCGATCATGATCCGGTCAGGGGCGGAGGGTCATGCTTCGCCCGGCTCGCCGGCGGACGGGATCGCGAACACGTAGCCTTCGCCGCGCACCGTGCGCAGGAAACGCGGATTGGCCGGGTCCTCCTCGATCTTCCTGCGCAGCCGCATGATGCGGATGTCGATCGCCCGCGAGTCCTCGCCGTTGTCTTCGGCGCCGATGGCGTCGGCGAGCGCCGCGCGGGTCAGCAGCCGGTTCGGCCGGGTCAGGAAGACCTCGAGTACGTCGTATTCGCTCCGCGACAGTTCGACCGCCGCGCCGGCCGGGCCGATGACGCGGCGGCTTTCGAGGTCGGCGCTGTACGGGCCGAAGGTCACGACCCTGCGCGTGCCGGCTGCGCTGCCCGGCCCGGCCGGGGGCGTGCCGAGCGACGTCGGCACGCGGCGCAGCACGCTGCGCACCCGCGCCAGGAGCTCGCGCAGTTCATAAGGCTTCACCAGATAGTCGTCGGCGCCGATTTCGAGGCCGACGATCCGGTCGATCGTCGTTCCGGCCGCGGAAGCGAAGATGATGCCGAGCGGCATCCTGGAGCGCAGCCAGCGACCGAGCGAGAGCCCGTCCTCGCCCGGCATGGCGATGTCGAGAATGGCGAGATGAAACGGCTCCTCCGCCGCGAGAGACCGCATCTCCGCGGCGTCGGCCGCCGTCATCACGTCGAAGCCGTTCGCGGCAAGATATTCAGCCACGGCTTCGCGAAGATCCGGTTCGTCTTCGACGATAGCTATGCGCGCTCGCAGGGGGATCTCGCCTCCGCTTTCGGCGGAAAGTAGATTCGGTATAAACATGTTGTCTAGTTCATTTCATCGGCGATCTGGAGCGCGAAGGCGAAGATGGCGGCGGCGCGGGCGGTTGTTGTCCTCGTGGGGCTGGCCGAGGCGCAGGACGGTCTGGGCTCTTATCTTGAAAGGCGGGGCTACGATGTTCGCATCGCCGGCGAGGTCTGGGAGGCCGACACGATTCTTTCCGCCGAGAGGGCCGACGTCGCCGTGGTCGATCTGGAAACCGGCGACGGCGCGGGGCTCGACCTGCTCAGGCGCCGTGCCGGCGAAAGCGGCGCACTGTTCATCGCCGTCGGCGCTCCCGGCAATCTTCTCGACAGGATACTCGCCCTTGAACTGGGCGCCGCCGACGCCGTCGCCCGGCCGATCGACCGGCGCGAACTCGCCGCCCGTGTCGGGGGCCTCGTTGCCAGAGGCCGGCATCACCAGCCGGAACTGCTCGTGCTGGAGACGTCGACCGTCGATCTCAGGGCGGCGATCGTCATGCACCGGACGGGCGAGGAAGACATGCTGTCGGCCGGGCAGGTCGCTCTCCTCCGGCTGTTCACGGCCAACCCGCATGTCGTGCTCAGCCGCGACGACATCATCGCCGCCGCGCCGGCGGAGACCAGCGAGGCGTTCGACAGGTCCATCGATTCGCGCATCGTGCGGCTGCGGCGGAAGCTCGGCACCGAAAGCATCGTCACCGTACGCGGAGCGGGTTACCGCTTCGATCCGCCATGACGATCCCTGGGCGACGCTCAAGGCGATCAAGTTCGCTATCCGACGTCGGAGATCGCGGCCGCGGCGACGGGAGAGTTCTTCGGCGCTTCCGCCGGAAGCCGCATCAGGACGGCGGCCACTGCGGCCACGCCGAGCAGGCCCTGCGCATAGAGCAGAGCCGTCAGAAGAAGTGTTGCCTTGCGCGCCCTCATGTCGTCCATCCGTTCTGCCGCTGCGGCGGCCGGTCATCCGTGTACGGAGAAATGTCGAACCTGTGCCGGTGGTTCCCCGGGCGCCAGGTTGCCGTCTGCCGGCGCCGCGAAGATGCCGATCACGGCCAGCAGCGCGGTCGCCGCGCTCACCTTCGCCAGCCAGATGGCTCCCTTCCGTCCCATGCGCCCGCCGTCGGTCTCCGCTTTCCTCGGCATCATCGCCGCTCCCTGTTTCGGGACGATGCCGCGCGGCGGCTTTCGTGTTGCATTCAAGTTGCAGGCGGAATCGGGCGAATCCACAGATTCGGACAGGATTCGGACAGGATCGGGCACGAAATCGACGTAAACTTTCGCGATCTGAAACAGAATCGAAACAAAAAGACGGATTCCGCGAAATACGGCCGAAACGGGTCTTAACCATAAGGGCCCCATCGCGAACCGATGGAGACACCCGATGGCAACGACCTTTTCGACCCGCCTGATCAACATCGCCGCCTGTGCCCTGACCGGGGCGGCGCTCATGTTCGGAGCCGGCACCGGAGCGGCCGACGCGGCAAGCGAGATCGTCGCCAAGGTCTCGATCTCGGAACAGAAGATGCGCGTCCTGGTCGACGGCAGGCAGGCCTTCGAATGGAAGGTGTCCACCGCCGCCAAGGGCTATGTCACGCCGACCGGATCGTTCAAACCGACCCGCATGCACGAGATGTGGTACTCCAAGAAGTACGACAACGCGCCGATGCCGCACTCGGTGTTCTTCCACGAAGGCTATGCGGTCCATGCCACGCCGTACGTGAAACGCCTCGGTCGGCCCGCCTCGCATGGCTGCATCCGTTTGCATCCCGACAATGCCGAGGAGTTCTTCGAACTGGTGAAGGTGTTCGGCCCGCAGAACACGCGGATCGTCATCGTCCAGTAGTCGGAGGTGTCGGTACCCGAGTCTAGCGCAGCGAAAATTCGACCGGCACGGCGATTCGCAGAGCCGATGAGGCGATCTCCGGCGGCGGTGCCGGCACCGGCGAGGCACGGCGTACCATGTCGAGCGCGGCCTGGTCGAGGGCCGGGATTCCCGATGAACGGGCGACGTGCGAGGACGTGACGCGTCCGCCCCGGTCGATGGTGAAGGCGACGTGAACGAGGCCCTCCTGCCGCAGCGACCTGGCGCTCGACGGGTAGCGCTTGTGCCGGTTCAGCCAGGAGAGAACGCGCGACTGCCATTTCGCCGGGCTGACCGTGGGCTGAGCCACCGTCGCGAACCTTTCCGGCGCCGCCGCCTTCGGCGACGGCGCGTCGGCCTTCGCTGCCGCAACGGCCGTCGCCGTGGCGGCGGCCTTCCTCTTCGGGGCGGCGCGGGTTTGCGTCGCGGGTTTCCGCGCCTTCGCCTCCGACTTCCTGTCGGCTTCGGCAAACTCGGCGACCGTTGGCCGCGGCTGCGGCAACGGCACGTCGACTTCCGGCGTCACAGCCTCGAGCACGTCGGGGACGACTTCTTCGGTCTCCGTCGCCATCTCCCGCTCCGGCGGGTCGGGAATGTTTTCGTCGATCGGCGCAATCGCCACCCTCTGCACCTTCTCCGGCGGCGCCAGCGGGCTCGCGGCGGGCGTGTCCTCGGCAGAAAGCGTCCCCGCCGCGACCGCGTCGATGGCCTCGACCGCGGGCTGCACCGTTTCCGGCGCCGGCTCGGTCGCCTCGGCGACCTCGTCCGGCTCCGCTTCGCTCAGCGTCTCGACGGCTTCGGCGGCCGACGCCGGCTCCGATGGAACCGCCTCGACGATGTCGCCATCGACGGCACGCGGGGAAGCCATGGCGACGGGCGCGAGTTCGATCGCCAGTGCCGGCGGTGCACCGCCGTCCCGCGCGGCTGGCCGCAACGACTGCACGGCATAGGCCATCGCGACATGAAAGGAGATCGCCGCCGCAGCGGCCGCGATCCACAGGACACGGTCGCTCCGCGTAAGGCGGCCGAGGTCGAGGCTCGGCGCGGTCGGAAGGGTGACGGTCGTCATGGCTGCTCCCCGGCCACCGCAGCCGCAGGCGCGCCAGCGGTCTCCAGCCCGACTAGCGCGATCTTAAGGTAGCCTGCGGCGCGCAGGAGGTTCATCACCTGCATCAGGTCGCCGTAGCCGACCGCCTTGTCCGCCCGAAGGAAGATGCGGGTCTGCGTATCGCCGTTCGTGCGCGCGGCGAGGGCGGCGGCGAGACGGTCGCGCGACACCGCGTCGTTGCCCAGCGCCAGGGTCAGGTCTTCCTTGAGGGTGAGGAAGAGCGGCTGCTCGGGCCGCGGCGCCGGCGTCGCGGTCGAGCCGGGCAGATCGACATCGACATCGACGGTGGCGAGCGGCGCTGCGACCATGAAGATGATCAGCAGCACGAGGATGACGTCGATGAACGGTGTGACGTTGATCTCATGGTTCTCCTCGAGATCGTCGCCGTCGTTTTCTCGGATTCTCGCGGCCATGGAGACGGTCCTATTCGGCGGCCGCGGCGCGGCGCATCGGCCGGCGCGCGATCAGCCCGCGATCGAGGTCTCGGCTGACCAGCCGCTCGACCCCGGCCGAGGCGTCCGCAAGCATCTGGCGGTAGCCGCCGATGGCCCGCGCGAAGGTGTTGTAGACGACGACGGCAGGGATGGCGGCGACGAGACCCATGGCGGTCGCCAGCAGCGCCTCGGCGATGCCGGGCGCGACGACGGCGAGGTTCGTCGTCTGCGCCTCGCTGATGCCGATGAAGGCGTTCATGATGCCCCACACCGTGCCGAACAGGCCGACGAAGGGC
Source organism: Hyphomicrobiales bacterium (assembly GCA_012842935.1). Taxonomy (GTDB): domain Bacteria; phylum Pseudomonadota; class Alphaproteobacteria; order Rhizobiales; family Rhizobiaceae; genus DUSC01. Next base: position 37,435 of record DUSC01000088.1, on the reverse strand, counting down.
GCCGTCGAGCCGACGGTGGCGAGCACGCCGGTACCGCGCGTCATGCGCCGCGCGGCGGCCGATTCTATGCGGCCGAGGCGGGAGGCGACTCGCTCCTTGATGCCGCCGCCTTCGACGCGTTCGCCATCACCGGCCGAGAGCGCGACCTCCTCCTTCGCCTCGCGCGCCAACAGGGCGGCGGGTCCTGCCTCGCGATCGAGGGCGCCGAGGGCCGCGTCGAGATTGTCGGCGGCCGAGATGGCGCGGACGGCGCGACGCAGCCGGCGTCGGGCGGCGGCAAGCTCGATCGACTTGGCGAACCACACCGTCCACGTCGCCAGCGAGGCGACGGCCAGCCCGATCATCACGGCCTTCACAACGATGTCGGCCGCCATGAACATGCCCCACGGCGACAGGTCGCGCGGCAGCGTCGAGGAACTTTCCTCCAAGGCGAACGGCATCGATTCCGGGTCGCCGGTCCCGGCCGGTGCAGTCGCGGTCGAGCGGACGGTCGTCCCGTTCACCGCCGGCGCGACCAAGCGTGCGGCCGCTTCCGCCGGCGCCGGTCGGGTCACGGACCCGGCTGCCTGTTCCTGCGCGATGCAGCCGACGGCCTGGCCGGCCAGGGAAATGACGGCCAGCAGGATCAACGGGAACGCGCGGATCGGCAAAACGGTCGTCCTTCTGCGAACAAGCGTGGCGTCGGCCCATGTCCGGCGGCGCGGGCGAGCACCTGCGAGCCGCCGACGCCGAAACCCCTTAGAACGCCGCCCGGCGCTCGGCAACAAAAAAGTTGATTGTCATTGTCATGAATAAGGACCGTGTCCGAACCGCGCCGGGCGATCGTCCTGGAACAGCGTTCGGCGATGCGTGGCGCTGCCCGTCGCGGCGAAAGGCGCGAAAGCTGGCGGCAGGTGACGTGCACGGGTCGCCGGGGGAGGACGAGCGACATGGCGACAGCCCGGGACGATTCAGCCGACATCGACGGTGCCTACGCCTGGTTGAGGCTCGGCCTTTCGGTGGCGTTCGCCACTCTCGGCGGCGTCGGCATGTGGGCGGTGATCGTGGTCCTGCCGGCGGTACAGGCCGAATTCGGCGTCGACCGCGCCGACGCCTCGCTGCCCTACACGATGACCATGATCGGATTTGCGCTCGGCAACGTCTTCATCGGCCGGGCGATCGATCGTGTGGGCTACATGCTGCCGGCGCTCGTCGCGTCGCTCGCGCTCGGCACTGGTTTCGTCCTGGCGGCGATGTCGGCGTCGGTCACGCAGTTCGCCGTCGTGCAGAGCCTGCTCATCGGTGCCGGTTCCTCGGCGACCTTCGGCCCGCTGCTGGCCGACATCTCGCACTGGTTCCGGCTGCGGCGCGGCATCGCGGTGACGGCTGCGGCGAGCGGCAACTATCTCGCCGGCGCCATCTGGCCGGTGGCCATGCAGCCCTTCCTCGTGAGCGAAGGCTGGCGCACCACCTATCTCGGCATCGGCATCATCTGCCTGGTCACCATGGTCCCGCTCGTTCTGATGCTCAGGCGCCGGCCGCACGCGGCGTCGCTCCGCGCGGATGCGGGATCGACGGGTGGCTTCAAGGCGAAGCCGATCGACCTTTCGCCGTCGGCTCTGCAGGCGTTGCTGGTGATCGCGGGCCTGGGATGCTGCGTGGCGATGTCGATGCCGCAGGTCCACATCGTCGCCTATTGCGCCGACCTCGGCTACGGCGTGGCGCGCGGCTCCGAGATGCTGGCGCTGATGCTCGGCGCCGGCATCGTGAGCCGGCTCGGCTCGGGCATTCTCGCCGACCGCATCGGCGGCATCCGCACCCTGCTGATCGGCTCGGTGCTGCAGGGCCTTTCGCTGCTTCTCTACATCCCCTTCGACGGACTTGCCTCGCTCTATGTCGTGTCCTTCGTCTTCGGTCTCTCGCAGGGCGGCATCGTTCCCTGCTATGCCATCATCGTTCGGGAATACATGCCGGCGGCGGAGGCCGGGCGGCGCGTCGGCGTCGTCATCATGGCGACGATCGCCGGCATGGCGCTGGGCGGCTGGATGTCGGGCTGGATCTACGATCTCACCGGATCCTACGCTGCAGCGTTCCTGAACGGCATCGCCTGGAACCTGCTCAACGTGACCGTCATGACCCTCGTCCTGTTCCGCACGCGGAGGCCCGTTGTCTACCCCGCGTGAACCGGTGGCGACCGGGGTCGGCCTGTCGGCCTGGAGGGCGCCGCAGTTCGTCGCGCCCGCTGCCGATTCGCTCGTCGACGGCGAGACCTGCGACCTCGCCATCGTCGGCGGGGGCTTCCTCGGCCTTTCGACGGCGCTTCACGCAGCGCGGCGCGGCCTTTCGGTGCGCGTCATCGAAGCCAGGGCGCTGGGCGAAGGTGCCTCCGGCCTCAACGGCGGGCAGGTGATCCCAGGGCTGAAGTTCGATCCCGAATGGCTGGTCGCGCATTACGGCGAGAAGGCTGGCGAGGCGTTGGTCTCGTTCGTGTCCTCGACGGCCGACACGGTGTTCGACCTGATCCGTTCGGAAAGGCTCGACGTTCCCCACCGGCGCGCCGGCTGGATCTTCGCCGCACACACCGCGAAAGCGCTCGCGGCTGCGGCAGACCGCCACCGCCAATGGTCGTCGCGCGGTGCCGACGCCGAACTGCTCGACGCCGCGGCGATCGGCACCCTGACCGGGGCGTCCGGCTATCGCGGCGGCTGGCTCGACCGTCGTGCCGGTGTCGTCCAGCCGCTGGCCCTGACGTTCGGGCTGGCGCGAGTCGCGCAAGCGGCCGGTGCGCGGATCGCGACGGGGACGCAGGTGACCCGGCTCTCGCGCCGGGAGGGGCACTGGCGGGTCGATACCGCTTCCGGGGCAACGGTGAAGGCGGCAAGAGTGCTCGTCGCCACCAATGCCTACTCCGACGGGTTGATCCCGGGCCTGGCGCAATCGCTGGTCTGGCTGAATTCCTTCCAGATCGCGACGCCGCCGCTTCCGGACGGGCTCGGCGCGGGCGTGCTTCCCGGCGGTCAGGCGGTCTCGGATTCGCGGCGCATCCTCATCTATTACCGCCGCGGTCCCGATGGCCGGCTCATCGTCGGTGGGCGCGGCGGCATGCCGACGCCGAAGCGGCCTGCCGACTGGGCGCACCTCGAGCGGGCGATGGCGCGGCTCTTTCCGGCTCTGGCCGGTTTCCCGATCGAGCGGCGCTGGTTCGGCCGAGTCGCCATGACGGCGGACCATCTACCGCATATCCACACGCCCGAGGAGGGTCTCGTCGCCGTCGCTGGCTGCCAGGGGCGCGGCGTCGGCCTGATGACCGCGCTCGGCCCGCGCATGGCCGCCTATTTCGCGGAAGGCGATCGCGAGGCGCTGCCGTTCCCGCCGTCCCCCATCCGGCCCATTCCTTTCCACCGCTTCCGCCGCGTCGGCGTCGCGGCGACGCTCGCCTGGTATCGGCTCCTCGACCGCCTCGAACGTTGAGCCCGCGCCGCAATTCTTGCCGATCGTGGCGCCGCGCCCGTCGCCATCGGGGTCCCACCCGTGCAAGGATGGCGCGACCGAATCCGCCTGCAGACCGGAGATGCCTTCCATGAGCAACGACCTGAAATTCTACATCGACGGCGCCTGGGTCGATCCCGTCGTGCCGGCAACGCTCGACGTGATCGACCCGGCGACGGAAGAAGCCTTCACCGCCATCTCGGTCGGTTCGAAGGCCGACGTCGATCGTGCCGTGGCGGCGGCGCGGGCCGCCTTCGACGGCTTTTCGCGAACCGGAAAGGCGGAGCGGCTGGCGCTGCTGCGCGCCATGCTCGCCGCCTACAACGAGCGGTTCGAGGATATCGCTCGCGCCGTCTCGCGCGAGATGGGCGCGCCGATCGGATTTGCCCGCGAGGCTCAGGCCTGGGCCGGACGCGCCCACATGGAGGCGACGATAGAGGCGCTCGAGGCCTACGAGTTCAGCCACCTGCGCGGCACGACCATGGTGGTCAAGGAGCCGATCGGCGTGTGCGCGCTGATCACGCCGTGGAACTGGCCGCTGAACCAGATCGTCTGCAAGGTCGCGCCGGCGATCGCCGCCGGTTGCACGGTGGTGCTGAAGCCGTCGGAAATCGCGCCGGTGAGCGGCCTGATCTTCGCCGAGGCGATGCACGCGGCCGGCGTGCCGAAGGGCGTCTTCAACCTCGTCAACGGCACCGGCCCCGACGTCGGCCAGGTGATGGCCGGCCACCCGGACGTCGACATGGTGTCGTTCACCGGCTCGACCCGGGCCGGCATCATCGTCGCCAAGACCGCGGCCGACACGGTCAAGCGCGTCGCTCAGGAACTCGGCGGCAAGTCCGCCAACATCATCCTGCCCGACGCCGATTTCGAGACGGCGGTGATCAAGGGCGTCGAGGGTTGCTTCGGCAACAGCGGCCAGTCCTGCGACGCGCCGACGCGCATGCTGGTGCCGGCCGACCGCCACGACGAGGCGCTGGCGATCGCAAGGAAGGCGGCCGAAGCCCACAAGGTGGGCCACCCGGACGCCGCCGACACGCGCCTCGGCCCCGTCGTCAGCCAGCTTCAGTTCGACAAGATCCAGCGGCTGATCGAGGCCGGCATCAGGGAAGGCGCGACGCTGGTGACCGGCGGCCTCGGCCGGCCGGAAGGCCTCAACCGCGGCTATTACGTCCGCCCGACCGTGTTCGGCCACGTCACGCCCGATATGACGATCGCGCGCGAGGAAATCTTCGGACCGGTGCTTTCGGTGCTGTCCTACGCCGACGAGGAGGACGCGGTCAGGATCGCCAACGACACGGTCTACGGGCTTGCCGCCTACGTCCAGTCGAAGGACATCGGCCATGCCCGCGCCGTCGCCGCCCGCATGCGCGCCGGCTCGGTCTATCTCAACTATCCCGAGTGGGACACGCATGCGCCGTTCGGCGGCTACAAGCAGTCCGGCAATGGCCGCGAATATGCAGACTGGGGAATTCACGACTTCCTGGAGATCAAGGGCATCGTCGGCTGGGGCGCCGCCTGACCGCAGGCCGGGCCGCCGATACTTCGCGCCCCGCGCCGTCAGGCCTGTTCGCATCAACACGCCGAGGACAGCCCGCATGCCGTTCGTGTTCCCTCCACAGCCGATCCCCAGCGTCGCCGTCGACGGCGAGGACGCGCGCTTTCCCGTGCGCCGCGTTTTCTGCGTCGGGCGTAACTATGCCGCCCACGCCCGCGAGATGGGCCGGGATCCCGATCGGGAGGCGCCGTTCTTCTTCACCAAGCCGTCCGACGCGGTGGTTGCCGGCGGCACGATCGTTCCCTATCCGCCGCTGACGAAGAACCTTCACCACGAAGCCGAACTGGTCGTGGCGATCGGACGCGAGGGATTCCGGGTCGCCGAGGAGACCGCGCTCGACCATGTCTTCGGCTATGCCGCCGGCAACGACCTGACGCGGCGCGACCTTCAGTTCGAGGCCCGCGAGGCCGGCAGGCCGTGGGACTGGGCGAAGGCATTCGACAACTCCGCGGTGTGCGGAACGATCCGCCGGGTAGCGGCCACCGGACATCTCTCCGCGGGCCGCATCCGGCTCGAGGTCAACGGCACCGTGCGCCAGGACGCCGACCTTGCCGAGATGATCTGGTCCGTGCCGGAGATCGTTTCCATCCTGTCGCATTCGGTGCGTATCAGGCCGGGCGACCTCGTCTTCACCGGCACGCCCGCCGGCGTCGGGCCGCTGGTTCCCGGCGACGTCTGTACCGTCGTTATCGACGGGCTCGATCCGGTCAGCATCTCCATCGGCGAAAGGGTCAACCCGTGAACCTCGTCCTGCACAGCTATTTCCGTTCCTCGACCTCGACCCGCCTGCGCGCGGCGCTCAACCTGAAGGGACTTGCCTACGACACGGTGGCCTGGCACCTGAGGAAGGGCGAGCAGCGCTCGGCGGCGTATCTCGCCAAGAACCCGCAAGGGCTGGTGCCCGCGTTGGAGCTGTGGGACGGCACGGTGCTGACCCAGTCGCTCGCCATCATCGAATACCTCGAGGAAGCCCATCCGGAGCCGCCGCTGCTGCCGGTCGGTCCGGTGGACCGCGCGAGGGTACGCGCCATCGCCTATGCGGTCGCCTGCGAGATCCATCCGGTCAACAACCTGCGCATCCTCGACTACCTCCGCTCCGAGTTCGGCGCCGACGACGCGGCGGTGACGGCGTGGTTCCGCCACTGGGTCGCTGCAACCTTTGCGCCGCTCGAGGCGATGCTCGCTTCCGATCCCGGGACCGGGCGCTTCTGCCGGGGAGACCGGCCGGGGCTCGCCGACATCTGTCTCTACGCCCAGGTGCTCAACAACCGACGCTTCGGCATCGACATGGAGCCCTATCCGACGATCCGCCGCATCTTCGATGCCTGCGCGGCGCTGCCGGCCTTCATTGCCGCCGCGCCGGAAAACCAGCCCGACGCCGAATAGGCGGCCCCGCTCCGCCGCCGACCGGCAGACCTCGCGCCGCGGCTTGGGCGCGAAGGTTTCCGCGCGCGGCCTCGCCGGATAAATTTCATACCAGAAATGTTTAGGCTTGAAATAAATTACCGCCCTGCTAGCATGCCCGCATCGAAGACCCCCTGAGACCGATGCTGCTGGAGGACGACGCCATGAAGGTCATGTGCTTGGGTGGTGGGCCTGCGGGCCTCTATTTCGCGATCTCGATGAAGCTGCGCGACCCGTCCCATGAGGTCGTGGTGCTCGAACGCAACCGGTCCAACGACACGTTCGGCTGGGGCGTGGTCCTGTCCGACGACGCGCTCGGCCGCATGCAGAAGAACGACCCGAAAAGCACGGCGACGATCCGCAGCCACTTCGCCTACTGGGACGACATCGCCGTCGTCTACAAGGGCCAGCGCATCGTCTCGGGCGGGCACGGCTTTGCCGGCCTCGGCCGCAGGCAGATGCTGATTGACCTGCAGGAGCGCGCGCGCGAACTGGGCGTCGAGATGCGTTTCCAGACCGAGTTCAGGAGCGCCGAGGAGTACCGGAAGGAGTATGACCTCGTCGTCGCCTCGGACGGCATCAACTCGCTGGTGCGCAAGGAATATGCCGACGTCTTCAAGCCCGACATAGACATGCGCCTGTGCAAGTTCATCTGGCTGGGCACGCACCAGAAGTTCGACGACGCCTTCACCTTCATCTTCGAGAAGACCGAGCACGGCTGGGTGTGGGCGCACGCCTACCAGTTCGATGCCGAGACCGCGACCTTCATCGTCGAATGCCTGCCGCACACCTGGGACGCCTGGGGCTTCGCCGGCATGACGAAGGAGGAGACGGTCGCGACCTGCCAGCGCATTTTCGCAAGACACCTCGGCGGGCACGACCTGATGTCGAACGCTGCGCATCTGCGCGGCTCGGCGGTGTGGATGAACTTCCCGCGGGTGATCTGCGAGCGCTGGTACCACGGCAACGTCGTGCTGATGGGCGACGCCGCCGCGACCGGGCATTTCTCCATCGGCTCCGGGTCGCGTCTCGCCTTCGACAGCGCGATCGCGCTCGCCGACTACCTGCATTCCGAACCGACCATGCAGAAGGCGTTCGAGCGCTACCAGGCGGAGCGGCGCATGGAGGTGCTGCGGCTCCAGTCGGCCGCACGCAACAGCCTCGAATGGTTCGAGAACGTCGAGCGCTACCTCGACCTCGATCCCGTGCAGTTCGTCTATTCGCTGCTGACGCGATCACAACGCATCTCGCACGAGAACCTGCGCCTGCGCGACAAGGACTGGCTGGAAGGCGCCGAGCGCTGGTTCCAGCTGGCGTCGGGCGTGAGCGAAAACGCGCCGCTGCGCCGGCCGATGTTCCAGCCTTTTTCGCTGCGCGGCATGACGGTGAAGAACCGCATCGTCGTCTCGCCGATGGCACAGTACAAGGCTGTCGACGGCTGCCCGACCGACTGGCACTTCGCCCACTATGCGGAGCGCGCCAAGGGCGGCGCGGGCCTCGTCTGTACCGAGATGACCTGCGTTTCGCCGGAAGGGCGCATCACGCCCGGCTGCCCCGGGCTGTACGATCCGGGCCACGAGGCGGCGTGGAGGCGCATCGTCGATTTCATCCACCGCGAGACGACGGCGAAGATCTGCTGCCAGCTCGGCCATTCGGGTGCCAAGGGCTCCACCCAGCTCGGCTGGGAGGAGAGTGATGCGCCGCTGGAACGCGGCAACTGGCCGGTGATGTCGGCGTCCGACGTTCCGTGGTCGGAACGCAACCAGGTGCCCAAGGCGATGACCCGCGCCGACATGGACATGGTCCGCGACCAGTTCGTCGAATCGGCGAAGATGGCCCAGCGTGCCGGCTTCGACATGCTCGAACTGCACATGGCGCACGGCTACCTGCTTTCGTCCTTCATCACGCCGCTGACCAACCGGCGTAGCGACGAATACGGCGGCAGCCTGGAAAACCGCATGCGCTACCCGCTCGAAGTCTTCCATGCGGTGCGCGCAGTCTGGCCCGCGGACAAGCCGATCTCCGTGCGCATCTCGGCCAACGATTGGGTCGGCGAGGAGGGGGTCACCCCGCACGAGGCGGTGGCCATCGCCGCCATGCTCAAGGAGGCCGGCGTCGACATCTGCGACGTCTCGGCGGGCCAGACCTCGAACAGGGCCAGGCCGGTCTACGGCCGCATGTTCCAGACGCCGTTCGCCGACCAGATCCGCAACGAGGCGCACATGGCGACCATGGCGGTCGGCAACATCTACGAGCCCGACCACGTCAATTCGATCCTGATGGCGGGTCGCGCCGATCTCGTCTGCCTGGCGCGGCCGCATCTTGCCAACCCCTACTGGACGCTGCATGCGGCGAGCGCACTCGGCGACCGCGAGGAGGAATGGCCTGCGCCCTACTACCGGGGCCGTGACCAGATGTGGCGTCTCGCCGAGCGCGGCGATGCCCTCCTGGGCAAGGTCTGATGGCAGGGAACCTTTCCGGCCGCCATGCGATCGTCACCGGCGCCGGAAGCGGCGTCGGCGCGGCGGTGGCCCTGGCGTTGGCAGATGCCGGCGCGTCGGTCACCATCGTCGGCCGGCGGCTCGCAGCGCTGGAAGAGGTCGCGCGCGCCCATGTCCGCCTCGCCCCAGCAGCCGGGGACGTGACCGACGCCGAGAGCCTGCGGCAGGCGATTGCCGGCGCCGTCGCCAGGTCCGGCCCCGTGTCGATCGTGGTCGCCAATGCCGGGGCGGCGGAGAGCGCGCCCTTCGCCCGAACGACGCCGGAACTGTTCCGGGCGACGCTCGATGTGAACCTCACCGGAGTGTTCAATACATTCCAGGCGGGAATGGCGAGCATGGCGCCGGGCGGCCGGCTGATCGCGATCGCCTCGACGGCGGCGCTCAAGGGCTATGCCTATGTTACCGCCTACTGCGCCGCCAAGCATGGCGTTGTCGGCCTCGTGCGCGCGCTGGCGCTCGAGCTCGCGCCGACCGGGACGACGGTGAACGCCATCTGCCCCGGCTACACGGAAACGCCGATGCTGGAGCGCACGCTGGCCAACATCGTCGCCAGGACCGGCCGTAGCCGCGCCGAGGCGGAAGCGATGCTGAAGGCCGGAAATCCGCAGAAGCGCTTCATCCAGCCGAGCGAGATCGCCGCAACGGTGATGTGGCTGTGCAGCGAGGCGGCGGCGTCCGTCACCGGCCAGGCGATATCGATTTCCGGAGGAGAAGTATGAGCGTGCTTTCGAACGAACCAGCCGCCACGGTCGCCGATGCCTCGGTGAGCGCGAGCGGCCGCGCCGCGTCGAAGACGCGCCTGAGGCTGTGGCTGCGCATTCTGAAGACCTCGCGGCTGATCGAGAGCGAAGTCCGCGAGAAGCTGCGTCAGGAGTTCGACAGCACCCTGCCGCGCTTCGACGTCATGGCCGCCCTTTACCGCGCCGAGGCTGGCCTCAGAATGAGCGACCTGTCGAGCGAGCTGCGCGTCTCCAACGGCAACGTCACCGGCATCGTCGACCGCCTCGTTTCCGATGGGCTGATCGTGCGTGTACCGGTCGACAACGACCGGCGGGCGATGATCGTGCGGCTGACCAATTCCGGACGCGAGCTCTTCCAGCGCATGGCGGCGAAGCACGAGAGCTGGGTGAACGAGATTCTCGGCGGGCTCTCGGCGGCGGAGGCGACGAGGCTGATGGCGACACTGGAAGCTGCGGTCCGCCGTCTCGAAGGCAAGGAAAGCGAGTGAAGGAATGAACAGGACGACACCCAAGCACTTCCTCCTGTCCGTTGCGAACGGGGTTGCGACCGTCCGCCTCGACCGGCCGGAGCGCAAGAACCCGCTGACCTTCGAGAGCTACGCCGAGCTGCGCGACTGGTTCCGCGCGCTGCGCTACGACGACGCCGTCAAGGCTGTCGTATTCGGTTCGAATGGCGGCAACTTCTGCTCGGGCGGCGACGTCTTCGAGATCATCAAGCCGTTGCTCGACATGGACATGAAGGGTCTCCTCGAGTTCACGCGGATGACCGGCGACCTGGTCAAGGGAATGATTGCCTGCGGCAAACCGGTCATTTCGGCGATCGACGGCATCTGCGTCGGCGCCGGCGCCATCATCGCCATGGCAAGCGATATCCGCATCGGCACGCCGGAAGCCAAGACCGCCTTCCTGTTCACCCGCGTCGGCCTCGCCGGCTGCGACATGGGCGCCTGCGCGATGCTGCCGCGCATCATCGGCCAGGGCCGCGCCTCGGAGCTCCTCTATACCGGCCGCACGATGACCGCGGACGAGGGCGAGCGCTGGGGCTTCTTCAACCGCATCGTCGCTGCCGACGCCCTCGACGCCGAAGCGCAGGCGCTCGCCGAGCGTATCGCCGAGGGTCCCAACTTCGCGCACATGATGACCAAGACCATGCTCGCCCAGGAATGGAACATGAGCCTCGAGCAGGCGATCGAGGCGGAGGCCCAGGCCCAGGCCATCTGCATGCAGACGAGGGACTTCGGCCGCGCCTTCGAGGCATTCGCGGCGAAGCGGAAACCGATCTTCGGGGGCGACTGATGGCCGACCGCAGCTTTCTCGACTGGCCGTTCTTCGAGGCGCGTCATCGGACGCTCGCCGACGCGATCGAAGACTGGGCCGGCAACCACCTGAAGCATGTCGACCACAGTGACGTCGACGGCGCCTGCCGCGGGATCGTCGCAGCGCTGGGAGAAGGCGGCTGGCTCGAGCTCACCGCCGTCGACCCCGACGACCCGGCTTCCCCGCTCGACGTGCGCAGTCTCTGCCTGATGCGCGAGACGCTCGCCCGCCACGACGGCCTCGCCGACTTCGCCTTCGCCATGCAGGGCCTCGGCACCGGCGCGATCTCGCTCTTCGGCAATGACGCGCAGAAGCGGCGCTGGCTGCCGCTGACCCGCTCCGGCAAGGCGCTCTCCGCCTTCGCGCTGAGCGAGCCGCGGTCCGGCTCCGACGTCGCCAACATGGATCTCGCGGCCGTCCGCGACGGCGACGACTACGTGCTCGACGGCGAGAAGACCTGGATCTCCAACGGCGGCATCGCCGATGTCTACACGGTGTTCGCGCGGACCGGCGAGGGACCGGGCGCCAAGGGCCTCTCCGCCTTCGTCGTCCCGGCGGACACGCCCGGGCTTTCGGTCGCCGAGCGGCTGGAAGTGGTTGCGCCGCACCCGCTGGCGCGACTGGCCTTCGCCGGCTGCCGTGTGCCGAAGAGTGCGATGATCGGCCGGCCGGGAGACGGATTCCGCATCGCCATGTCGGTGCTCGACGTCTTTCGCTCGACGGTCGCTGCGGCGGCGCTCGGCTTTGCTCGGCGGGCGTTCGACGAGAGCCTGGCGCGCGCCGCCGAACGCCGGCTCTTCGGCGCGCCGCTTTTCGAACTGCAGATGGTGCAGGGCCACATCGCCGACATGGCGCTCGACATCGACGCCGCGGCGCTGCTGGTCTACCGCGCGGCCTGGCTGAAGGACAGCGGCGCGCCACGCGTCAGTCGCGAGGCGGCCATGGCCAAGCTGTTCTCGACCGACCGCGCCCAGGAGGTCATCGACAAGGCCGTGCAGCTGCACGGCGGCGACGGCGTGCGCCGCGGGCATATCGTGGAAAGCCTTTACCGCGAAATCCGCGCGCTCCGGATCTACGAGGGCGCCTCGGACGTGCAGAAGGTGATCATTGCCCGCCAGGCCATGGGCATGGCGACGAAGGCAACGTCCGCTTGAGGCGGACGCCCGGCGAGACTGAACCAGGAAACGTGATCGGAGAAACCATGATCGAGACCATCAATCCTCCCGGCTGGAAGAAGCCCAAGGGCTACGCCAACGGCGTGCTCGTCGACGGGACGCGGCTCTACGCGGGCGGCCAGATCGGCTGGAACAAGGACCAGGTCTTCGAAAGCCGCGACTTCGTCGCGCAAATGGAGCAGGCGCTGAAGAACATCGTCGACGTCGTCACGGCGGCCGGCGGCAGCGTGAAGGACATCGTCCGGCTGACGTGGTTCGTCACCGACAAGCGCGAATACGTTGCCCGCCAGCGCGAGATCGGCGAGGCCTATCAGCGGGTCATGGGCCGTCACTTTCCGGCGATGAGTCTGCTGGTCGTCGCCGGCCTCGTCGAGGACGAGGCGCTCGTCGAGATCGAGGCGACGGCAGAAATCGGGCGGTCCGCCGCCTGAGCTGCTCCTCGGGCCACGCAGCCTCGATCCGAGGCCGAAACGCCTATGCCGGGGTCGCGGCGGGCGTCTCGGAAGACAGCATCGACAGGAGCTTGGCCCTGACGTCGTCGGGCCAGGCCATCGACGTGTGCTTGTCGAGCCAGCTGGCGGCGAGCACCTGCTTGCCCGCCCAGCGCGGCTCGTCGCCGCAATGCACCGTGTGCTCGATCGTCACCGACGACTTGCCGACCCGGGTTATGGTCAATCTGAAGGTCAGCCTGTCGCCGAAGAAGGACGGCTTGGAGAAGTCGCAGGTCAGGTGAACCGTCGGCGTGCCCCAGCGTTCGTTCCAGATGATCTCGTGCCAAGGATAGCCAATCGAGGCCCAGAATTCCTCGATGACGCCGTTCAGGATGTTGAGGTAGGAGGGATAGTAGGCCGTTCCGGAAATGTCGCAGTCACCGAAATGCAGCATACGGTCGGTCGTGTAGCAGACGGCCATGGGTTTCCTCTCGCTGGAATCGTTATCTAATTGTTTCCAGCGAAGGACTTTACCGTCTGCAGGGCGCCGTCAAGGGCTTTTCCCTCCTCGTCGAGGAGTGCCGCCTCGCGCAGTCGGCGGAGCCAGCTCGCCGCGTCTGGCCGCCCGGCGACGAGTTCCACCGCCTGCATCACGCGGTCATACTTCGACAGGCCCCGCGCGTGGGTATCCGAGTAGCCCTTGATCAGGCGCCGGTTGCGGACGATTTCAACGGCAATATCGTAGCCGCTATCGGGGGGTAAAACCCGGCCGTCGAGATGCGAAAGCGCGGCGTCGAGCCAGCTGCGCACGTGCTCCATCTCGGTCGCGTGGCGCAGCGTGCCGCGCCGCCAACGGCGGAGGCCGCCCAGCAGATGCAACTGGAGAAACGGCAGCAACCGGTCGGTGCGCAGCCGCCGGCCGCGGTTGAAGAGCCGGTCGATCAACCGCATGGAGCGGCTACTTGCTTGAATTCGCTTACCTATTCTTGCCGGCAGCAAACCGACGAGTTCCTCGGCGCGCGGGTGCATGAATTCGGTGAGCATCATGCGCGTGTCCTTTGCCGGGCGGATCTCGCGGCGGACACGCTCGAATCGCGAGGCGCGGGTCTTGAGATCGGCGACACGAATGACGTCGTCGTAGGCCATCGCCTTCGCAAGGTACTTCGCGGCCTCGACGGTGAGGACGAATTCCCTGTCGGCGCGATCGCGCGCGGCGATTTCCTCAAGCTTTTCGAGGTATTCCGCGCCATACGCGACGTCCTGGAAGTCGACGACGGCCTTCAGGCCGCGCATGGCCATGTCGCTGGCCGGCGCCGGCAGCGCAGCGACACGCCGGACCAGAGCATCCCATTGATCGAGAAGGTTTTTCGGTCCCACGGGGCGCCCCGTTCCAGCTCCCGCGGGTCGTCGGGTCTCCGACCGGGCAGGGAGCTCCTTGCGGCCGGCCTGCGCTGCCTCGAAGGCCCGGGAGAACGCCTTCAGGCTCGGTTCGACGCCACGGCCCGACGCTCGGATGGCCTTCTCGAAGCTGTCGCGGGCAAAAGGAAGCTCGCCGGAACCTGCCAGCGCGCCGAGCAGGCTCGCCGAGATGACGGTACCCGACTCGACCGCGATCTTCTCCATGTCGAAGGCGATAAGCCGCTGCGCCGCGATCTCGGCAGCGGCGAGCACTTCCTCGGAGTTGGCGATACCGTCGCCGGGGACGGTCTTCTCCGACACGGCCAGCGCGCGGTGGGTGGAGGCGATCAAGGTCGTGCGGTCCGGCGTGACGAAGCCGCGCATGATGGCGCGGCCCGCTTCCATCATCTCTGCGGCGACGAGGATGTCGACGTCGCCGGCGGCGGGCATCAGCGAGAACACCGGCTGCCGGTCGGTGGCCGGCGCCATCTCGATGTAGTAGATCGTCGCGCCGGTGCGCTGGGCGACGCCGGCGACAGAAGTCGCCTGGACGGCGTAGCCGTTCATCCGGGCGCAATCCTCGATCCAGTTGGTGAGCACGCCGCCGCCCTGGCCGCCAACCGCCATGATGGCCAGCTTGATGATCTGGTCCATCGCCGGATCGTGGGGCTTGCGGGGCGGGAGAACGATCATGTCTGCCATCTCAAGCCTGCCCGAATTCGAGGCGCCTGCCGGAGCGCCGCTTCTGCAGCCAGCCGATGACGCGCTGTGAGAGATCCGACAGCGTGCGCTCGAACCAGCCGGGATTGTAGACGACGTCGGCACGATAGAAGGACGGGCAGAGCACCGCGGCGTCGGCGACCTCGCCGCAGTTGCCGCAGCCGACGCAGCTCTGGTCGATGCTGGCGACGGGATCGTCGCGCAGCGGATCGTCGAGCTTCTTCAAGGACAGCGAGGGACAGCCGGAGAGTCGGATGCAGGCGTGGTCGCCGGTGCAGACGTCCTCGTCGACGCCGAAACGCGGCTTCTCCACCCGGCGGCCCTCGGCGATCGCCTTGTTGGCGGCAGGCTTCTCGCGCCGCTGTCTGTTGAGCATGCACTCCGACGAGGCGACGATGACCTTCGGGCCGGCGTAGTCGGTGGTCAGCGCCTCGTCGAGAATCTTGCGCATGCGCGGCACGTCGTAGGTGCGGTCGATCTGGCGAACCCACTTCACCCCGATGCCCTTCACCGCCTCGGCGATCGGATGGCCGGTCGACTTGGTGGCGTTCTCGGCGCGCGAGGAGAGCACGTCCTGGCCGCCGGTCGCGGCCGAGTAGAAATTGTCGACGACGACGATGACGCTGTCGGACCTGTTGTAGACGGCGTTGCCGACGGAGGACGACAGGCCGTTGTGCCAGAAGCCGCCGTCGCCGATGATCGAGATCGCGCGCTTCCGGCCGCCGCCGTCGAAGGCGGCGTTCGACGCCGGGCCGAGACCGTAGCCCATGGTCGAGCCGCCGATCTCGAAGGGCGGAAGGCAGGCGAAAAGGTGGCAGCCGATGTCGCCGGCGATCTGGTGCTTGCCGTGCTCCTTCTCGGTCAGTTTCAGCGCGGCGAAGATCGGCCGCTCCGGGCAGCCGGTGCAGAAGCCAGGCGGGCGGATCGGAACGGTCTTCGACAGGTCGGGGATGGCAGGCGTCTCCTGCCGGTTGGGGGCACGGCTCCGGGCAGGAAGCAGGTCGGAGTCCGCCTTGCGCAGGAAGGCCTCGACACCGTCGAGCATGACCTTGCCGGTGTACTCGCCGGCCATCGGCAGGACGTCCTTGCCGTGCAGCGAGACGCGGCTGCCGGCCTTGTAGAGGATCGAGCCGAGCGCCTGCTCGAGGAAGTCGGGCTGGCCTTCCTCGACGACCAGCACGTGGGACTTGCCCTCGCAGAAGTCGAGGAACTCGTCGCCCACGATCGGGTAGGTGACGTTGAGGACGTAGAGCGGGATTTCGCTCTCGCCGTAGATGTCGGCGAGCCCGAGGCGCTGCAGGGCCCGCACCACGCCGTTGTACATGCCGCCCTGGCAGACGATGCCGACAGAACCGTCCTTCGGACCGAAGAACTCGTTAAGGCCCTTATCGCGGATGTATTTCTGCGCCGCCGGCCAGCGGTTCCTGATCTTGTCCTGTTCCTGCGCGTAGGACATGGGCGGCAGGACGACGCGCGAATAGTCGCTGCGCGGGTTGGCCAGCGCGTCCTTCACGGTGAAGGGGGGCCGCCGGTTGTCCCTGGCCGTGAAGCTGCCGGTGACGTGGCAGGAGCGGATGCGTACCATCAGCATCACCGGCGTATTGGTCGCCTCCGAGAGTTCGAAGCCCTGCTCGACCGAGCGTACGATCGAAGGCAGGTTCGGGCGCGGATCGAGAAGCCACATCTGCGACTTCATGGCGAAGGCGTGGCTGCGCTCCTGCATGATCGAGGAGCCCTCGCCGTAGTCCTCGCCGATGATCACGAGCGCGCCGCCGGTGACGCCCGAGGAGGCGAGGTTGGCGAGCGCGTCTGAGGCGACGTTGACGCCGACCGAGCCCTTGAAGGTGACGGCGCCGCGGATGGGATAGTGGACCGAGGCCGCCAGCATCGCCGCCGCGGCAGCCTCCGAAGCATTGGCCTCGAAACGCACGCCGAGTTCGGAGAGGATCTCCTCGGCGTCGGCGAGCACGTCCATCAGGTGGCTGATCGGAGCGCCCTGGTAACCGCCTACGTAACCCACCCCGCTCTCCAGCAGGGCCTTGGTGATTGCCAGAATGCCTTCGCTGGTGAAGGTCTCGCCCGCACCGAGCTTCAGTTTCTGGACTTCCCTGGCGAAAGAACGTTCGGCCATGCCTGACTTGTTCCGTTTCCTGCGTTCTCGACGCGCCGTACCGGCGCGGCATCACCGGTCTAGATCTCGTGCTTGCGGACGTTGTTCAGCATCTTCTGCAGCGTGGCGACGAACGCCCTGCGCTCCTCGTCGGGAATGCGTGTGAACATCTTCGAGTAGGCCTTCGCCATCGACGGCCAGATGCGCTCGAACGCGGCCCTTCCGGCGTCGGTGATGAAGACGCGCGTGACCCGGCTGTCGTTGGCGTCGGTCTCGCGGCGGATGAGCCCGTCGGCAACGAGCTGATCGAGGGCGCGGCTCAGGGTGGACTGCTCGACCACCGCATAGACGGCAAGTTCGCGGATCTGCAGCCCGTCGATGACGGAGAGGACCGCGAGCGAGCGCATCTTCGGTGTCGTCAGGCCGAGCGCCGACATCTCGTGGCGGATGGTCGCGTTGTAGCGCCCCATGATGCGGTTCATCAGGTAGGGAGCGAAGTTCGACAGACCGATTTCGCCGAGGCGCGGAACGGTCGCGTCGTCGCGGGCCTTGATTTCCGTGCTGTCGTTCATCCGCCGAGCCTCTTCGCCAGCAGGAAGCCGGAGCCGCCGCCCAGCCCGGGGCCGGGATGGGTCGAGGCGCCGATGTGATGGAGGTTGCGGACGGCCGTCGCCGATCCCCTCGAACCGGCGAAGGGGCGCCAGACGAAGAACTGGTCGATCGAGCAGGCGCCGCCATAGGGATCGCCGCCGACGAGATTGATGTTGAGCTTCTCCAGATCGGCCGGCGAGTAGGCGCGCCGCGCGAGTACCGAGCCGGGGAAGCCGTCGATATGGCGGGCGAGGATCGTCTCGATGCGGTCGGCGAAGGCCTCGCGCGTCGCCTCGTCCCATCCGCCCGAGGTCGTGATCCTGCCGGCGGCGTCGCCCTTCACGGTGCGCGGGGCGTCGGGAATCTGGATCCAGACGATCGATTTGCCTTCCGGACACCGGGACGGGTCGAGCCGGTGCGGCTGGCCGACACAGATCGTCGGCATCTCCGGCAGCATGCCGCGCTCGGCCTCGTTCGCCGACTTCGAGACGGAATCGATGCCGTCCGCGAGATGGATCAGCGCGACGTCGTCCAGGCCCGGCGTCTTCCAGCGGATCGGGCCGTCGACGGCATAGTGAAGCTGGAAGTCGCCGCGTCCGTGACGGTAGCGGGCGACGGCCTCGTCTGCCCCGCGGGCTTCCGCAACCCCCTTCAGGAGCCTTCCGTAGAGTTGTCCGGGCGCTACCGAGCAGACGATCTCGCGGCCGAAGATCTCTTCGCCGGTGGCGGTGACGACGCCGCAGGCCGTGCCGTTGCGTACGATGATGCGGTCGACGTCGACGCCCGTGCGCGTCGTGCCGCCCTGTTCCTCGATCAGCGACCTGAAGGCATCGACCGCCCGGCCGGCGCCGCCCTTGACTACCGGCGCGCCCGCCGCCTCGAGGGCGAACGCGATGACCTTGCCCATCTGGCCGCCATAGGTCGATTCCGGCGTCAGGCCGGTGTGCAGGACCCACGGCGCCCAGAGCGCGCGCACCATGTCCGACGCATAAGTGGTCTCCAGCCAGCCACGCGCCGGCACGAGCGCCCGGCCCATCCACTCGACGAGGCCGCGCGGCCCGCGCTTCCAGGTCTCGCGGAGGAGGAGCTTCAGCGTCGGCCAGCTCCACAGTTCGCCGCCGAGAAGGGCGAAGAGGAACGGCGCGTCGGCTTCGATGGCGCCGACATCGGCACCGTGGCGGGCGCCGTCGCCGGGATTGAGCGCGTCGAAGCGCGCGACGTTGGCGGCACGATCCGTGGTCAGGACCAACGAGGAACCGTCAGGCCGCAGAACGGCCGTCGGATGCTTCGTGTGGCAGAGCTCGAAGCCGTGGCGCGCCAGGCCGGCGGCGAGTGCGGCATAGGCGGGCGAGGTGAGGAAAAGCACGAAGGTGGCCGCCATCACGTCGTGATGGAAGCCGGGCATCGTGATCTCTTCGGTGCGCATGCAGCCGCCGAGACGGTCGTTGCGCTCGAGCACGAGGACGCGCTTTCCTTTCGCGGAAAGCATCGCCGCAGCGACAAGGGCATTGATGCCGCTGCCGACGATGATCTGATCGTAATCCGCCATGGCCGGAAGCCCCCGAACTTACGAGCGGGGGACGAGGGCCATTGCGCGGATCGGGCTGCCGGTGCCCCGGACCAGCTTGAGCGGGGCGGCGATCAGGATCGCGCCCTTGGGCGGGAGCTTGTCGAGGTTGGCGAGCGAGGCGAGGCCGTAGCGGTTGGCCTTGTGCAGCAGATTGTGTGCAGGGTAGGGCGGCTGCATACCGCCGGCCTGGCCGGCGTCGGTGCCGATGCACTGCGTGCCCCAGCCGAGCGCGCCCCTGGACAGGATGTACTCGATGCAGTCGACCGTCGGGCCGGGCGAATGCGGGCCGTTGGCGTCGGCGTTGAGATAGAGCGCCTCGTCATGGACACGCTTGTCCCAGTCGGAGCGCATGACCACCCACTCCCCGGCGCCGATTGCGCCGTGCTTCGCCTCCCAGGCCTTCACGCCGGCGGCATCGAGCAGGAAGTCGGGATCGGCGGCGACTTCCGCCGAACAGTCGATGACGTTGAGCGGCGCGACGAAATTCTGCACCGGAATGGTGTCGGTGAAGCCGTCGGCGAAATCGCGGCCGGTAATCCAGTGGTGGGGTGCGTCGAAGTGGGTGCCGGAATGCTCGCCGATCTTCAGCCAGTTCCAGGCCCAGAACGGACCGTCCTTGTCGTATTCGGAGATCTTGTGGACCTCGATCTTCGGCGTGTCCTTGGCGAAATCCGGCGGGAGCTTCAGAAGGGGAGTGTCGGGCCCCAGCGGGCCGGAAAGGTCGACGACCTGAACCGCCCCACTCACGAGCAGGCTGGCCAGATTTCCCAGAGTTTGCGCGGCATTCATGGATACGTCCTCCGTTGTCTCGCAGACGGGCACCTTCCTTCGCGGTGTGGCGGTTCCCCGGCCCGTTCAAACATTATGCTAGACAAAAGAATATGCATTTGCAATTATCTTTCAAAAATTGAGGGAACACATATCGTGCGCCAGTCCTACGATGCCGTCGTCATCGGCGCGGGGCACAACAGCCTCGCCTGTGCGGCCCATCTGTCGGCGAAGGGCTGGCGCGTCGCCGTGTTCGAACAGGCGTCGCGACCGGGCGGCGCAGTCAAGACGCTGGAACTGACGCAGCCCGGCTTCCGGCACGACTGGGCGGCCATGAACCTCAACCTTTTTGTCGGATCCGCCTTTTTCAAGGCCTACAGCGAACAGCTGATGAAGCACGGGCTGGAATTCGCGCCGGCCTCGCACTGCTTCGCCAGCGTCTTTCCCGACGGCAAATGGTTCGGGGTGGGCACCGACGCGGCGGAGACGAAGAAACGCCTCGCGGCGCTGTCGCCGGCGGACGCCGAGACCTGGCAGGCGATGCTCGAGGAATTCCCCGGGCGCGCCGAGTACATTTTCGCGCTGCTCGGAAATCCCATGAAAATGCATATATTGGCGCGCCTTTTGGCAAAGGCGTCGCTGCGCAGGGGATTTTCCTGGACGATAGCACTGGCCCGCCTGCTTGTCTCGTCGCCGCGCAGGTGGCTGACGGACACCTTCACCTCGCCGCATGTGCGCGCCACGCTCGGCGCCTGGGGGATGCATCTCGACTTCGCCCCCGACATCGCCGGCGGTGCTGTGTTCCCCTATCTCGAGGCGATGGCCAACCAGGCCTTCGGCATGGTCATCGGCAAGGGCGGGGCCGATACGGTCACCCGCGCACTGGGCGGGATGATCGAGGCGGCCGGCGGCGAGATCCACTGCAACGAGAAGGTGGTGCGGGTGGTGAAAGAGGGCGGCCGGGCGGCCGGCATCGAGCTCTCGGGCGGCCGCCGCGTCATGGCCGGCAAGGCGGTGATCGCCAACGTCGCGCCGGGCAGGCTGGTCGACGGGTTGCTCGACGGGAACTCCGGCGACGCCGGCTTCGACCGGAGCATGCGCCGGTTCGCCCACGCGCCCGGCACGATGATGATCCACCTTGCGATGGACGACCTGCCGGCCTGGACGGCGGGCGAGGAGCTCAGGCGCTTCGCCTACGTGCATATCGCGCCTTCGCTCGACCAGATGGCGCGGACCTATCAGCAGGCGATGGCGGGGCTCTTGCCCGACGAGCCGGTGATCGTGGTCGGCCAGCCGACGGCGGTCGACCCGTCGCGGGCGCCGGATGGCAAGCATGTGCTGTGGGTGCAGGTGCGCATGGTTCCGGCGGAGATTTGCGGCGACGCGGCCGGCACGATCGCGGCGCGCGACTGGACGTCGGTGAAGGAGACCTATGCCGAACGCGTGCTCGACCTGATCGAGCGCCATGCGCCGGGGCTGAGGTCGAAGATCCTCGGCCGCGCCGTCGTGTCGCCGCTCGAACTGGAGGCCGACAATCCGAACCTGGTCGGCGGCGACCAGATCTGCGGCAGCCATCATCTTTCGCAGAACTTCCTGTTCCGCCCGGCGTACGGTCACGCGTCGGGGCGCACGCCGGTGAAGGGGCTCTACCTCACCGGCGCGGCGGTGTGGCCGGGCGCCGGGCTCGGCGCCGGATCGGGTTTCATGCTGGGCCGCGAACTGGCCGGATAGGAAATGCACTCGAAGCAGGGGAGAAGGACATGAATTCCATTTCGAGACGTACGGTGCTGAAGGCGTCGGCCGCGACGGTGGCGCTGGGCATGCTGGGGGCGAAGGCGTCCGCGGCGATCGACGAGCTGGTCATCGCCTACAACGTGAACCTGCCGTCGTGGGACCCGACCGTCGGCCCCTCGGCGGTCAACCCGACGATCCAGGGCATCTACCAGTCGGTGTTCGACCAGTTCATCCTGCAGCAGCCGGATCTTTCGCCGGCGCCGGGCCTGCTCACCGAATGGGGCTGGAACGAAGACAAGACCAAGGTGTCGATGACGGTGCGCGAGGGGGTCACCTGGCATGACGGATCGCCGTTCACCGCCGAGGACGTCGCCTGGTCGCTGACGCGGGCCGCCGACGAGAAGACCGGCAACCCGATCCAGTTCATCTGGTCGACGCTGACCAACATCAAGGCCGAGGGCAACAAGGTCACCGCCGACGTCGCCCGCTTCGAGCCGACCATCTTCAAGTGGATGTATTTCCTCACCGGCTACGTGCTGCCGAAGGCCTATTACGAGAAGGTCGGCGCCGAAGGCTTCGAGGCAGCGCCGATCGGCACCGGCCCGTACATGGTCGAGAAGTTCGAGCGCAACGCGTTCGTGCGCCTGAAGGCCAATCCGAACTACTGGGGCGGCAAGCCCGACTTCGAGACCGTGACGATCAAGTTCGTCACAGATGCCACCTCGCGCGTCGCCGAGATCGAATCCGGCAACGCCCACGTGACGCTGGAGATGCCCTACGAGGAGTTCGACCGCCTGAAGGGCAAGGAGGGACTGGCCGGCACGGCGAAGCCGATCTCCGACATCGGCATGATCTTCCTCAACGACGTCGAGCCGATGCTCGATCCCAACGTGCGCAAGGCGGCGGCGCATGCCATCGACAAGAAGACTCTCGTCGATCGCCTGCTGTCGGGCTACGGCGTGCCGATCGACACGCTGGAGACGCCGGAATATCTCGCCTACGACCCGTCGATCACTGTCGCCTACGACCCCGAACTGGCCAAGAAGCTGCTCGCGGAATCCGGCTTCTCGCCGGAAAACCCGGTGAAGTTCAAGATCCAGACGACCCGCGGCTTCAAGCCGAAGGACTACGAGATCATCCAGGCGATCGTCGGCCTGTGGCGCAAGGTCGGCATCGAGGCCGAGATCGAGGTCTACGAGATCGCCAAGCACTACGAACTGCGCGCCGCCGACCAGCTGGCGCCCGCCGCGTTCTACAACTGGGGCAATTCGGTCGCCGACCCGACCACCTCGACCGGCTTCGCCATGTTCGGCCCGTCGCCCCACTCGGTGTGGGACGGCAAGGACCTGATCGACATGATCGCGCCGCTGTGGGGCGAGGCCGACGAGGAGAAGCGTATCGCCGGCTGGAAGGCCGTCGACCGCTACATCGCCGAAAACGCCCTGGTGATCCCGCTGTTCCAGTACGTGCAGCCGATCCTGCACGTATCGGGCGTCAGCGTGACGCCGCACACCTCGGGCGCGTTGCTGCCGCACCTGATGAAGCGGGCCTGATCGGGACGCACATCGGGGCAGGCCGCCCGTGCATGAGCTCGGCAACGGGCTCTTGCCCGCGAGGGGGGGCGGATTCCGAGAGGCGGGTGCGGGGGCGACGCCGGAATGGACGTCGCCCCGGCCCGCCCGACATGACCGAGGGATTTCGAGGACACGCCGCTTGACGTTGTTGCGCAGCCTCCTGCTACGACTGGCGACGATGGCCGTGACCCTGTTCGGGGCAGCGGTCGTCGTCTTCTTCGTCATCCGTGTGGTCCCCGGCAATCCGATCGCGATGATGCTGCCGCCCGGTGCGTCGGAAACCGACATCGCCAGACTCAGCGCCCATTACGGCCTCGACAGGTCGATCCCCGAGCAGTTCCTGATCTGGCTGACCGGTGTGATCCACGGCGACTTCGGCACGTCGATCTCGCTGCGCCAGCCGGTCATGCCGCTGGTTCTCGGGCGCCTGCCGGCAACGCTGGAGCTGTCGATCTTCGCGCTGGTGATTGCCGTGATCATCGGCGGCGCCTCGGCGCTTGCCGGGACGCTGTGGCGCGGCACCAAGACCGAGGCGGCGATCGACGTCGCCAACGGCGTCGGCCTGTCGGTGCCCGATTTCCTCTGGGCACTGGTACTGATCCTGCTGTTCGGCGTTCTGATGCCGATCTTCCACATATCGGGTCGCATCTCGCCCTCGGCGGAGCTGCCCTTCGTCACCCAGTTCTACGTCTTCGAGAGCATCGTCCGGCTGCGCTTCGATCTCTGGTGGGATCTCCTGAAACACATGTTCATGCCGGCGCTGGCTCTCGCCATACCGCTCGCGGCGATCGTCAGCCAGCTGCTGAAACAGTCGCTGAAGGAGACGATGCATCTCGACTACGTCGTGCTGGCGCGCACCAAGGGCTACAGCGAGAACCACGTCATCCTGTCGGAAAGCCTGCCCAACGCCGTCCTGCCGACGCTGACGCTGATCGGCGTCCAGTTCACCTTCCTCGTCGGCGGCACCGTCATCATCGAGCGGCTGTTCTCCTACGAAGGCCTCGGCAACATGGCCATCGACGCGGTGATCAACCGCGACCTGCCGCTGATCCAGGGCATCGTGCTGGTCTTCGCCCTGATGTTCACGCTGATCAACCTCCTGGTCGACATGACTTACGCCCTGCTCAATCCGAGGCTCCGCCATGCTTGACGGACGCGGAGCGGTCGGCCGCAGGGCGAGCTGGCGGCTGATCCTTTCGGCAAGCTGGCTGGTGTTCGTCCTGTTCCTGGCCCTCGCCGCTCCGCTGATAAGCCCGCACGATCCCCTCGAGCAGGATCTGTTCGCCGCGAGGCTGCCGCCTTTCTGGATGCACGGTGCCGATCCCGTCTACCTGCTCGGCACCGACAGCCTCGGCCGCGACGTGCTCTCGCGTATCATCCACGGATCGCGCGTGGCGCTCACCGTCGCGCTGATCGCGGGTCTCGCCACCGGCTTCGTCGGCTCGTTGCTGGGCTTGCTGGCCGGCTATCTGCGCGGGCGCACCGATCTCCTCATCTCGCGCCTCGTCGACATCTGGATGGCGTTCCCGCCCGTTCTGTTCGCCATCCTGCTGATCGCGGTCCTCGGTACCGGCCTGTCCTCGATCGTCATCGCCATCGTGGTGATCGACTGGACACGGTTCTGCCGGGTGGTGCGCGCCGAGGCGATGAACCAGTCGAAGATGGACTACATCGCCAGCGCCGTCGTCGCCGGGCAGGGCAGGGTGGGCATATTGTGGCGCGAGATCGGACCGAACGTGCTGCCTACCATCGTCGCCCTGCTGACGCTGGAGATGGGCATCGCGGTGATCGTCGAGGCGATCCTGTCCTTCGTCAACCTGTCGATCTCGACCGACGCGCCAACCTGGGGCGGCATGATCGCCGAGGGTCGCACCGCGGTTTACCAAGCCTGGTGGGTGCTGGTGTTCCCGCTGGTCGTGCTGTTCCTCACCGTCCTTTCCTTCAGCCAGCTCGGCGAAGGCCTCAAGGACCGATTCGACCCGGTGCTCCGGTGAACGCCTTCCTTGCCATCCGAAATCTCAGCGCCATCCTGCGCGGCGGATCGCAGCGCGTGCTCCGGTCCGTCGACCTAGCGGTCGAGGCCGGTGAGGTGCGCGGCCTGGTCGGCGAGAGCGGCGCGGGCAAAAGCATGATCGGCAAGGCCGTGCTCGGCATCCTGCCGTCGGCCGTCTCGATCGTCGAGGGCGAGATCCTGCTCGACGGCAGGAATCTGCTTGCCATGCCGCAGAAGGAGCGGCGGCGGACGATCGGTACCGTCGCCGCGCTGATCCCGCAGGACCCGCTGACGGCGCTCAATCCGTCGCGGCGGATCGGCCGGCAGATCACCGACCGGCTGGTCGACATTCTCGGCTGGACCGAGGCGAACGCCAGCGCGCGGGCATTGGAACTGCTCGACGAGGTGCAGATCCAGAATCCGCAACGGGTCATGGCGAGCTATCCGCACGAGCTGTCGGGCGGCATGCGCCAGCGCGTGCTGATCGCCGCGGCCTTCGCCGCCAACCCGAAGCTGATCATCGCCGACGAGCCGACCACGGCGCTGGACGTGACGGTGCAGAAACAGATCCTGAAGCTGATCCGCGAGATGCAGGCCCGCCACGGCACGGCGATGCTGTTCGTCACCCACGATCTCGGCGTCGTCTCGAAAGTCTGCCAGAAGCTCTCGGTGCTCTATTCGGGCAAGGTGGTGGAGGACCGCGCGGTGAGCGAATTCTTCGCGGAGCCTCGCCACGCCTATTCGAAGGCGCTGCTTGCGGCGACACCGAAATACACGGATCCGTTCGCCTCGCTCCTGCCCGTCGACGAGGCCGTCATCGCCTCCGTCGATGCTGAGGTGAAAGCAGCCGACCGGGAGTGGCGCCATGTCTGAGGACGAGCCGCTGGTCAGCGTCCGCGGCCTCGAGGTCGCCCTGCCCGACTTGACACGCAAGCCGCTGTTCGGCAAGGCGCCGCCGATCAAGATCCTCGACCGGCTCGACTTCGACATCGGTCGAGGCTCGATCCTCGGCATCGTCGGCCAGTCCGGCTCTGGCAAATCGACGCTGGGGCGGACCATGCTGAGGCTGATCGAGCCTACGGGAGGGACGATAAGGTTTGCCGGCCAGGACATCAGTCATCTCGGCGAGGCCGCGCTCCGCCCCTTCCGCCGCCAGGCGCAGATGATCTTCCAGGACCCGATGTCCTCCCTCAATCCGCGGCACCGGGTGAGCACCATCATCACCGGCCCGCTCCGGCTGAACGGCTTCGACCGGGTGAAGGAACGGGCCGCCGAGGCGCTCGATCACGTCGGCCTGCCGCGCTCGTTCCTGTCGCGCTATCCGCACGAGCTGTCCGGCGGGCAACGCCAACGGGTCGGCATCGCGCGCGCCATCGCCATGCGGCCGCAGTTCATCCTCGCCGACGAGATCGTCTCCGGCCTCGACGTGTCGTCGCAGGCGCAGGTGTTGAACCTCCTGGAAAAACTGGTGCGCGAGCTCGACCTGACCCTCGCCTTCATCAGCCACGATCTCTCGGTGATCCGCCGCCTGTGCTCGCACGTGATGGTGCTCTACCGCGGCAGGATCGTCGAACACGGGCCGGTCGAGACCGTGTTCGACCGGCCGCAGGCCGCCTATACGCGCGAACTCCTCGACGCCATCCCGCTGCCCGACCCCAACCAGGCCAACTGGCTGGCTTGACGGGCGCGGCGTTCAGTCGCGCCCTCCGCCATGCTGCACATCGTCCCCCTCCGCCGCGAACGGGGGAGGAACCAGCGCTTCGGACGTCCGGGGGCAGGCTCCGGCGGTGGAGAGGTAGCCCTTTCGTCCGGCAGGCCATAGACGTTCAGATCGGCGTCAGCCGGTGGAAGCGCGAGCGCTCGTAGAGCAGCGGCACGCCGTCGCCCAGGCGGATGTCGACGATCTGGCCGATGAAGATCGCGTGGCTGCCGGCGTCGACCCGCTCGCGGACTTCGCAGCAGAACGCGACCAGCGCATCCTTCAGGATCGGCAGCCCCCGGGCGTCTTCGTCCCAATCGCCGACGGCGAATTTTTCCTCGCCGGTCGCCCCGCCGGCGCCGGCGAAGCGCATCGCCAGTTCGGAAGAGGGGTCCTGCAACAGGTTGATGTTGAAGACCCCGCTTTCATCGATACTCGCGCAGGTGCCGGTCTTGCGATTGACGCAGACCAGAAGGCTCGGCGGTTCGGCCGAAACCGAACACACCGCCGTCGCCGTGATGCCGCGACGCTCGGTAGCCGAGCGGGCGGTGATGATGGTCACCGCCCCCGGAAAGCGGCCCATGGCCGTCCGGAAGGTCTGGGGATCGACGGCCATACCCATCGCCTCAGGCCGCCCTCAGTTCGCCGAGATAGGACGCGGCGGCGTTGGGGTCGGCGAACCACGGGAAGAAGTCGCGCGGATCGTCGAAGCCATTGGCCATGCGGTGTGCCAGGCTGGGGACGACGCAGGCCGTGCCCATGATCTCCAGGACGAAGGGCGGCGGCGGCAGGAGCAGCATGTTGGTCCAGGCGACCACCCACTGTGCGTAGTCCCAGAAGGCGTCGAAGGTACCCTGCATCCAGGCAGCGTCGAAGGGCCGGTCGCCGCGCTCGAGGATGCGCTTCAGATAGACGGCCGCGGCCTTCGAGGCGTTGTTCGATCCCTGGCCGGTGATCGGGTCGTTGAGGCAGACGGCATCGCCCAGGCCGAGCACCTGGCGCCCGGACGGCAGCGTGGCGACGGGATGGCGGATGGTCGGGGGGAAACGGCCGGCGAGAATGCCGTTCTCGTCGGTGAGCTCGACGTTGCGGCAGCGGGCCGCCTCCCAGGGGAGGAAGGTTTCGAGGATCCTCTTCGATGTGGCGAGGTGCTCGGCCGGCGTCCTGACGTCACCCCAGCAGTCCATCGGCCCGCCGGGAACGCCCTCGAACACCATGATCTCGCAGGCGCCGGTGGTCGTCAGCGCCGGGAAGACGAAGTACTCGCCGACGCCCGGGATCAGGTTGAAGCAAACGGCCGAGTGAACGGGGCGCGGCGTCATGCCGGTGACATAGGTCAGCGCCAGCGCGCGCATCGGCTTGTCATAGGCCGATTTCTGCGCATCGCGCTCGAACAGCCGGCCGATCTCGCCCTTGCCCGAAGCGACGATGACCAAATCGTCCTGGCGGGCATAGAGCTCGAGGTCGGAGACGCCGGCGTCCTTTATGGTTATCGTGCCGCCGAGCTTCTCGAATTCGGCCATCCAGCGCGGGATCTTGACGCGCTGGTCGACCGAGTAGGCGTTGCGGTCGAGCCGGCCGACCCAGTCGATGACCTTCTCGCCGGGCTTGTCGGGCGAGGGCACCATGAAGTTGATGCCTTCGACCGGCGGGCAGGTGTCGGACCAGAAGTCGATGCCGAGGTCGCGCTCGTTCTGCACGGCGTTGTGGAACATGCACTGGCTGGAGAGGACCTTGCCCTTCTCGATTTCCTCCGCTGTGCGGTTCTGCACGACACGCACCTTGTAGCCGTTCTTGAGAAGGCCGATGCCGAGCTGGAGGCCGGACTGGCCGCCTCCGATGATGGTGATCTTCCTCATGTTCTCCTCTTGCCGTTTTCGGTGTTTTCGTTTGCGTTTTCGTTGTCGGCGTCGCCGTCCGCCCGGCCTCACTCCATGAGCAGGGGGATCGCCGGGTCGGCGCGCTCCGGGCCCATCGCCGTGTAGCCGCCGTCGACGCGGATGTCGGTGCCTGTGATGAAGCTCGCCTCGTCGGAGCACAGGAACAGCACCGCGGAGGCGACCTCCTCCGGGTCGCCGGTGCGCTTGAGCAGGTGGAACGGCGCGGCGACGCGGTCGGTCTTCTCGCGGTTGCCGCCGGTCAGCTGGTCCATGATGTTCGACCAAGTCCAGCCCGGCGAGACGGCGTTGACGCGGATGCCGTCGGGCGCCAGATCCATCGCCTGGTTGCGCGTCAGCTGCAGGATGGCGGCCTTGGAGACCGGGTAGATCCAGCGGCCGGTCTGGGCGACGCGGCTGGAGATCGAGCCGAAATTGACGATGGCGCCGCGGTTCCTGGCCAGTTCCTCGCGGGCGGCCTGCATCAGCACGATTGATCCGACGACGTTGACGTTGAAGCCTTCCAGCCACTCGGCGCGGGTCGATCCGGCACCGTTGTCGACATAGGTGCAGGCGACGTTGACGAGGAAGTCGATGCGGCCGAACGCCTCCTTCGTCGCCTTGACCAGGTCGGCAATCTGTCCGTCGTCGCGCAGGTCGGTCGCCCGGAAGGCGACGCCGTCGCCGGCCAGGGCCGCGCCGGCCTCGGCATTGATGTCGGCGACCATCACCCGCGTGCCCGCCTTGCGGAAGGCGGCGACCACCGCCTGTCCAATCTTCGTCGCCCCGCCGGGGACAATGGCGACTTTTCCATCCAGACCGCGCATGCCGCTCCTCCTCGATCGCGTTCGATGCCAAGGATTTCGGCGAAGCGCGTCCGGTCGCTATCCGCAAAGCGCACCGGCTATCCGGATCGCGAAAAAAAGATGACGCGCAAGGGCCGTCGCTGATATGCTGATAATTGTGAATGACGGCCCGTGACTTGCGCATTCCGGAACGGGAAACGCATGCAGCCTCGATCTGACGTGCCGCTCGCAGCGCACACGATGTTCCGCAGTTTCGACCTGGACGAGGCCCGCGAACGGGTCGCGCGGGTGTTCTGCGACCACAGGCTGGAGACGATCGGGCGCACGCGGCTCGATGCCCGGCACAACCATTTCGCCGGCGAGCGCCTGTCGCTGAACTACATCGAATATGGCGGCAAGACGCTGATCGCGCCGGGCGAGCTCGGCCATTTCTACCTGCTGCAGATTCCGCTCGAGGGCGGTGCCGCGATCCACAACGGCTCGTACAGGTACTATTCGCATCCCGGCATGGCGGCGATCCTCAACCCGCATCTGTCGACGACGATGATCTGGGAGGAGCGTTGCCGTCAGGTGCTGGTGTGGGTCGACCGGAAGGCCATGCAGGAGCATCTGGCGGCCTATCTCGGCGCCACGCCCGGCAAGCCGCTCACCTTCACCGGCGGGATCGACCTCACCACCGGCGAGGGGGCGAGGCTCAGGCAACTGGTCCTGCACCTCATCCAGGAGGTGGACCGCGGCAATCCGCCGATCGGCAACGGCAGCCTGATGGCCCGGCAGATCGAGGCCGCCGTGATGGCCGGGCTGCTCGACGCGCAGGCGCACAACTTTCGCGGGCTAACCGGCAGCGCTCCGGCGCGGCTGGCGCCACGCCAGATCCGCCAGGCGGAAGAATTCATGCTGGCGCATCTCGACCGGCCGATCGACCTCGACGACGTCGCCCGCTCGTCGGGCCTGAGCACGCGCGCGCTGCAGAAGGGCTTTCGCGACTTCCGCGACACCACGCCGATGAACTTCCTGCGCGACGCCCGCCTCGACCACGCGCACCGCGAACTCCAGTCTGCCGCGCCGGGACTCTCCGTCACCGACGTGGCGCTGCGCTGGGGCTTCAACCATTTCGGCCGCTTCGCCCAGATCTACCGGGCGCGCTACGGCTGCAGCCCGAGCGAGACGCTGGCTGCGGCCAAGGCGGTGGGCTTCGCCGAATAGGCAGAAGTCCTGTGCGGCTTTCTCGCCGCCTTCCAGCCAAGGGAGGGGCGGCAGCGGGGAACGCCTTTCAGCGATTGTGGATTCGGGAAACGTGGTGATCCCGACAGGAATCGAACCTGTGACCTACAGATTAGGAATCTGTCGCTCTATCCTACTGAGCTACGGGACCACGCGCTCCTCATAGACGGTTCGGCCGCGCGCGCCAAGCGTTTCTGTCGCCGGCATCAGGCGGCGAGCGCGGTTTCGGCCAGCCGGATCCAGTAGCTCATGCCGTGGGGGATGGCGTCGTCGTTGAAGTCGTAGGCGGGATGGTGGAGGTTGGCAGTGTCGCCGTTGCCCATGAAGATGAAGGCGCCCGGCCGCGCCTCGAGCATGTACGAGAAGTCTTCGCCGCCCATCACCGGCGGCATCGCGCGATTGACGCGCGCCTCGCCGGCGACCTCCGCGGCGATCTGCGCGGCGACCACGGTCTCGTCGGCGTGGTTGAAGGTCACGGGATAGTTGGCGTCGTAGTCGACTGCGATCTCGGCGCCGAAGGTCGCGCCAATGCCGGCGCAGATGGCGTGGATGCGCTCCCGCGCCATCGCCGCGACCTCCTTCTTCAGCGTGCGCACGGTACCGGCGATCTCGGCCCGCTCGGGAATGATGTTGTAGGCATCGCCGGCGTGGAACTTGGTGACGGTGACAACGAGCGATTCGATCGGGTCCGTCGTGCGCGACACGATGGTCTGTAACGCGCCGACCAGCTGGCTGGCGATCATGATCGGGTCGACGGTGCGATGCGGCATGGCGGCGTGTCCGCCCTTGCCCCTGACCGTTATGGTGAACTCGGCCGTCGCCGCCATGATCGGGCCGGGCCGGATGGCGAAATGGCCGACGGGCAGGCCCGGCATATTGTGCATGCCGAAGACCCTGGAGATGCCGAAGCGTTCCATCATGCCCTCCTGGACCATGACGTTGCCGCCGCCGCCGCCCTCTTCCGCAGGCTGGAAGATGAGCGCCACCGAACCGGTGAAGTTGCGTGTCTCGGCGAGGTATTTCGCGGCGCCGAGCAGCATGGCGGTGTGCCCGTCATGGCCGCAGGCATGCATGACGCCCGGGGTCTGGGAGGCGTGCGCGACGCCGCTCGCCTCGACGATGGGCAGGGCATCCATGTCGGCGCGCAAACCGATCGTCGGCCCGGGACCGAGGCGGCCGCGGATGACCGCGACGATCCCGGTGTTGGCCAGGCCAGTGACGATCTCGTCGCAGCCGAACTCGCCGAGCTTCGCCGCGACGAAAGCCGAGGTCCGGTAGAGGTCGAAGTTCAATTCGGGCATGCGGTGGAGTTCCCGCCGCCAGCCGGCGACTTCGTCCTGCAGTTCGGCCGCACGGTTGAGGATCGGCATTCAGGCGCTCCTGCGGTTTGAACGGGCCGGACGCTTCGGCCGCGAGATCGTGAACGCGCCTTGCTTTGCCTTCGTGGCGTCACATAGGCTATCTAGCACCGGCATCGGCGAAGTCGCTCCGGCGCTGGCGACGGCTGCGACCATAGACGATCTGCGCGACCATGCTCAAGGAGCTTGGAGCGCGCCGGCGAACAAACGCAAAGGGCTGAGCCGGATCGATGGCACGACGTAAACTCTCGCTTGTCGCGCTCTGCGCGCTGCTGCTCATCGCAACTGGCCAGGCGACGGTCCAGGCCTCGCCCTCGATCGTCTTCGATGCATCGAACGGCAGGATCGTCGCCCACGAGGACGCGTTCAGGCGCTGGCACCCGGCATCGCTGACGAAGCTGATGACGGCCTATGTCACCTTCCGCGCCATTGCCGCCGGCGAACTCGCCCTCGATTCGCCGATCGAGGTGAGCAAGCGCGCCTCCGCCGAGCCGCCGGCGAAGATGGGCTACAAGCCCGGCGCCGTGATGACGCTCGACAACGCCCTCAAGATGATGCTGATCAAGTCGGCCAACGACATCGCCATGGCGGTCGGCGAGAACGTAGGCGGCACCGTGCCCGCCTTCGTCGCGCGCATGAACGGAGAGGCCGCCCGTCTCGGCATGACCGACACCCATTTCGAAAATCCGAACGGACTTCATTCGCCCGATCAGTTCACCACAGCGCGCGACCTCGGCCTGCTGGTCATGGCGATCCGCCGCGAGTTCCCGCAATACGCGCACTACTTCGCCATCGAGGGGTTAGTCGCCGGCAAGGCCAAGATGATGAGCTACAACCTGCTGGTCGGCCGCTATGCCGGCGCCGACGGCATGAAGACCGGCTTCGTCTGCGCATCGGGCTTCAACATGGTCGGTTCGGCGACCCGTGGCGGTCGTACGCTCGTCGCCGTGGTGCTCGGCCGCAAGTCGGCGCTGGAGCGCACCGAAGCCGCGGCCGCCCTGCTGGACCGCGGTTTCGCCGGCAGCGCCGGCGACGGGACGACGCTCGCCTCGCTCCCCGCCTACGGCCTCGTCGGCATGCCCGCACCGGACATGCGCGAGGAAGTCTGCGGCAAGAAGAAGCCCGAAGCGGCGCAATCCGAGGCGGCAGCGGACCACGAGGCCGACGCCGCGAAGTCGCCGTGGCTGGAAAAGCTGGAGAAACCGAACCTGGTCGCCGTCGGCCTCGGCGGCGCCACGGGTCCGGTTCCGCTCGCGTGGGCGGAGGCGCGGGCGAAATATGCCGACGTGCCGATTCCGACGCCGCGCCCCGACTATCCGCCGGCCGTTACCAAGGCCACGGCACAGGGCGACAGCGCTACGACGGCCAACTGAAACCGCGATGAGTGCCTCCTTCCCCATTCCGGTCTCGGTGGTCACCGGCTTTCTCGGCGCCGGCAAGACGACCCTGCTCAACCGCCTGCTCAAGGACCCGGCGATGGCCGACACGGCGGTCATCATCAACGAGTTCGGCGACGTGGCGATCGACCATCTTCTCGTCGAACGGGCTTCCGACGGTGTGATCCAACTCTCGGACGGCTGCCTCTGCTGCACGGTGCGCGGCGAACTGGTCGACACCCTCGCCGATCTCGTCGACCGGCTGCAGACCGGTCGGATCGCGCGGCTGGCGCGGGTGGTGATCGAAACCACCGGACTCGCCGACCCCGCGCCTGTTCTCCAGGCGATCATGGGCCATCCGGTGCTGGCGCAGGCCTTCCGGCTCGACGGCGTCGTCACCCTGGTCGACGCCGTCAACGGCGGAAGGGCGCTCGACGATCACGTGGAGGCGGTCAAGCAGGTGGCGATGGCCGATCGCATCGTGCTCACGAAGACCGACATCGAGCCGGCGTCGGCGGCACTCATAGAGCGGCTCGCCGCGCTCAACCCGCGGGCGCGTTTGATCGCCGCGTCCGAACCGGATGCGCTGTCGGCTTCGCTGCTGTCATGCGGCCTCTACGACCCGGCGACCAAGACTGCCGACGTCGCTCGATGGCTGGGCGAGGAGGCCGGACACGCGCATCACGGGCACGATCACGACCATCACCATCACGCGCATGGCGGCGGGGACGGGCATCACCGCCACGACTCCCGGATCCGCGCGCTGTCGCTCAGCCATGCCGGTCCGCTCCCCCATTCGGCTATCGAGACCTTCCTCGACATCCTGCTTTCGACGCAGGGGGAC
This sequence comes from Hyphomicrobiales bacterium, assembly GCA_012842935.1. Lineage (GTDB taxonomy): Bacteria > Pseudomonadota > Alphaproteobacteria > Rhizobiales > Rhizobiaceae > DUSC01. Next base: position 3,199 of record DUSC01000088.1, on the reverse strand, counting down.
AACCTGCTGCGGCTGAAGGGTATCGTCGAACTCGCCGAGGACCGGTCGCGGCCGCTCGTTGTCCACGCTGTGCAGCGTATGCTTTATCCGCCCGCTCGGCTTGCCGCGTGGCCGGACGCTCGGCGCGGCACGCGCCTCGTCGTCATCGCCATCGACGTTCCGGAGGACTATGTGCGCAGGCTCTTCGCGGCGGCGACGGGGCGGCCTGCGGTCGATGCGCCGGACCGCACCGCGCTGGAGGCAAACCCGCTCGCCATCGCGGGATTTTCCGGCGGAGCGCCGCGCCGGTCCTGAAGGCCGGCGCGTCACATCGAAGGCACGAACGCGGCGCCATGGGAGGGGGCGCAGAAGCGCCTCAGCCGCCGCGTTCGACGAGGAACCGGTGGCCGCGTTCGGTGGCGGCGCTTTCCAGGAGCCGGTGGCCGCTCTCGATGAGGAAGGCGGGGATGTCGATGACGGCCAGCGGGTCGGTCGTCTCCAGCCAGAGCCGGGCGCCCACAGGCATCGCCTGCAGCCGCTTGCGCGCCTTCAGCACCGGCAGCGGACAGTTCAGGCCGCGCAGGTCGTAGGTCTCGGCGTCGGGCGCCATGAAAGGTCAGCTGCCGAAGATGTTGCTGAATCGCTTGCGCACGCCCCCGAGCAGTCCCGGCCTGGTTTCCGGCTCGGCGGCCGCTTCGGCTGGCTGGTCCGACCCGGCTTCCGGTTTCGCCGCGGCAGCGTCCTTCTCGGCCTGCGCGAGGGCGGCTGCAGCCGCCTTCTCCTCCTCGGCGCGCTTCCTGGCGGCGATCTTCTCTTCCTCGGCCTTCTTCTTCGCGGCCTCGGCGGCCTCGAGGGCCGCCATGCGGCGGCCGGCGGGCGAATCGATCCGTCCCTTGCGGTCGGTCGTCTCGACGATGACGCCATCCTCGATCATGTCCGGCGGCTCCAGCGAGACACGTTCGCCGCGGGCGCGCTTCCTGGTCCATTCCTGGACCATCTTGGCCTCCTTGAGCCCGTTGATCGACGGCCGCGGCGGAACCGACGAACTGCTGCCGAGGGCGGCGTTGAAAGCGGCGTCATAGCTCGACTTGTAGGACTGGTAGGCGGCGGCAAGGGTCGCCGGCTGGGTGGTCGCCGGACAGGGTTCGGTCGGCGAGAAGGTCGCGCCTTCCTCGGCGATCCGGTTGAAGACGTAGCGCCCGTCGCAGACGTCGACCTTGGGCGGCACCTTGGTGATCTCGAAGTAGTCGTAACCTTCCTTCAGCATCGTCCAGAATTCGTAGTTCGGGTCGTTGCGGTAGCGCGCCATGTTGGCTGCGGTCATGCGGAAGGGGAAGGCCTGGATCTGGAATTCCGTCTGGCCGCCGCGGAAGGCGTCGCGGCCGAACGCGTAAATCTGCTCGATCTGCTCGTCGGTCATCGAATAGCAGCCGGACGACGAGCAGGCGCCATGGACCATCAGGTTCGAACCCGTGCGTCCGTGCGCGCGGTCGTAGGCGTTCGGATAGCCGATGTTGAAGGCGAGGTGGTAGCTCGAGTTCGGGTTCATCTGCGCCGGCGTGACCGTGTAGAAGCCTTCAGGGGCCTGGCGATCGCCCTCGATGAACTTCGGTCCGAGCTGACCCGACCACTTGCATATATCGTAGGAGGCGATGAGGTCGTAGCGGCCGTTCGACTTCTGCTTCCAGATCTCGAGCTTGCCCTCCTCCTTGAAGATGCGCGCCATCACGGGGGAGTTGCGACTCATGCCCTTGGCGTTCATCCGCGCGAGTATTTCCGACGGCAGGTTCTTCTCGGCCTTCGGTGCGAAGTCGCCATAAGAGCCTTCCGTACAGCCGGTCACGGCCAGCGCGGCAATCAGCAGTGCGGTGCGGGCGACGCTGGATATCATGCTCTCGAAATCGACTTCCCTAGCCAGGCGGGCCGGTTCGGCTGCGCCCGGTCGATTGGTTTTCGGCACACTAGGTGCGTTAACCTTGAGAAAGGATTACCGCAAGCACCCGGCCCGCCTTCCTCATGCCATTGCCATTGAACGTCGCGAGGCGGCGTTTTTATGGCGAAACCGTGTCGCCGACGGCGCGCAGCCTGCGCGGCGCCCGTCAGAGGCTGCGGCCGATCGCCAGGAACTTTTCCCGTCGCTGCTCGCGGAAATCCGCGTTCGATGCGGCAAGTTCGCGCAGGCCGGCAGCGAGCTGCTCCCCGGCCGCGGCGATGACCGCGTCCGGCGCCCGGTGGGCCCCGCCGAGCGGCTCGGGCACGATTCCGTCGATGATCTTCATGTCGAGCAGATCCTGCGCCGTGATCCTCATCGACGTCGCGGCGTCCTTGGCGCGGGTCGAATCGTGCCAGAGTATCGACGCCGCGCCTTCCGGCGAAATCACCGAGTAGATGGCATGCTCCAGCATGTAGACGCGGTTTGCCGTGGCGATGGCGATGGCGCCGCCGGAACCGCCCTCGCCGATGATCATCGCAAGCGACGGCACCTTCAGCGCCAGGCAGCGCGACGTCGAGCGGGCGATCGCCTCGGCCTGGCCGCGTTCCTCGGCGCCGATGCCGGGATAGGCGCCGGCCGTGTCGACGAGGCTGATGACCGGCACGCCGAAGCGGTCGGCGAGGTCCATGATTCGCACCGCCTTACGATATCCTTCGGGCTTGGCCATGCCGAAATTGTGCTTGAGCCGGGTCCTGGTATCGGAACCCTTCTCCTGGCCGATGACGGCCACGGGCTCGCCGCGGAAGCGGGCGAAACCGCCGACAATGGCGTGGTCCTCGCCAAAGGCGCGGTCGCCGGCGAGCGGCGTGAAGTCGGTGAACAGGGCGCGCAGGTAGTCGACGCAATGCGGCCGGTCGGGGTGACGCGCTACCTGGGCCTTCTGCCAGGGCGTCAGCGCCCGATATATCTCGCGGAGCGCTTCCTTCGACCGCTTTTCCAGGCGAGCGATCTCGTCGCCGACGTCGACGGCCTCGCCGTTCTCCGCAAGCTTCTTCAGCTCGATGATCTTGCCCTCGAGATCGGCGACGGGCTTTTCGAAATCGAGGTAGTTGTACATGTTCGATCGGACCAGGCGCGGCATGCGCATCGACGGAGCGGGGTGGGCGGCAATGCCCACGGCCCGAAATCCGACCTCACATAGCGACGCGGCGCCTAATCGGCAAGCGGATGGTGGTCGTTGACCAGCCGCACCAGGCGCTCCTCGAGAACATGCGTGTAGATCTGGGT